>NZ_CP156660.1:2129838-2434100 GCF_039851975.1 Desulfoscipio sp. XC116
TGGTATCGTCACGCTGAGCGGCTACTTCTACGGCTTCGCTGATGGCAATACCCAGGCTGCCCGGACTTTCCGGGTCGGCGGCCAGTATTTTGCGGCCCGCCTCCGTCTCATTGCTGGGGCTGGCTACCACGCCGGAACCATAAATTTGCATCATGGACCGGCGGTAGGGTTTTTGCTCGTAACTCACCTTAACCATATAAACCTTGCATTCCATGCCAAAGAAATTACAGGCCTGACTGAGGGCCACACCCCACTGTCCGGCTCCCGTTTCGGTAGTCAGCCGGTTGATGCCTTCCTGCTTATTAAAATAAGCCTGCGGTACGGCGGTGTTCAGCTTATGGCTGCCAGCCGGGCTGGCACCCTCATACTTATAGTATATTTTAGCCGGCGTATCCAACGCCTTTTCCAGACGACGGGCCCGGCAAAGAGGCGAAGGACGCCACAGGCGGTATATCTCCCTTACTTCATCGGGGATCTCAATCCACCGTTCCTGAGTGACTTCCTGCTTGATCAGCTCCATGGGAAAAATAGCGGATAAATCTTCGGGGCCAACGGGCTGCTTGGTGGCCGGATGCAGCGGCGGCTTGGGCAGGTTAGGCATGTCGGCCATAATATTATACCATTTTTGGGGCATTTCCTTTTCCGTGAGCAAAATTTTTACATCGCTCATCTCTTCTCGAACTCCTCTCTACTCGGGTTTAAAAAAATCATAAACCCATTGTAGACTATGATATATTTTTCCGCAAGGGGCAATATCAACTAATTTTTTCATGGTGTGCCAGGGCATTGCTCCAGCGGCCGCAGCGGTCGCCCCAGCAGGCAATAACCTGTCCGGATTCCAGTATTTCCACCACTTCACATATATTCGGGCAACCGTCACAAGCAAAACCACCGGCTTTAAATTCTCTGTCCGCAACGTCAAATCCCCTGAACCCGGTGCTCTTCCGGTTGGTGGCTTCCCTGGCCAGCATAGCCGCACCCAGAGCCCCCATAACATTATAATATAAAGGTACATGCACCGAAAAACCCAGAGCCTTTTCAAAGGCGGCTTTCATGCCGACATTGGCAGCCACCCCGCCCTGAAACACCACCGGCGGCAAAATTTCCTTACCTTTGCCTACATTATTTAGATAATTGCGCACCAGAGCCTCACATAGCCCGGCTAAAATATCGGGCACATTATAGCCCATTTGCTGCTTATGAATCATATCGCTTTCAGCAAATACGGCGCAGCGCCCCGCAATACGCACCGGTACAGCGGCCTGCAGCGCCAGGGAGCCGAAATCTTCTATCTGTATATTCAAGCGAGAAGCCTGCTGATCCAAAAATGACCCCGTACCCGCGGCACATACTGTATTCATGGCAAAGTCGGCTACCACTCCATTGCGCAAAATAATTATCTTGGAATCCTGGCCGCCAATTTCAAGTATGGTTTGCACACCGGGCACTACATTGGAAGCGGCAACAGCATGGGTAGTGATCTCGTTTTTAATAATATCGGCACCGATAATTACCCCGGCCAGGTGCCGTCCGCTGCCCGTGGTGCCCACACCGGCCACTTTTATCTTACCCGGCAGGGCCGCCTGCATTTGTTTTAACCCCTGCTGCACCACTTCGATGGGCCTGCCCCGGGTACGCAGGTAAATACTATGTTTTACCGTACCGTCCTCACCCGTAAGTACAATATTGGTGCTCACCGATCCCACATCTATACCCAGGTAACCGTACATATTAAGCCAACACCTTCCCGGTTTGTTTTCTCCTGGCCAGCAAATCCACAAATGCTTCCAGCCTGGTAACCAGACCTGCTTCACCGGACTGCTCGTCAACAATTAAAGTCATGACCGGAATGCCCAATTCCGTGCTCACCCGGGGCAAGATGCTCTGGGCCACTATTTCCGGCATACATGTAAAGGGCAGCAGTTGAATCACGCCGTCATAACCCCGCTCGGCATACAACACTGTACTGCCCACGGTTTCCAGGCCATGACCGCCTACGGAATGTCCCAAGTATTTAATAGCTTTTTGCTTGGCTAATTTACTGCCGCCCTTGTTCTTCTTAAGCCCCATAAACAGGTGTTCATTAATCCACTCGCTAAGATAGATGGAACGATCCACTTCCACTCCCATACCGCCCAGTTTGCGCTCAATATCAAGGTTGCTAAAGGGCTCCAGTAAAGTGTAAATCTCTCCCACCAGACCAATGCGCAGCACCGGCCTTTGCTTGTCCAATGATACAGCGTTCATCATGCCCATAGCATTATTTAAGGCCGCCGGCAGCTTTTCCGGCCTATCCACAGCAATTATTTCCCGCAAGGCGCTTTGCAGTGCCCGGTCGGTAGCACCTGCCCTGGTTTCCCGTGGCCGGCAATAATGCGACATTTTTTCCAACTGATCCACCGCCTCAGCCTTATGATAACCGAAACGGATACCATTGATCACCCGCCGCCAGGACTGGTGGCCGGTGATATGCTTAATCTTACCCAGCAGTTCGCCAATGTGTTTTTGCGGCGGCTCCAATACTACCAGCTGGTAACGGTAGCCCAGATCACGCAGTATGGCATGTTCCACATGAGCGTAGTAGCCAAACCGGCAGGGACCGCACCCGCCGGCCATAACGATTGTGTCCGCACCCATCTCGGCGGCCTCCATAAAGTTGCCCAGATTTAGCTTTAATGGCATACAGGCAAACTCGGGGGCATGCTTGACCCCCAACAGCAGTGTCTTTTTACTGGAGGGCGGCGGCACTACCACTTCCACGTCCAAATATTCCAGCATAGCCTTGACGCATATCCACATATGCCCCATGTGGGGATAAACTACCTTCACGGGTTATCTGCACCTTTCCTAATTATCTCTATAACGTAGCGGCTACATCATCCAAATGACGACGCCATCTGACCATATCCATAAATGCTTCAAGACGCGTGATCATACCCGCCTCACCGGTATGTTCGTCAATGGTTAGATTCAGCAGCGGTTTGCGTGAGCTGCGGCGGGCGTACCTTTCGATTAGCTCTCCCGTCATGGAATCCGGTCCGCAGCCGAAGGAGGCCACATGAATCAGCCCGTCGACATCCGGCCGCTCGAAGTAATAAAAGGCGGCCCCCACCATGCGCTGGTTCAATGTCCAGAACAGCTGTTTGGGAAGTTTCCCGGCCTCCCGGCGAAAAGCAGTTTCCGTCAACTGATCTGCAGTTACCACGTCAGCCCCGTAATCCCACAGCCGCTTAATCATATTCATGCTGATATACCGGTCGTATATATTGTACGGGTGGCCGATAACAGCGATGGTGACGTCATGCACACCACCATCCCGGGTCCGGTAGTTCTGATTATCTTTACCCCCCGTTTCAAACGGCAGACGCCCGGCCTCCATATCCCGGCAATGGACATGCAGTGATTCCATGGAAGCCTTGTAGGCCTTATAAATGCTCGCCGGATTGTGGGTAAAATACCTGCCCACCATATAAAACAAATTGTACAGACTGCTGCCTTTGCGGTATAGATCCATATTATTGTCAATCAGCGGCGGCAAGTTATTGATATTATTACGCACCATATCGGGAAAACCTAAGAATTTGGGGCAGATGTATTCCCGCCGGGCGGTACTGACAATGCGCGGCAAAAAAATATAGTCCACCCTGTCCTTAAGATCCAGTACATGGCCCACCGCTAACTTAATCGGCAGACAAGCTTCATCAACGGTAGATTTTATGCCTTTTTCCAAAATAGCCCGGGTGGTCTCCCGGGATACCACGGTTTTCACTCCCAGGTGATCAAAAAAAGTTTTCCACTGGGGATAATAGTAATAATACAGTAATGCCCTGGGTATACCCACTGTAGCGGACATGATCAAAATGCCTCCCGTTTTTTCCGGTTCTTTCTCACATTAAGGTATTATGAACTAAAAACCAAATTGGTATACTAAAATTCATCTATATTTTGACAATAGGCTAACATACCACCAACAGGGTTGCAGTGGATTAAATGTAAGACTCCTTTAAAAACCCACGGGCTGTTCAGGATACTTACTTTCGGGAAGTAAGGCGAAAAAGAAACCCGGCACATGTCGGGTTTCTTTTCGGCAAGGAGAAGCACACTTTAACATTTTATAGAGCATACTTGGTCTGTTAGCTTACCCCGGCAAATTGGCGATACCGCTATTTTTTATCCGGTCGTTTGTTCTTCTCACCCGGTTTGCGAGCCGGTACCGGCAATCCCTGCCGGTCAGCATCCCGCGGTTTTAAAATGCTGGGCCGCACATTGGTTACCGGCACCGGGCGGCGCACTATAATGCTGTACAGCGCCTTGGCGTTAAAGGGTATCAGCGGCCACATGTAGGGCACTCCAAACGATCGGGTGAATATCAATAGCGCCAGCACCAGCGCCAGACCCACCAGCAGTCCGGGCAACCGGAGAAATCCCACCATTATCAGCAGAAAGAAACGGATCAGCCGGTTGGCAAAACCCAATTCATAGCTGGGCGTAAGGTAGTTGCCCACCACCGCCGCGGCGGTGTACATAATTACTTCGGCGTTAAACAGCCCCACGGTAACCGCCAAATCACCAATCAAGAGCGCGGCAATAAGACCTACCGCCGTGGCCAGCGCCGTGGGGGTATGAATAGTAGCCATGCGTACCATGTCCACTGACACTTCAGCAAGTAGGAACTGAACAAATATTGGTATCTCACCTATTTTATCGGGTCCGATAAATTTCAAAGCCGGCGGCAGTATGCCGGGCTGCAGCACTGCCAGCAGCCACAGGGGCAATAAGAATACGGAAATAGCTACCCCCATAAATCTGATCAAGCGCATGAACACACCCGCCGCAGGGTTCTGCCGGTATTCTTCGGCATGCTGCAGGTGATGGAAATAAGTGGCCGGGGTAATAATAACACTGGGTGAAGTATCCACCAGCACCAGCACATGCCCTTCCAGCAAATGTATGGCAGCAACATCCGGTCTTTCCGTATAACGAACTCTGGGCAGCGGATTCCAATAATTTCCCGGGGTGATAAGTTCCTCCACAGCCTTTTCGGCCATCGGAAGCCCATCAATATTAATTGCCTTAATTTTTTCGCGAATACTGTCTACCAAATCTTCATTAGCAATATCTTCGATATAGCAAATAACTATATCGGTCTTGGAGCGATTGCCCGCCTGAGCATATTCCATGCGCAGCTTGGGATCCCGAATGCGCCGCCTGATCAGCGCGGTATTAAAAACCAGCGTTTCCGTAAAACCGTCCCGTGAACCTCGCACTACTTTTTCCAGATCGGGTTCATCAGGACTTCTGGCCGGGTAAGTGCGCACATCCAGCATGATAGCCCGATCCTGGCCATCAACTAGCAAAGCCAGGGGGCCGGAAAGCATTTTTTCGATCAAGTCTTCCAGGTATTCTGTCGGCTGTACCTCCACGTAATTAATGTGTTTTAGAAACAATTTTTGAAAGGCATCCACCGACAAGTCGTCCCGATCCAATTGATGCAAGTTATATAAAATGTCAGTCATCAGTTCGGCGTTGGCAAAGGCGTCGACAAACAACATCAATGTTTTGCGGCCGCCGATGATCATTTCCCGCCTGACAATATCAAAGTTTTTATCAAAGGCTAATTTTTCGGCCAGCAAATCCTGGTTGACCTTCAGTTGCTTACTTAGTCTGGTCTTATTTTCAATGGCAGCGGGTGCCATCGTATCCACTCCTCTTTAGTATTTCCTGTAATGCTTTAGTGGTTAGCGGTGCACCGCGGGCATGATGATCGGCATAGTCCATTTTGCCCACATCTCCAATGCCTATAATCACCGGCAGATCTAATTCATCCAACACCTCTACAGTATCGCCATAAAGTACATCATCGGTGTATCCGCTGGTCTGCCCCAGCTTATCTACCGGTCCGTTCACTAATTCACCATGGCAGTCCACTGATAAATCCACATGCGCTCCATGCGTAAACTCGGTATTGGAGGCCACCGCCAGGACACCTAAAATACGTATATCCGGGTGACGGGCCAGGTAAGCCAGCGCCGATTCACCACTTCCCATGCCGTGCTTACCCTTGTCATCCAGCATAACCACCACCGGCTCATGGGCCGCGCGCTTGATTAAATATATCAACTGCTCGCCGGTCAACCTAGTGGGGTTACCGGCCGATGCCGATATACAGCGGGCCCCAATATTGTATGCCGCTGTTTCCACCGTTTTTTGGGCCATCTTGTCCCCGTCTGTAACCACTATGATGTTGATTGGCTTACCCAACTATTTTATCCCCTTGTCTGTCCAGTGATAAGTATATGTCAACAGCAACCTAACCACGCATAATGAAATACCGGAACCATTTTAAAATGACTTCAATACTATAAGTCAACAAACTCATTAGGAATATTACAGTTTCTTTTGATAATAATGCCAGTAATAAAAAGCAGGACACCTTGATTGGTGCCCTTACTTTTAACTGGTGTGAGCTACTTTAAGATTGGCCTTATACTCCACTACTCTGCCGTTTTGCACATTGGCGGTAAAGTTGACGACTTCCACACCGACAATATCGTCTATTGTTTTGGAGGCCTCGGAAACCGCCGACTGCACTGCACTGCGCCAACCTTCCGTTGACTCTCCCACCATTTCCATAACTTTGATATGCATAATACAATCCCCCCTCTGCAAGATTAATTCTATTGGCAATTGTATTATTTGTTCTATATTGTTTTTTATGCAGCTTATTGAACACTTTCCATCATATCCCGTAATTTCTGCAAAGCCTGGCGTTCCAGGCGGGAAACCTGCACCTGTGAAAGTCCCAGCCGGCTGGCGATCTCCCCCTGGGTTTTATCGCCGAAAAACCGCCACAGCAGTATGAGCCGATCCCTGTCCGGCAGCCTTTTAAGTACCTCTTTAATCGCAATATTATCCAGCCAGGGCGTTTCCTCCCCGTCACTCTCGCTCAACTGATCCAATAAGTAAATAGGATCGCCGTCATCCTGGTGCAGTGTTTCATAAATGGAGGCGGGAGATTGGGACGCCTCCAGCGCCGTAACTACTTCTTCCCTGGGTATGCCCAGTTCGGCGGCAATTTCATTAATAGAAGGCTCACGGCCTATTTTAGCTACCAGTATATCCCGCGTCTGCTGCACTTTATAAGCGGTTTCTTTAATAGAGCGGCTTACCTTGACGTGATTATCGTCTCGCAAAAACCTCCTGATCTCGCCCACTATCATGGGCACCGCATAAGTGGAAAAACGCACATTGTAGCTCATATCAAACTTATCAATGGCCTTCATCAGTCCAATACAGCCGATCTGAAAAAGGTCTTCCAGCTCATAACCCCGGTTTTGAAACCGCTTGACAAGGTTAAAAACCAGCTTTAAATTACAATTAACCAGGCGTTCTCTGGCCTGCTCGTCCCCCGTTTGGGCCCGGGTCAGCAGCTCTTTCATTTCCGCATCCTTAAGCAGAGGAAAGCGGGGCAGGTTCATTTCCATTAACCGGTTACTCATGGTTATTCCCCCTATTGCTCACGCATTGCCTTACAGCCGGGTGCCCCTGCCCTTCTGCTCATTTTTACCCGGGTGCCTTGATCCGGGGAAGAAGACAATGCAAACTTTTCCATAAATGACTGCATAAAAGCAAATCCCAGACCCATGCGCTCGGGATCGGTGGAATAGACCGGTTCCAGGGCCTTGGAAATATCCTTTATTCCCCTGCCTCCATCTATTACTTCAATCTCTAAAAACTCCTCGGCCACTTTTATTTCCAACCGAACCGTATGATCCGGATTACTATCATAGCCGTGTATAATAGCATTAGTCACTGCTTCGGAAACCGCCACCTTTATTTCTTCCAAATCAGATAGTGTAAAATCCAACTGAGATGCAAAAGCTGCCACCGCCACCCGTGCAAAAGCCACATTTGACGAGCGGCTGGAAAACTCAAGTACGGCTTTATTCAATTCCACAACCTCCTTTAAAACTACTCGGTATTTATCTATATACCAGCTAATATATTGGTTGAATGCTTTGTGATTATCAAATTCCAAGACTCCCACTTCTATGGGTGGGAGTTCCTATTTTTACTTCGGGTGGGGCGGAAGCCCCATTTGAAGCCCCGCTGTTCAGCTTTTAGCTGAACGAGTTCGCCACATCTACTTTACCCGATTTTATCCAGCAGCATGCGCAAAGAAGGGTATATTTCCATTAAACGCGGCAACCCGGACAAATCCAGCACTTTTTTCACTTGCGGCTTGGCGCCCGCCAGGTATACCTTCCCGCCACCGGCGGCAATTTTTTTATAACGACCTAAAATGACCCCCAAACCGGCGCTGTCCACGAAATCAACTTCAGTTAAGTCAAAAATAAGCCGGTTGACACCATGTTCCGTCAACGCCCGATCCACATCTTCACGCAGCGAATCAGTCAGGCTGATATCCACATCACCCATCACCGAAACTATGAGATAATTATTTACCTTTTTAATTGTATAATTCACAACTAACCACCTCAGCTCGCTAAAAATGTTTATATACATTGCTATATTTTACCATATAAGGCAGGCAATATCAACTCAATCAAGTGAAATATGTATTTTCGGCAGCTCCTCGGCCCAGATAAATCATTAATGTATCTGTCCAAAGCATACTTCTTACCCTGAAAAAGAGTAATCATCTAGTAGTCATCTATCTGCTACCATCTTCTGCAACTGTTACTGCGAACGCAGCAAAGCAATCCCAGACTCAAAAGCAGGTTCCCAAAGAAATGCGAGCTGTTGCACAACGGGCTAAATAGTTCATAGTGCGGCGGCTTTTGGCAAGGATACCGGATTATTATCGAATAATCGGCTGAATCCAGGCAAAGGAGCGTCGCTTACTACTTCAAGAAAGTAGTTTGGCGACACTCCCATTTTGACATTAGGAGCCGCTAAAAAATCTGCTCCAGGGCCTTGTGCATTTGACGGAACACCGAAGCCCGGCCGACCTGATTTTGAGCCAGCAGAGGCACCCGCTGTACTTCCTTGTCTCCTTCCAGCAAAACAAAGTCGCCCACCTTTTGCCCCTTGTTTAGCGGAGCGGTGATTTCTTCCGGCAGAAGAGCTTGGCCCCGATAATTTTGCTTTTGTCCCTTGGGCACGGCCATAGCTATATCCGCACCCGCAATAACACCCACCTGATCTATAGTACCCTTGCCTACTTTGACGGTTTTGATCCGTTCTCCGCTCTGGGCAAAATGCACAGCCTCATAGCGGGCAAATCCGTAATTGAAAATTTTCATGGTTTCCCTAAAATGACTGCGGGGCTCGGGTGTGCCCAGCACCACCGAAATTAAGCGCAGGTCTTCCCGCTTGGCTGTGGCGGCCAGGCAATACTTAGCTTCATTGGTCCAGCCTGTTTTTCCGGCATCTGCCCCCTGGTACCACTTGAGCAATTTATTAGTATTCCATAAAACAAAATCCCCGCCCCGAATATCATATCGATAAATGGAAGAAATTTTGGTGAAATGCGGGCAAGCCAGCGCCTGGCGCAGGATTACCGCCATATCTTGTGCCGATGTATAGTGATTTTCAGCGGGCAGCCCGGTAGGATTGGCGAACCTGGTATGCCGGCAGCCCAATTCTCCGGCCCGGCTATTCATTATTTCCACGAACGCTTCCTCCGACCCGGCAATGTGCTCGGCCACGGCCACGCTCGCGTCATTGGCCGATCCCACGGCTACGGAAATCAGCATATCCCTCATGTTCATTTCCTCGCCGGGCTCCAGGTATATCTGAGAACCACCCATGCCCCAGGCGTTTTCCGAAACCGTAACCCGATCGTCAAGGCTTATTTTACCCTGTTCGAGCGCTTCACAGGCCAACAGCAAGGTCATAATTTTAGTAACACTGGCCATAGGCAGCTCTTTGTCCTTTTCCTTGGACCAGAGTACCTTACCCGTAGCGGCATCCATCAGCACGGCCGCTTCCGCAGTTGTTTCCAGCGCCGCGGCGGACACCTGTGCAGGGCTTTGCCGCACTACGGCAAGATCTTCCCCGGTGGCTGCCTCTTTCAAATCGGATACCGGTCCGGCAGTTACCGGTGCCGCTCCGGATACCGGAGCGCCGGTTGCCGCCGGCCCGGCTGCAGCGGCGGCAGCAACCGTAACCAGCACCAGCGCCAGTATCATCGAATAAACTTTCTTACTCTTCATCACACTTTCCCCCCTGTTCTTTTCACTCAAAATATTATGTGGAACTGAGTAAAAGTTATGCGGGGCGATAGTGTGCGCGACATCAAGAATATATTAGCTTTTTTAAGAATTACTCTATAACATCATATACAACCGGCACTTCTTCAGGCCTCCGAGGTCCAATGACAAATGACTGACTCAGCATTTGGCTGATTTGTGGGTTTATGGTACGATTGCTGTGCAAAACAGCCAGCACATCTCCAGGCCGCACCTCATCCCCAACCTTTCTCTTCAAGGATATACCGGCGGCATTATCTATTTGTTCATCTTTTATTTTCCTTCCGGCACCCAGCAGCATAGCCGCGGTGCCCACCGCATCGGCAGCAATACTTTGAACATAACCGGCCGCGTCGGACTTTACTTCCATATTATTTTGGGCCTGAGGCAGCAGATCAGGGTTATTCACCACTGCCGCGCGGCCGCCCTGCGCTCTGATAAATTGTTCAAATTTATACATGGCCTCACCGCCTGACAGCATCTCGGCCAAGGCATTGTAGGCCCGCTTAAAATCCGCATAAATACCGCCGGCCACCGTCATATGGGCGGCTACCGTTAGACAAACTTTAACCAGACCTGCCTCGCCTCTACCGTTAAGCACTTCTATAGCTTCTTTAACTTCATTGGCGTTGCCTACTTCGTAACCAAGCGGCTGGCACATGTCCGTGATAATTGCAATGGTCTTTTTATTTAAACCTTTACTTATCTGTACCATGGTTTTTGCCAGTTTCCTGGCATCGGGCAAAGTTTTCATAAAGGCGCCGGAGCCCACCTTAACGTCAAGTACAATAGCATCAGCCCCCGAGGCAATTTTTTTGCTCATAATGGAGCTGGCAATTAAAGGAATGGAATTTACCGTGGCTGTAACGTCCCTAAGCGCATACAACTTCTTATCGGCAGGGGTCAAATTACCCGTTTGACTTACGATAGCAATTTTATACCTGTTTACCTGTTCGACAAATTCTTCCCGGGAAAGCTCCACATGAAAGCCCTCGATTGACTCCAGCTTATCTATAGTGCCACCGGTATGCCCCAGACCCCGACCGGATATTTTAGCCACCGGAACACCTGCCGCGGCTGCCAGCGGTCCAACGATTAAACTTGTTTTATCTCCCACGCCCCCTGTGGAATGTTTATCCACCTTAATACCCTGTATGCCTGATAAATCCATAATATCTCCGGAATTAACCATAGCCATGGTCAAGTAGGTGTTTTCTTGCATATCCATGCCCTGAAAATATACAGCCATTAAAAAGGCGGACATTTGGTAATCGGGAATCGCTCCACCGGTAAACCCGCCAACTATAAAATCTATTTCTTTTTTAGTCAGACTAAAGCCATCGCGCTTTTTTTGTATCAAATCCACCATTCTCATACCGATGCCCCCCCGCACAGGTAAATTGATCCACACAGTCGATAACCGGCAAGATAGCTGTTAAACTTAAGCAAACACCACTGCCGGCCTCTAGGAATCTGCTCTCAACATCCGGCGCCAAAGCCTGCCTTGGGCAAGCTCTTTAGAAATCTTTATTGAGCAACAGCAGTGACAAACTCTTCGCCGGTATCAAAACTTAGTCCGAATAACCGGGCCACGGAGGCTGCCACATCGCTGAAACCGGCGCGGATACCCAAGTCAACTCCTTTTTTGATACCCGGGCCGGCGACCAAAAGCGGTACGTATTCCCTGGAGTGATCGGTACTGGCGGTGGTGGGATCACACCCGTGGTCCGCGGTTAATATGAGCACATCCGCGGGGCGCAGGGCTCTCATTATTTCCGGCACCCGGCGGTCAAATTCCTCCAGAGCACCGGCATAACCGCGAGGGTCGTTGCGATGTCCGTAAAGCTGGTCGAAATCCACCAGGTTGGTAAAAATAACACCGCTAAAATCCTCCCGCATTAAAGCCAGGGTTTTATCCACCCCATCCATGTTGCTATTGGTATGCGCCGAACTGGAAATTCCCTGACCGGCGAAAATATCTTTGATTTTGCCCACCGCAGCCACAGTCAATCCATTATCCAGCAATAAATTCAGCACCGTGGGACGGGGCGGAATAAGGGAATAATCGTGGCGGTTGGCTGTACGCTTGAATGAACCCGGCGAGCCGATAAACGGCCGGGCAATCACCCGGCCCACCGCGTACTTACCGGTGAGCAGCTCCCTGGCTGTCCGGCACATCCGGTACAATTCCTCCAGCGGAACCACCTCTTCATGGGCAGCGATTTGAAATACGCTGTCAGCGGAGGTATATATAATAGGGCTGCCGGTTTGCATATGTATTGCGCCCAATTCGTCAATAATCGCTGTTCCCGAGGCTGCCTTATTGCCCAGTATATCCCTGCCGATGTTTTGTTTGAACGGCTCGATGATTTCAGGCGGGAAGCCGCCGGGAAACACCGGAAAGGGCCTGTCCAATACAATACCGGCAATTTCCCAATGCCCGGTAGTGGTATCTTTACCCGGGGAAAGCTCAGTCATTTTACCGTAGCACGCGGTTGGATTATCCGCCGGAGGCACGCCCTGTATTTCAGTCAAACGCCCCAGGCCCATTTGCTCTAAATTGGGCATTTTCAGGCCACCCACGGCCCGGGAGCAATTGCCCAGCGTATTACTGCCGCTGTCACCGTAATGCCCGGCATCCGGCAGTTCACCAACCCCGACGCTATCCAACACAATAATAATTACTTTTCTATTTAGCTGCATTTAATTTTACTCCTTTAGTTATAATTTTTATGTTCGTGGAAAAGCTGATTGAAACGTTAAATAAGCCGTAGCCCACCCGGGTTTTAGGCCCGGGGATGATGCTTGTTATATATATCCCTTAATCTGGTATCGGTCAAATGTGTGTATATCTGAGTGGTGGCAATATCGGCATGACCCAGCATTTCCTGCAAGGCACGCAGATCGGCGCCGTTTTCGAGTAAATGAGTGGCAAAGGAGTGGCGCAGTGTATGCGGAGTTATTGTTTTATCTATACCCGCCGCTAAAGCATATTTTTTGATAATCTTCCAAAAACCTTGGCGGGTAAGACGCTTGCCCCGCATATTTAAAAAAAGAGCGTTTTCCCCTTTGTTTGCAGTTATTTTTGCCCTACCCCGTCGCAGGTATTCCGTTAAAAAATTTCTGGCCACCGTGCCTACCGGTATAATACGCTCTTTGGCACCCTTACCCAGGCAGCGGACAAAGCCCCGCTCATAATCCACCTGCTCCAAGTCCAGCGCTAAAAGTTCAGACACCCGCATACCGGTTGCGTACATCAATTCCAGCATAGCCTTATCCCTGAGTCCGGCCGGGTTGCCCACCCGGGGCTGGGCCAGTAATTTTTCCACTTCCTCCTGGGCCAGCACGCCGGGCAACTTTTTTTGCAGGCCCGGAGATTCCAGGTTGGCCATGGGATCAATGCCCAGCACCTGCTCATCCACAAGGAAACGGCAAAAAACCCTGAGCGCCGCCATATGCCGGGATACGGTAGCGGGCAAACGACCACTTTTTTTTAATTCCAAAAGATAGTTTAGCACTAAAACACGGTCAATCTGCCCGGCAGCCATCACCTGACGCCGCATACAAAAAGATTTAAACTGCTTTAAATCAAGGGCATAAGAAGTAATTGTGTTTTGGGCCAGTCCCCTTTCCAGGGCCAGATAATTTAAAAAGTACCGGATA
The DNA here is from genome assembly GCF_039851975.1 of Desulfoscipio sp. XC116. Lineage (GTDB taxonomy): Bacteria > Bacillota > Desulfotomaculia > Desulfotomaculales > Desulfallaceae > Sporotomaculum. Next base: position 2,143,716 of record NZ_CP156660.1, read on the forward strand.
TATTTTTCCATATTCTAACACCACCGTTTTATATTCAGCTATTCCACATCTTGTTGATCTATTCCTTTTGAAAGGCAAACAAAAAAGCCCTCCGGGGGCTGCTTTTTTCTATAAGAGATTGCTCGAACATAAAGAGCCTGTCCGAACACAAACCATAAGTGCTGGAAGATTATTCCCAGCCCAAATGCCATTCTACCCGCAAAGGCTCATTGGTTGTTTTGTCGTGTTCAATCCAGTTGGCCTTGAACACCCCATACAACTGGGCGATTATAATACACAATATACACATCACCAACACTAGGCGGGCAAATAACAATACTTTATCCTTAACCCGGGAAACCACCACAAAAAACATTGCCGTAAGCCTCCTTGGTTTTTATTACCGGTTAACCACAAACGAGGCCGCAAGCCTGGTTAATTCCGGCGTAATATATCCCTCCGCCAGAGCAGCCAGCGCAAAGGCTGTCAAACAACCGGCCATAATTAAAGAATAACCGACAAACTGGGGAGCCACACGAGTTTGTGAATTGTTAAATCTTTTAACTAACAGCAAGGAAAAGGAAAGCGAAGCCGTGCCACCGATAATCAGCGCCGGAATGTAAAGTATATTTTGCGGCAGCATGGAAATAAGGACAATAACAAACTCCCGCCAATCCGGATGCGCGGTTAAAAAACCTATGGTAAATCCCAGCACAAATCCGCGGAAAAAAATTAGCGCCAACACCAGGGGCAGGCAGATAATGGTTAAACCCAGCATATAGATTACCGACCCCACCAGTAAATTATCGTAAAGTGCTCCTCTGACCATTTGAGCCCGGTCTACTTCTATTGCCGCCGCCTGGGCTAAAAAAGATTGCAGGTAGCGCTGCAATTCCCTGGTTTGTTCCTCTTGCAATGTATTGACCCCCAGCGAACCAAGCAATATGCCAACACTAAAAATAGCTATCACAATACAATAAAGCGACCAGCTTTGCCGGAGAGAGTCAGTCATTAACCGGCGCATGTAACCCATACCACCGCTTCCTTTTTTGCAACCTGTCCATGCCTATATATATGAGCGGTACGGCGCCGATTATGACTTAGTGCAAAAAATCGTCAATAATTGTACGGGTAATGTATTCAGCCGCCAGTACATCCTCCAGTGAATTACCGCTGGCAGCCACTACCGTGATGCCGGCATCCAGCGCCCGGGCTTTTCGAATGGCCCGGGCGGCCGCGGCGCGCGCCGGTGCGGACCCCTTTTGCCGCATGGTCCTGGCCACTGTTCCTGTGAGCACCGCCGCTGCCCCGGCTTTAACGGCAGCATCATAGGCCACCCCCCCGGTGGCGGTGGCGGCTATGACCACCTGGTTTTGCAGATTATACAGTTTGGGCGTTTCAGCGCCAATATTGGGCAGCACAGCCGATATTTCAACCCCAGCCCGAGCCAAACCGCCGACCACCCCGGTGATTTTGTTTAAACGCTCGTCATCCGTACCCACCCGGGGTTCGGCTATCAAAACTACCCCGGTGTTCTTTTCCCGGGCTGCCCGCCCGGCTAGCCAACCAATAGCAGCGGGGTCTATGGACACAGGCGGCGCAGCCCCGTCGGGCGCGGCCCCGAACACGGCACACGCACCCGCGTCCAAAGCGGCCTCCAGAGTAGTGGACATATCAATAACATCCACTATCACCACCACATCTCCTTGTCCGGCGGCGGCGGCCGCTCCGCTGGCATTGACGCTCATTTTAACAATGGGTATTCTCATGTTATTTCCCCCGGCATAATAAAATGTTTTACGCATAAAAATAAATGATGCATTTGAATTTTAAGGAGGACATTATTGAATGCGCATATTTATATCCAAAGATGGATTGTATTTTAGCGGTAAGGTAAGCGAGCTAAAGCTATTAATACGCCCCTGGTCGGAATCCAAAGCCACACTGCGGCAATTTATCGCCTCGGCATTGCATTAGATCAGCAGCCCGGCCGCATAAATGCCCGCCGCACCGGCAGACAGGAAAAAGGCCGGGTCGTCTTCCGGCGTACGCCCCATGGAAGTAACCTTGATCCCCCGGTGCTCCAATTCCGCCAAAGCCGGCCCGCCCTCTTGCCGCACCAGACGGTGCTTATCCGCCGGCCAGGCCCGGCTTAGCTGGTCCCGTATCAATGCCCACTGTCGATTATCAGCCAGCTCGGGCAGCACCACCGTGCAGGAAGTCAGGGCTATCTTACCCAGAGCAGTTACAGTGTGGTGACTGATGCCCCGGTGCCTTTCCCGGGCATCGGCGAAACTAATGCGGGGAATGGCCACCGCCCGACCGCCCAGTATATTCACAGCGTTAATTATTTCCCCCTGTTCCACACCCGTGAAGCCCAGCGGCGAAGCAGTGCCCACAATACCCGGCCCCATAGCTACAATTATTACATCCGCCCGGGCCACTGCCTTTGCCGTCAGCAGCGCGGTGTAAATATTGATACACTCCCAGTCGCCGCCAAAGGCATGGCCGCAAGTAACAGTGGCGTCCAGCAGGCTTTTGGTCTGCAGGTCGTGCACCAGGTTACTTAAGGGCAGCGGTAAGGCAGCCCCGTCCGTCATCACATATACCACCCGGGCCCGGCCGCCGGTGGCGGTTTTGACGCCCGCAGCCGCGGGCGCCAGCATACTATGCAGCGTGCCCACCACTACCGGTATACCATCCAGAGAGGCGGTATTTTTGATAATGTCGGCGTCGGGGCTGTCCGGTTCTTCCGCTGCCAGCACTTTCACCTGGCACGGGCTGTAACGCAGTTTCATAATGTGCCCGGCCGGGCGGGCATTATGCTCCGGCCTGGAAACGTTAGCCATCACAAAATGGGCGCCGCCCGTGCCCAGCCCTTTGGTTACGGCTGTGGTATTCAGCACCACAATGTCCCCGGTTTCCACCGGGCCGGTAAGCAAATCGTAGTTGTAAGCTTTCCGCTCCGGCTCCCCCGGTATTTGAACCGTTAATTCCGTCATATTCCGCCGTCGGGTCCTAACGGTTAGAACCCGGCCCTGCCGTGTCCTGATCAAAATGCCGATGCTCCCTTCCCGGCCGCCCGGGCTGTCGCGGCATTGATGACGGCCAGCACGTAAGCGGCATCCATGACCAGATCTTCAACAGTTATAAATTCATCGGTGGTATGCACCTTCTGCATGGCAATGCCCAGGTTTACCGACAATATGCCATGTTCGTTAAATATATGGGTATCGCTGCCGCCGCCCGTACTTTTAACCACGGGCTGCAAGCCTATGTCACGGGCCGCCTTTTGGGCCAGCCGCACGACTAAAGAGTCTTCCGGCACTGCCATGGCGGGATAAATATTTTCCACTTTTACCTCCAACTGTGCACCGCCCTCCCGGGCCGCTCGTTCCAATGTCTCGCAGATAATTTTAGTATGTTTAATACGTTTTTGTTCCTGCAGGCTTCTCGTTTCACCTTTGATCATTACTTTTTCGGGTACAATATTAATAGCCACACCGCCGGAAATGATACCTATATTGGCAGTGGTTTCGTGGTCAATGCGGCCCAGCTGCATAGCTGCGATAGCCCGTGATGCCACCTGTATGGCGTTGACCCCGTCTTCCGGGTTGATACCGGCGTGTGCCGCCACGCCGAGCATTTCAGCATATATCTCATCCTGGGAAGGTCCCCGGTTGATAATAGTGCCGGCCGGGCCGTTGCTGTCCAGCACATAGCCCATCCGGGCCTTAAGCCGGGGGAAATCCAGGAACTTGACGCCCGATAAACCCACCTCTTCGCATGTGGTAAACACCAGCTCCAAGTCGCCATGCGGCAGTTTTTGTTCCTGCAAAACCCGCACCGCTTCCAATATAGCGGCAACGCCTGCTTTATCATCGGCGCCGAGCACGGTAGCTCCGGCTGAGCGTATGATACCGTCTTCCTCCAGCGGCTTAATGCCGCGCCCCGGCGATACCGTATCCATATGAGCCGAAAACATAAGGGCGGGCGCATCCGCGCTGCCGGATCGCCGAGCGATTAAATTACCTGTGTCCGAGCCGGTTTTAGGTCCGGCATCGTCCACGTAAGTAGTAAATCCCAAGCGCCGCAGCTTCTCTGTCAGCAGCGCGGCCATACGGGCTTCCCGCCGGCTTTCGCTGTCCACCCGCACCATTTCCATAAACTCAGCCACCAACCGCTCCCTATTTATCAATGGAACCCCACCTTTGCAAACTAATGTTACTAATATAATAACCGCCGGAAGCCCAACTGTAAAATGCCGGGTTACTGGCGGTTATGAAAAGGATAATATATAGTTGTCCAAGAAAAGCTTAAGCCTGCCCTCTGGCCAACTGACAGCCTTTTTCGAGTGCTTCGCCATTGATGGGAATTAGATTGTGACGTTTAGGCGGCAGCACTTTTTTCAGCGATTCCAGAACGGCATCGCCGGATACCACGCCGGTTAATTCAAGCAGTGCACCTAGTATGATATTATTGGCTATCTTACCGTTACCAAGTTCCTCGGCCAGATCATTGGCCGGCACGTAAACGGTGCGCACATCGGAGCGTGTGGTTTTAATACTGATCAGCGAGCTATTCACTAAAATAAGCCCGCCCGGCACCACAGTAGGCTCAAATTTTTCCAGGGAAGGCCGGTTCATAGCTATCAGCACGGTAGGCTCGCTGACAACCGGTGAGCTGATGGGCTCGCTGGAAATAGTTACACCACAGTTGGCCGTACCGCCGCGCATCTCCGGACCATAGGAGGGAATCCAGGCCACGTGCTTATCCTCCATCATTCCGGCATAAGCCAGCAACTGGCCTGTGGACAAGACACCCTGCCCGCCAAAACCCGCAATTAAAATACCCTCGAACATTATATCTGAACCTCCTCCGCCGGAGTCTTGTACTCACCCAGTGGGTAATAAGGAATCATTTTTTCCTCCAACCATTTTAGCGCTTCCAAAGGAGGCAGACCCCAGTTGGTGGGACAGGAGCTGAGTATTTCCACCAGAGTAAACCCGTCGCCGCGCATTTGCACTTCAAATGCTTTGCGAATAGCTTTTTTAGCCATCATGATATGCTTGGGATTGTGCAGGGAAACCCTGGCCAGATAGGCACTGCCGTCCAGGGGCGCCAGCATTTCACAAACCTTGACGGGCAAACCGTTGGCATCCTTATCCCGACCGTAGGGAGTGGTAGTGGTTTTCTGTCCCAGCAGCGTGGTCGGCGCCATTTGCCCGCCGGTCATGGCGTAAACCGCATTGTTAATAAAAAGTACGGTTATCTTTTCACCCCGGGCCGCCGCATGCACCAGCTCGCCTGTACCGATAGCGGCCGCGTCGCCGTCGCCCTGATAAGTGAACACCAGCCGGTCGGGCAGTACCCGCTTGATGCCTGTACCCACCGCCGGTGCCCGTCCATGGGCCGCCTGATACATATCAATATCCAGATAATTATATATAAATACGGAACAGCCCACCGGCGCTATGCCCAGCGCCCGCTCGTAGATATCCATTTCATCAATAACCTCAGCCACCAAGCGGTGGGCAATGCCATGGGTGCAGCCCGGACAGTAGTGAAAAGGTAAATCTGTCAGCGCCTCCGGCCTGGTAAAAATCTTTTTCATTATACCGCACCCCCGTTGTACAGTTTTTTAACCTCTTCAAGCACGTCCCGGGCTACGGGCATCATGCCGCCCACCCGTCCGTAAAAGTGCACCGGCTTTCTGCCTTCCACTGCCAGTCGCACATCTTCCACCATTTGTCCCATGTTCATTTCCACGGACAGGAATTGCTCGGCGGTTTCCCTTACCCTGGACAACACATCGTTGGGAAAAGGCCATACTGTAATAGGCCTGATTAAACCAACCGCCAGTCCTTCTTCCCGGGCGCGGTCGATGACAGCCTTACAAATCCTGGCGCAAGTGCCAAAGGCCACTATGACCAGTTTGGCATCATCCAGCCGGTATTCCTCCCAGCGCTGCTCTTCTTTGGTTATGACAGAGTATTTTTGTGATAACCTGATATTATGCTGTTCACAATCCTCCGGTACGATATATAACGAGTTGATCAATCGTTTGGGACCGCCTTTTTTACGTCCCGTGGCCGCCCATTCTTTTTCCGGTGCCTGTCTTAGTATTTCGTCTCCCAGATCCACCGGTTCCATCATCTGGCCCAAAACACCGTCAGCCAGCAGCATCACGGGGTTACGATATTTATCCGCCAAGTCAAAGGCATCCTGCATTAAATCAATGATTTCCTGCACTGATGCCGGAGCCAGACAGATCAGCCGGTAATCACCGTGCCCACCGCCTTTAACTGCCTGAAAATAATCAGACTGAGCGGGAGCTATATTACCCAGGCCTGGGCCGCCCCTGATCATATTCACCACTACACAGGGCAGCTCAGCACCGGCCAGATAAGAAATACCCTCTTGCATCAAGCTGATACCCGGACCCGAAGATGATGTCATCACCCGGGCACCGGCACCGGCGGCGCCAAAGACCATGTTAGCCGCCGCTGTTTCGCTTTCCGACTGCAGATATATACCGCCCACCTGGGGCATACGCTTGGCCAGATAATGCGGCAATTCGCTCTGCGGAGTAATGGGATAACCAAAAAAGTAACGACAACCGGCCCGTACGGCGCCTTCCCCGATTGCTTCATTACCTTTCATCAATACTTTAGCCAACCTTCTTTTCCTCCTTTGCCACTTCAATCACCAAATCTGGACACATGCGGGCACACAGTGCACACCCGGTGCATTTTTCGGGTTCTTCCACAGTGGCCGGGTGAAAGCCCATTACATTAATGTGCCCAGCCATCTTAATTAACTGTTTGGGACATACTGCGGTGCACAATTGGCAACCTTTGCAGCGATCTTCCCGAAATGTTATTTGCGCCAAAAAGAGCCCCTCCCTTAATCCATAAATGATAAATATCCAAACAAACTAATTAGAATAAGCCTGACCCCGCAGCCCAGGGAGGCATCATGTTTTTTTCGATAGGAAATATCGGTGTATCCGGCATACGCACGGTCATTTCCCGGGCCAGCGGGCTGTGCACTGCCAGGAAGGTCACAGGCAGACCCAATTGCCGGGCCGCGTCCTCAATAATAGCGTGGCCGGCCTGAATGGTATCCGGTTCGGTGTCGGAACCCAGGTTGGTGTTACTTACCAGAGCGCTAACCTGCAAGCGGGATGCCTTCTCTACCGACCGCAGCATTTCAATAATACCCTCCGCTGTGCGAGTAAAGGGCCGGCAGGCGTTGGCTACAAAAAACATGTTATATGACCCATCGGGCAGATATGGTTTAAAACGGCCCAGCGCGGTAGCTCCTATTTCATCGCCGCCCACATCAAAAACGCCCTGACCCCGCTCGTCTTCCAAAACACCTAAAATAGACGATGGCAGGGCGGGCACATCAGCGCCCGCCAGTTCCCCCGGCGGGCAGATCACGCGCAAACCTATTTTTTCCAGTTCTTCACGCATTATCCTGGTACGAAAGTATGGATTGATAATATCCAAATCCACAATACCAACCCGTGCATATTGTTTTTTCAGCCAAAGAGCAAAGTTGATAGCCAACTCGGTCTTTCCACTGCCCAAATTGCCCGTAAATAAGGTAATTCTTTTAACATCGCTGAGCAATAGCATACACTCCTATTAGTGACCAACAAGTAATTATTCGACATTATCTTTCGGGTTCCTTCTCCCGTCCCAGCATATCAAGATAATTCAGCATAAAATTGTCCGCAATAATCCTGGTTAACGAATATTTTTCAGTTATTATGTGCATTATCACCAGAGCGGTCAGATAACCGATCCGGTAGTTCCCTTCCAAAGCAGCGGCGGCAGTCAGACCAATGACCATACCCAACGTATTGGACCCGGCATCTCCCATCATAGCCCGAGCTTTCAAATCGGCAGGCAGAAAAGCCAGCAAAGCACCCAGTGTCATGGTGGCCATCAGCGCTTCCGCCCCCCCGAGCGCCGCGGGCAGTAAAATTATGTAAAGTAATACAAAAACTTTACCGGCCCGGCCCGGACGCAAGTCAAATAAATTGACCAGGTTAACCGAAAGAGCAATAATCAAAGCGCTGTCCATTATTCTCCAAAGGTCTCCGGGATAAAGCTGCGCCCCTATAATAAGCGCCAGTATACCGCCACCCAGCGCTTTTAAGGCGCCGGTGGTTAAACGGCCCCGCATTAATGCTTTGAAATGACCCGTTAAACCGGATGCCTCACGGCTGCCCCAAAAGTCATCCATCAACCCTAGAAAAGCAGCCCCGGCCATAGCCATTAAATAAAGCAGCGCCTTCTCACGCAAATCAGCCGTCCATAACAAAAACAAGGGCGTCACGGCAGTTGCCGTAGAGATAAAAAAAACAACCCCTGCGGCCAGAGGTATTCTTTCCCCCCTAAAATTCGGCCGCACAAAGTCAGCTCCGGCAATCATATTCATTATTTTTTCCCTTATGATTAAAGCTATAAAAAAAGCCAGACCAAAACCTACCGGCAAATAATATAATTCCGGCTGCCAGTTCATATTTCACCTCGAACCTTATTTAACCACCGCGGCTTTAGCCAGTACCCGCGCGATATGACAGAATTGCCTGCCGCGATGCCAGAAGCCTTTCAGATCACGACCTGTTTCCGCGTGGGTCATCGGCACCGGTACTTCCAATACCTTAAATCCGGCCCGGGCCGCTTTGATAGTCAGCCCCACCTCTACCCCGTAACCCGAGGCAAAGGGCAACAGTTTATCCATTACCTGACGAGTCATCACTCGCTGCCCGGACAGAGGAGATTGCATTTCCAGGCCGGTATAAAATTTAATGCCTTTTCTGGCCAAGCCCTTAACCAGGCCAAAACCGCCTTTAATCCGGGGCGGCGGAAAGTGAGCCACAGTCATATCGGCCCGCCCGGCCAGCACAGGCTCCAACAGCAACCGGGCATTTCCGGCTGAATCACCCAGATCACCATCCAGCAGCATAACTATATCGGCCCTAATTTGCTCGCTGCCCCTGTTAAGCGCGGCACCTTTACCGCTATTGCAAGGCAGGCCAATTACCCTTGCCCCCGCAGCCGCGGCAAGTTCAGCAGTGGAATCGGAGGATGCATCGTCCACCACTACAATCTCGTTCACTTCGGATAGTGCCGCCAGTGCCGTAACAGTGGCGGTAATATATTCTGCTTCGTTGTAGGCCGGTATTAAGGCTGCAACCCGCTTAGGGGACATTTATTCCTCGTTCCTTTCATGACCATCTTCATTATCATTGTCTTGCAGCAGCGTTTATCGCATTGCAAATTGACCCCAATTAAGTCTCCTGGCCCGGTATATCGGGCATCAGCTTTTGTGCCGTGGATTTAATTCCATAATGACCGGGTTGTCCGCCCAATACCAGTACCATAGCCATCTGACCGGGTGCAGTGTCTATATTATCCACCGTACTAATATGTTTGCGCTGGTACTCTTTCATCGAGGAAAAAGAGACATCTGTTTCCTCCACTCCAACAACGGGGATGTTTAATTCACTAAAATAATCTATTAAAGATATGTCAATCTGCATATTTCTATTGCTTTCCTTGTAACTGCCACCGACAATAATCAGTCCATCCACCGGCACCCCGTATTCACCGCTGGTTTTAATTAATTCCTTTTCCACAAGATAGCTGATAACCGCCTGGTTTTCTCCGGTGTTAATGTTATTAGCTATCTCGGTGCCCAATCTTTTGTAAAATTCGTCGCCGGTAGTAACCGGCCACACGAGATCCTTTTGCAACATGCTGATTATATGCTTTTCATCTTCAATAGAGTTGACTGAAGTAACGGAATTAACGTGCCCCCCGGCATCTTTTATTGCCTCTGCAAGCTCCGGAGGAAAACCAAAATTATTGAGCTCTACCAGAGCAAAATTTTTATCGGCCAACTTACCGGCCACCAATACCGGAAGCACTTGTTTCTCAAATTGTTGATGCATATTGGAGTCTGTTTCCAATGTATTAGCCCGAACCTGTATTGTTTCATTAGTTTTCCTTAACGATTGCAGCTGGTCTTCCAACTTATTGGTAACTTGTTTTTGATAATCAATCAGCGCATCGTTGCCCAGCAAAGTACTGCCTATCAAAATACCTATTCCCAAAGCCAGAAACACAGCTACCAGCGAAGCAATGTGGTATTTATAATCAATGATCATTAACTATCACCTTAATTTCAGTTAAATTCCAACCAATAGTCGAAACTGAATAAACAAAAGGCGCAGCAATTCCCTGGTTGAAGGGGAAATCACAGCAACAGCAACGACAGGCAACAGTGCCGCAACAAAAATAGGGGCCAGATGTTTGGCGCGCAGCCTGCTTTTATATAGCTTGCTCACTCCTTTGGCATCAATTAATATCGAACCAACCTTGGCCCGCACTAAAAAAGTGCTGGCCATTCCCTTGCGCCCCTTCTCAAGGAAATCAATCATATTTGAATGTGTGCCTACCGCTACAATCAGTTCAGCTCCCTTTTCATAGGCTATCAACATGGCAATATCCTCGCTGGTTCCGGGTGCGGCGTAGGTTAATGCTGCCAAACCCAATTCCTGCAGACGCGCCATGCCCGGTGCGCGACCATCGGGATAAGCGTGTACTACCAGCTCAGCACCACATAACAATGTTTTGTCACTGACACTGTCCATATCACCTACAATAATATCGGGCTGCAGACCGAACTCCGTTAAGGCATCAGCCCCACCGTCAACACCAATTAATACCGGTTTTATTTCATCAATATAAGACTTGATGGCTCTTAAATCTTCTTTATAATTTTTTCCACGCACAACAATGAGAGCATGTTTTTCCTTAAATACAGTACAGACATTCGGCACTTTGTATTCACCGCAAATTAAGCCGATTTCATTCCGGGCGTAATCCATGGTGTTTTGTACAAAACGAGATAACACACCTTCGATATTAGCTCTAGTAGCCTCCATTTTTTGTTTTATTTTATCAGCCGTTAACTCCTCGCCAACTGCCAGAACAGTACCGGATAAGATCACCCGGCCATTTTTCACTTCTACTTCCTGGCCTTCCGTTAATATGGCAAACAAATCACTACCCGTACAATCCACAAGTTTGATGCCCGCTTCCACTATGGTTAAGGGCCCGCAATTGGGGTATATTTCACTCATGGAAGTGTTAACATTAACCACCGCTTTTACATGGGCTTCCACCAAAGCATTAGCTGCTACCTCGTCGAGATCACGGTGATCGATTACGGCAATATCACCAGGCTGCAAACGTTTAACCAGGTGTTTTGTTTTTTTATCCAGCCGTACAGTACCTTTAGTGGCCATTTAATCACCGCCTTAATTCTAACATTTTACAGTTTTTGTTTATTTACGTCAAGGCCATTTATAGAACATTATACACAGTAAACCTTTTGAAGCAAATTATTAGATTCGGGAGGAGATTCAACTTCCCCTAAATTTTAGAACCGCAAATACACGACTTAGTTGGCGTAAGTTTCCTGCTTATAGAAGTGGGAGACTTATGTCAATTAAGCCAAATTAAATTATATCACAACCATAAATAAAAACACCGCTAATTTATTGTACTTTTAGTAACCAATAAATTATTGGTGTCTCTAAATTGTGGTTTTCAATATAAATTTTATAAGTTTATATATTATGGTATTTAACTGACTTTAGCTTCAATACGTAATTTATCGGCCACCATGGCAATAAACTCTGAATTGGTTGGCTTGCCGCGCTGCAGATTAATGGTGTAGCCGAAAAACTTGGTCATCATTTCTATATTACCCCTATCCCAAGCCAACTCGATAGCATGCCGAATAGCTCTTTCCACCCGGCTGGGAGTAGTTTTATATTTATGTGCAATCATGGGATATAACTCTTTGGTTACCGCCCCCAGCAGGTTAACATCCTCAATAACTTGTAAAATAGCATCTCTCAAATAATGATATCCTTTGATATGTGCAGGTACACCCATTTCATGGATTATATTTGTAACAGCAACATCTAAATTTTTAGGCTTGGCCACCGAAATATATGGTGAAACCTTAAACCCACCGGCCAGCTGCCTAATTCTAGTGGCCAGCACCGAAAAATCAAAAGGTTTTAGAATATAATAATCCGCACCTAGTTCCACAGCCCTTTGGGTAATATTCTCCTGACCAAAAGCTGTTAACATAATTACCCTGGGCCTGTTTTTAAATTCATTAAGTTTTTCTAATACACCAATACCATCCAAATGCGGCATAATAACATCCAAAACCAAAACATCAGGTGCTTCATCTTGAATTAAATCCAACGCTTCCAAACCGTTTTGTGCAATACCTACCAGCCTGAATTCTTCCTGCTGTTGTAAGAATTCTTTCAATAATTCACAAAATTCTCTGTTATCATCTGCTAATAGTACTTTAATTACGTTTCTCATGAATTTCCCGCCTCCTAACAAACACTTTTTTATCTAAGTCGTTCTAAATATTACCTTTCGACGTGGAGGAGGGAATACCTCTAATTATTTTTAACTTTTTTGTTAATTTTTAACTGTTTTGTTAAATATTTTTAAATCTATCCCGCTATCTTTTCCGTATGCTTCACATTTAATAGCTTTGCTTCCTTTAACATATTTTCTGCCAGAACGCCATATCCCTTGGTGGGGTCGTTGATAAACACATGGGTAACAGCTCCTACGAATCTGCCGTTTTGTATAATGGGACTGCCGCTCATGCCTTGAATAATGCCGCCTGTACGCCTTATTAACTCTTGATCCGTAACTTGAATAACCAGTCCTTTGCCATGATTACCGGCAGGTAATACATCCAATATTTCTATATTAAACTTTTCTATCTTATCACCTTCCAATACCGTTAATATTTCGGCCGGGGCCTCCTCAACCTGATATTTCATGGCCAGTGGTATTGGTTGGCTGTAATAGGGGTTGCGGATACCTTTTTGAAGTTTACCAAATATACCGCAATTAGTATTGCTTTCTATGTTTCCGATAATATCGCTCTTTCCTTTAAAAACCCCCAATTTTTCGCCGGGAGCTCCTTTTCTGCCGGGGTGTAAACCTTTTACCGTTGCTTCAACTATCTTACCGTCAACCGGATTAAGTTTATGACCGCTTTCAAAATCAGTAATCATATGTCCAAGTGCCCCGTATGTTTTAGTTTGAGGCTCATAAAATGTTAATGTACCCACACCGGCGGTGCTGCTTTTAATAAATAGCCCAATGCGGTAACGACCGGTTTTTTCACATAAGATAGGTTCTATTTTAGTCAGCTTATTTTTGTTTCCATGTTTAATCAGCAGAACAATATCCTTACCTTGCTTGCCGTATTTATCAACTAATTCCTGCAATTGATTTTCGCCGTTTATTTTAGAACCGTTGATTTTTATTATCAAATCGCCTACTGCAACACCCGCTGCCCGGGCCGGGAAAAAATTCCGGCCATCTTTTTCCACGGCAGCTTCCCCAACCACCATTACGCCTTCGGTATGCAGCAAAACACCGATAGATTGGCCGCCCGGTATGACACTTTTAGCTTCTACTACATCTACCATCATCCGGTGAATGGGCAACAAACCAAACAGCTTGACCTGCATTTCCAGCTGTCCCGGTTTTAAAGCCACAGGCAGTGTTTTTTGAGGATCATAAGTAAACTCCCGGTATTGATTACCGTCAACCGAAAAAATTTCCGAAGCAGAGCGCAAGTTTAAACTTATGTTTTGAATAACAGCTCCCGGCAAATCAATGCCCGCAGCAATGTTATCGCCTACATTTATATACTGCCTATTAGGGAGAAAATAATGCCAATAAGAATGAAGGGTAATTAAAGTTGCCGTTAAAACAAATACTAGTATAAATATTGGTCCCAAAGATTTGCTTTGATTGTTTTGATTGCTGTGATTCAGACAACATACCCCCTTGCCGGAAATTTTACAATATGAACATTGTAACTGGGTTATTGAAATAATTTTCTAAAAAAATCACCACCCCTCGATATTAATGTTTAAATAATGTGCTGTTTTTAAATTAGCCTTATTCAGGCTCATTTATTCCGCCCTCAAGTGCCGCACATTGGCATAACCAGCGTGCAAGCGGTCCGGCTGTGTTTTGTAACATATTGAAATTAAAAATGACCGGCTTTTTGGGGGCAACAAGTTATAAAATGCCAACCACCATCCGATCATCATATAAAAAATTATTTATATTATAAACAAAAAGGTTAAGAGATTTCGTTTAAATCTCTTAACCTTTCAACAAAATTTCAACTTTCAACATTTTCAACACCCGGCACCAATCTTTCGGCAGCGCAGCAAGTCGCGTACGTGGTTGGAAAGGGCTTGCGACTCCTGGTCACCGCCCAGCATGCGGCTCAGCTCTTGGATGCGCTCTTCTCCGGTCAAAGATGTAATTGATGTTACCGTTCTTTGTCCGTCGTCAGTTGATTTACTGATTAAATAATGTTTGGCCGCGTAAGCCGCTACGGCGGCTGCATGGGTTACACAGAGAATTTGCTTGGTCTGGCTTAACCGGTCCATTTTCTCTGCTACCGCCTGCAGTGTGCGCCCTCCGATACCGGCGTCTACTTCATCAAAAACCAAGGTGTTTATTTCATCAGCCGCGGCCAGTATTGATTTAAGAGCCAGCATAACCCGGGACAATTCTCCGCCGGAGGCGCTTTTGGCCAACGGACGCAACGGTTCTCCCGGGTTGGGAGATATAAGAAATTCCACTGCATTTTTTCCATGAGGTCCCGGATCGGTAGTGGAAACCTGTACCATGAACTGCACGCTGTTCATAGCCAAATCCCCGAGTTCCTGCTCGATAGCCCGCTCCAGACCGGCTGCTGCTTCTATCCTGCCCGTTTCAAGCTGTCCGGCCAGCGTGTAGTAATCCTCCTCACTTTTCTGCAGCAGATCGTCAATACCGACTGCGTCGTTCTCTAATGACAGTAATTCCTCCAACTCACCGGCAATCTGCTGCCTGTGAGCCAGTACATCAGCAATAGTCCGCCCATATTTCTTTTTTAACCGGTCAATCAAAGCCAATCTTTCTTCAATATAATTTAACTCATGCGGGTCGGCCTCCACGTTATCCCTGCAGGTAGCCAATTCCCGGGTAGTTTCTTCTACCAGGCACAGGGCGGAAAAAATATTATCCTGAGCGCTTTTCAATTCGGGCATGTACCGGCAAAGTTCATCAAGATTGTTTTTAGCCTCGCCCAACAGATCCACGGCAGCAGGGCGGCGGTTGGAGCCGTTGTGTATATTCGTCAACACCTGCTCCGCCAGGAGCGATATTCTTTCGGCATTGGCCAAGACATCGCGCCGCCTGATCATTTCCTCTTCATTTTCATCGGCCAGACGGGCCGCATCTATTTCTTCCATCTGATACTTAATCATATCCACGCGCTGTTGTCTTTCCCTGAAACCGCCGGTTATTTTTTCCTTGAGCCTTTTGTTTCTGCGCCACTGCCGATAAGCCTGCCCGGTATCCTGCAATAAACTTAGCACTTGAGCGCCGCCAAATCTGTCCAACAGCTGCAGCTGCTTGTCCGCCGCCAGCAAAGATTGCTGTTCATGCTGTCCATGTATGTCCACTATTAGACCGGCGATTTCCCGGTAAATACCCAGGTTGACTATCCGTCCGTTTATGCGGCAGGGGTTGCGGCCCTGGCGATTTATTTCCCGACTTAAAATTATCATGTCGGGCTCGTACTCATCCGTATCCAGACCGTCTTCCAATAAGCGTTTACGAACCCACGGCAGGCGATTAATGTCGAAGGCGACCTGAACCAGTGCCCGGTCCCGCCCGGTGCGTATTAATTCGGTTTGTGCCCGGCCACCCAGCGCAACTTGCAAAGCTTCGAGCACTATGGACTTACCCGCCCCGGTTTCACCGGTAAGCACATTAAGCCCCGGGCCAAACTCTATTTCCGCATCATCAATTAATCCAAAATGCTTTATGTATAATGAAATCAGCACACCATTCACCTCCCGGTGAGGGCAATAAATTTCTTTATGATGGCGTGGGTCATTTTTTTGGGCTTAATCACGATCAGTATGGTATCATCCCCGGCCACCGTACCGATTACCTCCGGCCAGCTTGCGTTATCAATAGTAGAAGCAACTCCCTGGGCCTCGCCCGGCAAAGTTTTGATGATAATCAGGTTTTCACTGTAATCCAAAGAAACCACCGAATCTCTGAAAAGTCTCTTCATTCTGTCTTCATTCCTGGGATTCATCGGTTCACCCGGCACTGTATAGCGTGATATGCCGGAGTTACCGGGCACCTTTATAAGACCCAATTCCTTGATATCCCTGGATACGGTGGCTTGAGTAACTAAAAACCCGGCATTTTGCAGCACGGCGACCAAGTCTTCCTGAGTGCTGATTTCCTTTTCTTTAATTAGCTCTAATATTTTTTTATGGCGCCAGGTTTTCACTTTTCTTTTTTCACCCTTTCGATAAAGATTAAAAAAGGGGCCGATAGCGACCGATTGATAAATGTAACCTTAAGCACGCCAAAAAGAGAGGGATTAAGCTGCGCCGCCATTTCCTCCACAGCCCGGCTTTCTTCTCCGGCGCCAGGATGGCCCGTATACACTACCAGGCTGATTCTCCCGCCCGGCTTTAGCAGATCCAGCGCGATTTGCAATGCCTTAACGGTAGTAGACGGCCCGGTTATACTATTATGATCGCCGCCGGGTAAATAGCCTAAATTAAATGTGCAGGCATCCACCGGGGAATCAATATGTAGATTCATGTTTTCATGCCCGTCATGAATTAGTTTTACGTTGTTTTCCAAGCCAAATTGTTTTAAACGCCGGGCTGTAATGTCGAGAGCCGCTTGCTGAATATCAAAGGCATAAACCCGGCCGCTTTCCCCCACTATATTTGCTAAAAAAAGAGTATCATAGCCATTGCCCGCTGTGGCGTCCACCGCCACACAGCCTTTATGCAGTACCTCACCCACAAACTGTTGCGCTAAAAGCACGGCATTTCCCCGTACACCGGCAAAGTTAACGGGCCGTTTGTTATACATTGGCCCCGTCTCCCTCTGTTAATTTTTCCTTTAAAATATCAAAAAATGTTCGATTGTTTAGTTTGATAAATTTAGCCCGGTGCATGGCTTTGCGTACATTTACCACATCCCCGCATTTTAGGCCCATACCATGCTGACCATCCATAGTCAGCATTACTTCTCCCTGCTTGGAACGCAAAGTCACCTGCACCTCACTATCCGCGGCTATAACCAGCGGCCTGGCCCATAAAGCATGCGGACATATGGGGGTCACCAGCATTAGCTCTAATTTAGGCACCACCAACGGCCCACCGGCTGAAAGCGAGTATGCCGTTGACCCGGTAGGGGTAGAGATAATTACCCCATCTGCGTGATATGTATTAAACAGCTGCCCGTCCACCATAGTATCAAAAACAATCATACGGGCGAAAGCCCCTTTGGCAATTACAGCGTCGTTTAAGCCATTTACAGGCTCATAAGTATGCCCGTCCCGCACAACGCCGGCCTGCAGCATCATTCGCTCCTCAATTATATACCTTCCGGCCAGCAAGCACTCCATAGCCTCATACAGCCTGGGTGTATCCACCTCGGTAAGAAACCCCATGTGCCCCAAGTTAACGCCAAATACCGGTACACTTACGGGAGCCGCCAGCCTGGCGCTGCTTAACAGTGTGCCATCCCCCCCCAGCACTACCAAACACTCGACACGCCGCACCAATTCAGCCCGGGTACAGCCAACCGGGGGTCTGTCAACTCGCCCGGCGGTTTCATCATCCAGTTGTAAAGCAACCCCCCTGCAAGCCAGCCAGGCATCAATATCGTTAACCAAGCGTATTATTTTTTCTCTTGCTAAATTAGAAAGCAAGCCAATGGTGTTCAATGTTCCGTTCCTCCGGATAAATTACGGTGCGCCTCGGATACCGCCCGGTCAATTAACACAGATAACCCGTCTGCATTATGGGCGGGTTTTTTAAAATACAGCAAATATTCAATATTGCCCTCCGGTCCCTTGACCGGTGAATAATCAACGCCCAGCACCGCCATACCTAAACACGTGACATTATGTACAATATTATGCAGCACTTCCCGGTGCACTGCCGGATCCTTAACAACACCTTTCTTGCCCACCGCTTTGCGGCCGGCCTCAAATTGCGGCTTAACTAAAGCCACACCTTCATAACTGTTCAGCAGGTAATCTACCCGGGGCAGCACCAGCGCCAGTGAAATAAAGGCAACATCAATGGTGAGCAGGTCCGGCACACCAACTGTGAACACGTCGTCCTCCATATACCGGATATTGGTACGTTCCAGCACTTGCACGCGGGGATCGGAACGCAGTGACCAGGCTATCTGGCCATAGCCTACATCCACCGCGTATACCGCAGCGGCACCGTTTTGCAGAGCACAATCGGTGAATCCCCCGGTGGACGCGCCAATATCCAAAACTACTCTACCCCGCATATCAATGGGAAAAACTTGCAGTGCCCGGGCCAGTTTGTAGCCGCCCCGGCTGACATAAGGCATTTTTTGCTTAATAGTTATATCCTCTTTGCCGGCCTGCACCTTTTGCCCCGGCTTATCGACAATTGCACCGTTAACCGTAACATCTCCGGCCATCAGAGCGGCTCTGGCTTTTTCCCTGCTATCAAAATAGCCTGTTTCCACGAGCAGTACGTCTATCCTTTTCTTCTCCGCCACTTTTTCACGCGCCTCCGCCCAAGCCAATTATCTTCCTGCCCCTGGCTTTGCGGGAACCAATCATTTGCATGGCCAGATTAACTATGCTTTCCGGTGTTAGCCCGTATTTTTTCCGCAAAAACGACTGACTGCCGTGTTCTACGAATATATCCCCGATACCCAAACATTTAACCTGTGTACCGGACATATCTTTGGCCGCAAGTAATTCCAATACGGCCGAGCCAAAACCGCCCGCCAGTATATTTTCCTCTACCGTAATCAAACGGCCGGTAATTGCGGCCCACCGAATGATACATTCCTTGTCCAGTGGTTTAATAAATCTGGCGTTGATCACGGCAGCCAGCACGCCCCGCTCTTTTAACACAGCCGCCGCGCGGCGAGCCACCGGCACCATATTGCCCACAGCCAGCAAAGTGATATCTTTACCTTCGACAAGCACCTCGGCCCGACCCACGGGTATAGCCCGGCTGTGCAAATCAAGAGCTACCCCCAAACCGGTGCCCCGGGGATAGCGCAGCGCACACGGGCCGTTTAATTGCAATGCGGTATGCAGCATGTGCTGCAGCTCGTTTTCATCGGACGGCGCCATAACAGTCATATTGGGAATGCCGCGTAAATATGAAACGTCAAACAAACCATGGTGGGTGGGACCGTCATCACCTACAATACCGCCGCGGTCCACGGCAAACACCACCGGCAGCTTTTGCAGACACACATCATGGATAATCTGGTCATAAGCCCGCTGTAAAAATGTAGAATAAATTGCCACCACGGGTTTTAATCCCTCGCTGGCCAAGCCGGCGGCCAGAGTTACCGCATGCTGCTCGGCAATACCTACATCAAAAAACCTGCCGGGAAATCTTTGTGCGAACTTGCCAAGACCGGTGCCACTGCACATGGCAGCGGAGATACCGACTACAGCGGGGTCCTGTTCAGCCAGATCAACCAGTGTACGGCCAAAAATTTCCGTATACGTACTGATATCACTTTTTTTTAAACAGTTGCCGGAGCTGATATCAAAAGGCCCAATGCCATGAAATTTATCCGCCTTTTCCACCGCAGGCGCGTATCCGCGCCCCTTTTCCGTGACCACGTGCACCAGTACCGGGCCACCCAGCCCTTTAGCTTGTTCAAAGGTGTTCAGCATGGAGGAAATATTGTGTCCGTCTATAGGTCCCAGGTATGTGAAACCCATTTCTTCAAAAAGCATACCCGGCACCACCAGGTATTTAAAGCTGTCCTTAAGCCGTTCAGCTACTTTTACTACCCTGGAGCCAATGGACGGTATACGGCGCAGTAATTGTTCAATTTCATCCTTACTGCGGGAATACTTGGGATCGGTACGCATACGATTCAGATAACCCGACATGGCCCCCACATTAGCTGATATACTCATTTTATTATCGTTAAGCACTACAATCAGATCTTTTTTCAGGTGCCCGGCGTGATTGAGCGCCTCAAAGGCCATTCCTCCGGTCATTGACCCATCGCCGATCACCGCTACCACGGCGTGCCGGTCGCCCTTTAAGTCCCTGGCCAACGCCATACCCAGGGCCGCTGATATGGATGTGCTGCTGTGACCTGTGCCGAAAGCATCGTGTTTACTTTCATCCGGACGGGGAAATCCACTCAGCCCGCCGAAGCAGCGCAGGGTACTGAATTGTTCCCGCCGACCGGTTATTAATTTATGCACATAGCACTGGTGGCCCACATCCCAGATGATTTTATCACGAGGCGTGTGAAAGGTACGGTGCAGTGCCAAAGTCAGCTCCACTACCCCCAAGTTGGGAGCCAGATGCCCACCGTTTTTAGCTACGGTAGCAATAATTTCTTCTCTGATTTCCCCGGCCAGCTCTTCCAGCTGGGTGGCAGCGAGAGCCCGCACATCACAGGGGGAATTTATTTTATCCAGATACCTGCCCAAGGTTTCACCTCATCCTGTTGTCAGGTTTGTTTCAGGAGTTGATTTATTTTTTCACTAATCCTATACCCGTTATACTACTGAAAGCAGCTATAATCCTGCCTGCAAAAAAAATTACCCCGTTGGAATTGCTTAAGGCGATTTTTTTACCGTAAGCCTTACCCCCCACGGTAAAGGCAGCAATTAGTGCCGTTATCATCATATTCAATACAAATCGATTAAGATCCTCCCGAAGAGTCATAATTTGCAATGCCAGGGCAATACCCAGCGCACCGCTGACCGTACCTGCTATATCACCTATTACATCGTTTGCTATATTAGCCACCCGATCGGCATTGCGAATCAAAAACACACCTTCACGAGCCCCGACAACTTTCTTTGACGCCTTGGCATGAAAGGGAGCCTCATCCGCCGCAGCCACCGAGGTACCGATAACATCCGCAGCAATACCAAATAATATAATGAAAATCAACAGGAAGAACGAAAAAGCCGGGCTATCCAAAGTTTCGGATAAAAACTGTGATAATAAAAAGAAAAACGCGGCAAAGGTAAAAGAAATAAAACCGATAAATACAACAAACTTGCCGGAAACCGTAGACTTGTTATTCTTCAAACTTTTCACTCCGTAAACAAATTCTTAATTCAGGTTGGTTTTTCACTCTCCGGACATATGAACCCTTAATTAGGGACATTCATTCCAAAAAAGGTGTGTTTGCCAATTCGCTGAATTAGAAGTTGTTATCCAGTAGCTTAGCGCCGCTTATCTCCCGATTAAACAGTGAAAGTATTGGCGACGGTTAGCTGTTGGAATGTATGACAGCCTAATATATGAAGGTGTCCCGGTCTTTTTAAACCCGGGCACCGATTTATGTATACGAACAAGTGACGACCGCACGGGTAAATGTTGTGGCTTAGGTCCAGCAGGTTTTCCCAACTTCGTACCGGCTGTCACCATACCGGCGGTTTCCCATTAAACGAAATTCCGAAAAGTTTTCATTTCGGGGCTGGATTACCACTTAGTCCACACTGCAATCCCCGTACCGTCCCGATGCATCGGACAGCCTAGGAGTTTTCCTCAACAGGAGTACCTTTTCCTAGCCTCTTTTGCAATGACGGTTTAAACTCACGGCACATTACGTATGGGCCCATATGCAATGTCCCGCTTAAAAGGCCTCCACCGGCACCACTCAAGGCAGGCTACGCTGCACGCAGCTTTCCCCACGTGCAGGTTTACTCCCAAGCCATAGCGGCTGCTGTTGGCAAACCGCCACGCACTTGGGTCTCCACGGGGGCAGGGTCAACGCCCACATGCCATTGCGGGTCGCCCCGCCCCCTTAACTCCCAGTACCAACCCCCAACTGGGCGTCGGCAGCCAGCACCAGGAACTTCATCGATGTGCCCTTGACGGATTTTTAGGCCCGCCTTCAAAAAAGGGTTCCCGACTAGGATACTGCATCACTTGTTCAATAATAATAAAGCTCTTTCAGTGAATAATTATAACATGATGCTAACCGGAGCGACAAACACCTATTCCCGCCGTCCGGCATAAATTTTGCACCGATGTCTATATTTAATGACCCCGCGCTGAGTCGCGTTCGTCAATGCCCCTGTTTAGAATAGTTATCCATATCCCCAGGTACAATACCACAGCGAGAATGACTTTCAGGAAAGCTTCCGTCGCCTTGATGGGTGCGGCTATCAATGTTCTCTATGCAACACAAATCGGACCAGCTCGCGCAAAAAATCAGCTTCGGCACCAAAAGAGGCCAATACGGCGATAGCCTGCTCCGCCGCCTGCCGAGCCTTGGTTCTGGCTGTCGCCATACCGTACAACGCCGGATATGTAGCCTTTTGGTTATTGGTGTCACTGCCTACAGGCTTGCCCAGCTTTTGCTCGTCCCCTTCAATATCCAGTATATCGTCAATAATTTGAAAAGCCAGCCCCAGTTTTTCGGCATAAACAGTGAGATCATTCAGCTGCTCGGGGCCGGCTCCGGATAATATAGCTCCGGCCCGCACCGATGCCCTGTACAATGCACCTGTCTTACGGGTATGAATGTACTCCAAGGTTTGCTTATCGATCAACTTACCGGTAGATAGTATGTCCATTACCTGACCACCGATTAGACCGGATGTGCCGGCCGCCTCAGCCACTTCGGCAATTACCTGTACCACCTCACCCGTACTAAAAGGCCCGGTCCTGGTTAGCCCGGCCAAAAGCCCGAAAGCCGAGGTCAGCAGCGCATCACCCACCAGCACGGCTATGGCTTCACCATACACCTTATGATTGGTGGGCTTGCCCCGGCGCAAATCATCATTATCCATGGCCGGCAGATCATCATGCACCAACGAATACGTATGCAGCAGTTCTATCGCACAAGCAGCGGGCAGCATAGTTTTTTCATTGCCACCTACAGCCCGGGCCCCAGCCAGCACCAAGGCCGGCCTAAGCCGCTTGCCGCCGACAAAAACGCTGTAGCGCATAGCCTCGTGAATCACGGAGGGGTAACTGCCGGCCGGCGGCAGATAGTCATTAAGAGCCTTGTCCACAATACCCGCCTGCCTGGCCAATTCCTCTTTGAAACCCATATTTATAGCTCCTCTTCTCTGATAACAGCTTGACCGTTATCATCCTCCATCAATATGCTAATTTGCTTTTCAGCCTGTTCCAAATGTTTACTGCACTGTTTGGTAAGTTTAATACCCTCGGCAAACAGCTCCAACGACTCCTCAAGCGATAGATTGCCCTCTTCCAAACGATTGACCAAAACTTCCAAACGAGCCAGCGCATCTTCAAAAGTAAAAGCATTCTTATTCATTATTACCCAATAACCCCCAATTTACTGGATTAACAATTGTCTTTAAATTATATATTAATTAGCCGGCATAAACCATAGTTTTAAGCATATCTCAGCAAAGAAGCAATAGCAGTGCAAAAAAGAAGTATTGATAATGTAAAAGATAAACAAAAATCCGCTTAGTTGGTTATCACAGTGGCTCACTCCGTTCTTTGATTTTGTCATAAAAGGCAGCAGAACACTTCTCTAAGGCAGTTTCAATGCATCGCAATAAAAATTTTTGAAGATGTATTGCTATTGTACGCACAACTATGCATAATATAAACAGGAAGTTTTTTGACGCATGATATGCGAAAGGAGCAATGTCATTATGGCAAAATCCGCTAACTTATACGCAAGGATCGAACCAGAAGTAAAGGAACAGGCGGAAAGAATTTTATCCGCACTTGGTATTCCTGTTTCCAATGCCATCAATATGTTTTACAAACAGATAATCATACAGAGAGGGATTCCTTTTGAACTGAAAATCCCGGCAACTCAGCCTGTGGACATCAGCCAATTAACGGAAGCACAGCTGAATGACGAACTGGAGAAAGGTTATACGGATATGCTTGAGGGGCATACTAAGTCGGCGAATAAAGCATTTGCAGATATCCGCAAGGAATATAAATTATGACATATGAGGTGAGGATCTCCGAACAGGCGGATGCGGACTTAGAGGAATTTTTGAATACATCTCTTTCAATCTGCTATCCGCAGGGAATGCCATCGGTCAACTAAACCGCTTGGAAGAAGGCATTATAAGTCTTGACCAGATGCCGGAGCGGTTTCATGAATACGATAAAGAGCCGTGGCGCAGCCGTGGTCTGCGTGTTATGCCCGTTGATAATTACTGTGTGTTTTATATTCCCAACGAAGACAGTGGCGTTGTGACAATAATCCGTGTTATGTATGGTGGTCGGGATGTTGATAAGGAATTGGGGAAGCATACAAAAGCGTAATGGTTAAGTGTATCCAGCGGTAAAAAGCAATAGCGCAAAAAAAAAGGGCTTATACAGCCCCGCACATTAATTATATATTATTTCATCCTCTCCCGCACCACTGCCACGGCCTTTTCTTTTAATTCTGCGGCCTTACTTACCAGCTGCTCTTTCTCCGCCAATATATTTTTTACATACTCTTCATCTTTAACCATAGGGATATTAATATCGGCACTCAAGAGCACCGCATTAAGAGCCGCTTCACACACATATGCCGCCACACCGGCATCGCTGATGGCCATTTTATTACCGATCTTAGCCAACCGGTCGGTAATTTCCAGTGCTTCCAGCAAAGCACGGGCTATATCCATAGGAGTGTCAGTGGCGGTTTTTAGTGCCTTTTGCATCATTTCTTCCCGTTTGGCTTTTTCTTCGTCAGTATTCTTAGGCAAGCGGAAAACGTCCATAAACTTGCCAAAAGCGGCTATATCCGCAGCCACTAATTTTTCCAGTTTGTTTATGATAAAATAAGCCGCACCGGTAATTTCCTTTACCTCGGACTCCACATCCTTGAACTTGGGCTTGCCTACAGTGAGATTGCCCACCATAGCAGTCATGGCCACACCCAGAGTACCAACCAAAGCCGACACGCTGCCACCGCCGGGGGTCGGGGCGTCAGACGCGGATACCGCTACTACCTTACGGAATGGGAAATCATAAATCTCGCTCACGGAATCACCTCATTTTATAATTCTCTTTCTGAAAGAATTGATCAAATTCCGAGACTCCCACTTCTATAAGCGGGAATTCCTATTTTACCTCAGATGGGGTAGAATCCCCATCTGAAGCCTCGATGTTCAGCTTTAGCCGAACGAGTTCACTTTCTTTCCTTATGCAAGACCCTGCAGCTTAATGGCCTTAAGTACGTTTTTCTGAATCAGCACAGTAGTCAGACTGCCCACCCCGCCAGGTACGGGACTGATGGCGCCCGCCACTTCCTTGGCGTTTTCAAAGTCCACGTCACCGCAAATACCGCCGCCCTCGGCAGGATTAATTCCGGCGTCCACTACAACAGCGCCCGGCTTGATCATATCGGCGGTAACCATTTTAGCCCGGCCCACCGCGGCAATAATGATATCAGCCTGTTTGGTATGATAGGCTAAATCAGCGGTTTTAGTGTGACACACGGTAATAGTGGCATTCTGGTTGAGCATCATAAAGACCAACGGTTTGCCCACAGTTTCACCCCGGCCAACGATAACAGCATTTTTGCCTTTAATTTCAATGCCGGAGCGCAGCATAACTTCAATGCAGCTCTGGGGGGTAGCCGGGAACAGGCCTTCACCGCCGCTCAAGATATAGCCGCGATTGATGGGATGGGAGCCGTCCACGTCTTTCTTGGGATCAACGGCCTCCAGAACCACCTTTTTATCCATGCCTTTAGGCAGAGGCAGCTCAATCATAATACCGTGCACACCGGTATCTTTATTCCAGGCGTCGATAACAGCAAGCACTTCTTCAACACCAGTGGAACCCGGCATGGTTTTCAATTCAAAGTTAATACCCACGTTGCCGCAAGATTTTTCTTTCGAACGCGCATATACCACCGAAGCGGGATCATCCCCCACCAGCAGCACATTCAGTTTGGGCGCAATACCTTTTTCCCTTAATTGTGCCACCTCGGCTTTTACTTCTTCTCTGATGGCAGCCGCTATCGCTTTGCCGTCAATAAGGGTCGCAGCCATTGAATTTTCCTCCCCCTCTTTTTTCATTTTACTCAATTTCCTTGACCACACACTTTATCTTTCCCCGGTGCAAATACACCCGCACCGGATCGCCCGTCTGTACCTGCCGCCTGTCACGCAACATGGAACCGTCCGGAGCCAAAACATAACTATAGCCCCGGGCCAGCGTAGCCAGCGGACTAAGAGCATCAAGCCGTCCCGCCAGCAACGCCAGGCGATTATCCAAGCTGTTTGTGACAGACCGGATATTTCCGGCCAACCGCCTTTCCAGTGTATCCACCGCCTGACGCCGCTGTTCAACCAGCATATCCACCGGCCTGGCCAATACCCGGGACCTGGAGCAGTGGTTTAACCTCTGCCGGTAAGCGTGGATTTGCCGGCCCAGGCCGCTGTTTAGCCGCGCCCTGTGCATATCCACCAGCCTCTTCATCTCCAGCCGGTCGGGCACCGCCAATTCCGCCGCCGCCGAGGGTGTTGGAGCTCGTAAATCGGCGGCCAGGTCCGCCAAAGTAAAATCTGTTTCGTGCCCCACAGCCGATATGACCGGTATTTGTGAAGCCGCGATGCTTCTAACGACGGGCTCGGTGTTAAAAGCCCACAGTTCTTCCAGGGAGCCGCCTCCCCGGCCTACGATAATTAATTCCACACTATTCAGCCTATTTAGCCGGGTCATTGCCTTGGATATCTCCCCGGGGGCCGCATCTCCCTGCACCGCCACGGGGGCCAGTATAATATTGACTTGCGGCCAGCGCCTTTGCAATATATGCAGCATATCCCGCACCGCCGCGCCGGTAGGCGAGGTTACGACAGCAATAGTTCGCGGAAAGCGGGGCAGTGTTTTTTTGCGGCTGTCATCAAACAGTCCTTCGTCGGCCAGCTGCTTTTTCAATTTCTCCAGGGCGGCAAAAAGTGCCCCTGTGCCGTCCGGTTCCACTTGTTCGGCATACAGCTGGTATTGGCCGTCCCGGTCAAAAACAGTCACATAACCCCTGACCCGCACGGCCATGCCGTTTCCCGGACTGCACTGCATATACCTGGCCCGGGAGCGGAACATAACCACTCTAATACAGGAGTAATTATCCTTTAGTGTAAAGTAAATATGCCCGGAGACAGCTTTTCTAAAATTGGAAATTTCGCCCTTGACCCATAAATCAACCAGGCGATTGTCATTTTCCAAAAGCCCTTTGATGTGCCCGGTTAATTGCCGCACAGTAAATATCTGCATGCATCAGTTCCTTTATCTAAGCTATTAGCTCCCGCTCACGTTCCGGCCCGTGCTTTATCCCTCCGATATTGTTAAAACACCCGGCACCGGCTCTCCCCGGTGCCGGGTGTTTTAAATCAACCAACTACTTATTGCTTAAATACTCGTGAATCGACTTGGCCGCGGTACGCCCGGCACCCATGGCCAGGATAACGGTGGCCGCGCCGGTGACCACGTCGCCACCGGCAAATACACCGGGCTTGGAAGTGGCCCCGGTTTCCAGATTAGCTACGATATTGCCTTTTTTATTTAATTCCAGGCCCTTGGTAGTTCTGGGCACCAGCGGGTTGGGACCCTGACCGATGGCTACTACCACAGTGTCCACATCCATTACAAATTCGGACCCTTCAATGGGTACGGGGCGGCGTCTGCCTGAAGCGTCGGGCTCACCCAGCTCGAATTTAATGCATTTCATACCGGTTACCCAGCCGGCCTCGTTGCTCATTATTTCCACCGGGCTGGTCAAAAAGGCAAACTTGACGCCCTCTTCCTCGGCGTGCTCGGCTTCTTCCCTGCGGGCCGGCAGCTCATCATGGGAGCGCCGGTATACAATCCAGGATTCTTCGGCGCCCAGGCGCAGCGCGGTGCGGGCACCGTCCATAGCCACGTTGCCGCCGCCCAGCACGGCTACCTTTTTGCCTATTTTAATGGGTGTATCCCACTCGGGGAACTGATAAGCTTTCATCAGGTTGGTCCGGGTCAAAAATTCATTGGCGGAGTACACGCCACAAGCATTTTCCCCGGGAATTCTCATAAAGTAAGGCAGGCCCGCACCGGTGCCGATAAACACCGCGTCAAAGCCGCCTTTTTCCATTAGCTCATCTACAGTGGTAAACTTACCCACCACCGAGTTAACCTCAATTTTAACACCCATTTTTCTCAGGTTTTCCACCTCGGCCTGCACCACCGCTTTCGGCAGACGGAATTCGGGAATACCGTACATCAACACACCGCCCGCCACATGCAAGGCCTCAAATACAGTGACTTCGTGCCCCAGCTTGGCCAAGTCGGAAGCGCAGGTCAAACCGGAAGGGCCTGAACCCACTATAGCCACCTTTTTGCCGGTGGGCGGAGCTACATCAGGCAGCGTTGCACCTTTTTTCAGTTCCCGGTCGGCACAGAAACGTTCAATACGGCCAATAGCTACGGCTTCATGTTTTTTAGCCAAAGTACAGTATTTCTCGCACTGGTTTTCCTGCGGGCACACCCGGCCACAGACCGCCGGTAAAGCATTTTTTTCCTTGATTTTTTTAATAGCGCCGTCGAAATCCCTTTCGGCCGCCAGCTTGATAAATGCGGGAATATTCACTTCCACCGGGCAGCCCTGCCGGCAGGGCTCATTTTTACACTGCAAGCAGCGCTGAGCTTCAAGAACAACAATCTCCTCATCATAACCCAGAGCCACTTCATTAAAGTTCCGGGCTCTTTCCAGCGCGTCCTGAGTCGGCATGGGGTTTTTATTGGGTATAATTTTTTTCTTAGCTTTTTTCTCTTCGGCCATTATTTGCCACCTCCACATCCGCATTTGCACTCATGACGTTCCAATGCCTTTTGCTCTTCCGGTTTAAAGTAACCGGAGCGCAAGGACAACTCGGCCCAGTTCACCTGATGTCCGTCGAAGTCCGGACCGTCAACACAGACAAACTTGGTTTCATTGCCCACGGAAACCCGGCAGCAGCCGCACATACCCGTGCCGTCCACCATGAGCGCGTTCAAGCTGACTATGGTTTTAACCCCGTATTCTTTGGTCATGTTACAGACCGCCCGCATCATGGGCTGGGGTCCAATGGCAATGACTAGGGGGATGTTTTCTTTGCCTTTGCTTTCAATGACTTCTTTTAAGACATCGGTAACAAAACCTTTACGCACGTAAGAGCCGTCATCAGTGGTAACCA
The DNA here is from genome assembly GCF_039851975.1 of Desulfoscipio sp. XC116. GTDB lineage: Bacteria > Bacillota > Desulfotomaculia > Desulfotomaculales > Desulfallaceae > Sporotomaculum. The sequence continues at coordinate 2,173,026 of NZ_CP156660.1, forward strand.
GCAGTTCCGAACAGGCTGCTCTCATTTTATCTTCCCAGAACATTAATTCCTGGGTCCTGGCCCCCATGATACCAATAACATGGTTGCCGGCTTCTTTAAACGCCCGGGCAATGGGATGCACCGGCGCAACGCCGACACCGCCACCCACGCAAACCACGGTACCTAAGTTTTCCATGTGGGTGGGTTCGCCCAACGGACCTACGAAATCTTTAATGTAATCTCCTGCTTCCATAGCACCCAGCTGCTTGGTGGTTTTGCCCACTTCTTGGAATACAATGGTAATCGTGCCCTTTTCCCGGTCAAAATCAGCGATGGTCAAAGGGATTCTTTCACCCTCTTCATTGATTCGCAAAATAATAAACTGACCGGCCTGGCAACTTTTAGCAACCTTGGGCGCTTCGACAACAAACAGTTTGATTATTGGCGAAAACACTTGTTTTTCTAAAATTTTAAACATAGAACTTCCTTTCCCTCCCTCGTGACTTTTTATAACAGAAAAGTCTTATAATAAAGTATTTCTAGGCCAGATACCCGATTCCTGCAATCAATTAGCCAGTAAACAAAATTTTGCTATTAGAACACCAATACAAACAAAGAACGGTTAACTTTGCCGCATGCCAAGTAACCGTCCCCCAAAATTTTTAATTTTTTAAAACAGTATAACCGGCAAAAAACCGTCGGAATTTAATACCCCGCACAGATTATTGACAGAACAATGTTATGCCCGATTACGGCGGGCTACCGCACCTAAAATGCCGTTAATAAACTTACCTGATTCTTCACCGCCAAATCTTTTGGCCATCTCCACAGCTTCATTAATGGATACATTGGTTGGTATATCCCGGGCATACAGCATTTCATACAAAGCCAGCCGGAGGATATTTCTATCCACAGCAGCCATCCGCTCCACCTGCCATTCCCGGCTATGCCCGGCAATGGTTTTATCCAGCTCGTCAAGTTTATCCAGAGTTCCATGTACCAGAAGGCCGGCAAATTCCAGATCGGGTTCGCTAAGCACAAAATTTTCCTGAATATTTTGCAATGCATCATCCACGGCCATTTTGCCCACTTCCACCTGGTACAGCACCTGCATCGCCGATTCCCTGGACTGTCTTCTACCCATTTATTATGTCACCTTTCCCCCAGCAAGCGCAACAGCCGGTCTTTTATATTCACCTGATCGTCCAATTGCTTGCCGCCCAGGTAGCCTAATACCACGCACACCACTATAAAAAGAGTTTTTAAAACCCCCCAGAAAATCACGGATAGGCTTATCGACAAACCTACCAGCACACCAATTATTTTACCCCGGTGCATGACCATCCATTCCAGGAGATATTCCAGGTAATTCATCAACGAGCCACTCCCTATTATTCCACCCTGGGTTTAACTGCTACAAAGCTTTCCACCGAGACCCGCACCTCGGACACCGTTAACCCCGCCACATTATATATACTGTCCTTAACCTCACGCTGTATGTCCTCCGAAACCGTGGGGATATTAATATCCGGAGCGGTGATTAATTTTAAATTTAATGCCACGCCCCGCGATGATGCCTCCACCTTGGCCTTGACTTCTTTAATACCCGGCACGGCAGCAACCGTTTTTTCCGACAGCGATTCAATGGCCGCCAGGGAAACCCGTACCTGACCAAGACCACCCTCCTGCACCACGGCTTGTTTTTTACGCTCGGGCTTTAAGCTTCTCCACAACAGACGCAGGCCCATAATAAAGTACACGAGCAGCAAGGCCCATAAAATTTCCTGATAAGAGCGGGTATTAACCTCTCCCCAAAGCCGCTGCACCAGGTCCGGCCAGCCGGCCAGCCAAGCGCCCAAGGCCAGAAAAAGCAATGTTAAAGTAAAAGTATACAATACAAGTATGCCGCGGTCAAAGGGACCCATGTGCACCCTCCAATTTTATTTTACCCGGTTGTTGTTGCCTTCTTCTTCGTTTAATTCATTGGCAAAAGCCACACCCTGTACATTTACATTTACCTCCACCACTGCCAAACCGGTCATTTTCTCAACGGCGCCTTTTACCGCGTCCTGTATTTTAGCCGCCACATCGGGGATGCGGGAACCGTATTCCACCACGATAAATAAATCCACCGCCGCTTCCTTTTCTCCCACTTCCACTTTAACACCCTTGGAGAGGTTTTTGCGGCCTAATTTTTCCGTAATGCCTCCCACCACACCACCGCTCATACTGACCACTCCGGGCACCTCGGTGGCTGCCAGCCCGGCAATGATACGCACAACATCATCTGCAATACGTATGGAACCGCAACTATTTTTCTCTTCGCTCATAACCATTTCCTGCTCCACTTTGTAGCCCCCTCTTTGATACGATTTAAGCTATTATACCAGAGGAGGAAAAATACCGCAATTAGCCCTGCGGTATTATCCGGCGCTGAATAAAGTTGGTATAAACCTCTCCCCGGCGAAAGAAAGCGTTGCGTAATATGCGCCGGTGAAAGGGAATGATCGTCTGCACCCCGGTGATAGTCAATTCATCCAGGGCCCGCTGCATGCGCGCCACGGCTTCATGGCGATCCCGCCCCCAAACGATTAACTTGCCCAGCATGGAATCGTAATGCAAAGGCACCTCCCAACCGGCAAAAATAGCACTGTCCAAGCGCACTCCCGGCCCGCCGGGGGGATGAAAGGAAGTTATTTTACCCGGGCAGGGCATGAAATTGCGCTCCGAATCCTCGGCGTTTATCCGACATTCGATAGCCCAGCCGGAAAACCGGATGTCCTCCTGCGCATAACCCAGCTCTTCCCCGGCGGCAATACGGATTTGTTCTTTAACCAGGTCAATGCCGGTAACCATTTCAGTCACCGGGTGTTCCACCTGAATGCGGGTGTTCATTTCAATAAAGTAAAAATTACCATGCTTATCCAGCAAAAATTCCACCGTACCCGCACTGCGGTAACCTACTGCACGGGCCGCGTCCACCGCGGCCTCACCCAGGCGCCGGCGCAGTTCTTCGTCCACCGCCGCGGAAGGTGATTCCTCTATAATCTTTTGGTTGCGCCGCTGGATGGAACAGTCCCTTTCGCCCAGGTGCACAATGTTACCGTAATTGTCCGCCAGGAGCTGTATCTCAATGTGCCGGGGCTCTTCCACGTACTTTTCCAGGTAGATATCTCCGCTGCCAAAGGCGGCCGTTGCCTCGGAGCGAGCCATCAATACGCCCTCGGCCACTTCTTCTTCGCACTGGGCCACCCGCATACCTTTGCCGCCGCCGCCCGAGGAGGCTTTGATCAGTACCGGGTAGCCAATTTCACCGGCAATCTGCAGTGCCTGCCGGGCTTCGCCGATAATGCCCCGGGAGCCGGGCACCACAGGTACTCCGGAGGCCAGCATGGTTTCCCGTGCCTGCACTTTATTGCCCATCAGACGCATGGCGCGAGCCGGAGGACCGATAAATATCAGACCATTGGCAGCGCACATTTCGGCGAACTTATCATTTTCCGATAAAAAACCGTAACCCGGATGCACCGCTTCAGACCCCGTAACCAGCGCGGCACTGATAACGTTGGAAATATTAAGGTAACTGCGCCCGGGAAGCGGCGGGCCGATACACACCGCCTCATCGGCCATACGCACATGCAGGCTGTCCCGATCGGACTCCGAATAAACCGCTACACTGGCAATGTTCATTTCCCGACAGGCCCGAATTACCCGGACCGCGATTTCGCCACGGTTGGCAATTAATATTTTGCTAATCATTTATACCACCTAATCTTCTTGGATAACCAGCATTGGCTGGCCATATTCCACAGCTTGAGCGTTTTCCACCAGTATCTGCACCACAGTGCCGGAAACCTCGGCTTCAATCTCATTCATCAGCTTCATGGCTTCCAGTATACAGAGAGTCTGACCCTTGGCCACCCGAGTGCCCACTTCAACAAAGGGGTCGGCGTCAGGGGCCGGAGAGCTATAGAATGTACCCACCATGGGGGCTTTGACTACCGTACCGGCCAATGCCGTGTCCATTTTAACGTCTGCATCAAGCAAGCGGGAACCCTTTTCCTTCGCTCGGGGAGCTATGTCGGACGTATCGGCCCGGCGTCCGCTTGCACCATCAGCCGACGAGGCGGTCTCAGCCATTGCGGACGCCTCATTATCCCCATTGCCGTAAGCGCCTGCTTTCCTGATGGAAAGTTTAACGCCGTCACTTTTCAGAGAAAATTCAGTTATATCGGTCTGATTAATTAAGCTGATTAATTCTTTAATTTGCTGTACATCCATATCATTAACCTCCCTGGCGGCATCTGTCCGGTTGCTATCGATATTAGCGGTATCCGCAGTTTTACCTGTTTTTGTGTTATCACCGGCACTGCTTTTATTACGTGCTTCAAAAAACCTTTTAGCTATCTGAGGAAATATAGCGTAAGAAAGTATATCTTCATCTGATTGTGCCAATCCCCTGGTTTCCGATTTAATCTTCTCCAACTGTGGCTCCAGTAAATCAGCGGGCCGACAGGTAACAGGCTGTTTATCACCCAGCACCCGGCGGGCCACCGCTTCGTCCAGGGATGCGGGCGGCTTCCCGTAGAGCCCCTGTATGTATGCTTTAACCTCACCGGGAATCAGCTTGTAACGATCTCCGGTAAGCACATTGAGCACCGACTGGGTACCCACAATCTGGCTGGTAGGCGTCACCAACGGCGGATAACCCAGCTCCCGGCGTACTCTGGGGATTTCCTCCAATACCTGTGGCAGCAGATGGGCCGCCTTTTGTTCCTTAAGCTGGGAAACCAGGTTTGTAATCATGCCGCCCGGCACCTGGTGTTCAAATACCCGCATGTCGTTGATCCGGGTCACACCCCGATCCTTACCCTTTTGCTCCCGCAGTTCTTCAAAATAACCGGCAATGTCAAACAGCAGCCGCATATCCAGCCCGGTATCGTACGAAGTGCCCTGCAGCGCCCGCACCACGGTCTCCACCGGGGGTTGGGAGGCACCGAAAGCCAGCGGCACCGCGGCGGTGTCAATAACATCCACTCCGGCCTCCACCGCCTTCAGATAAGTAGCCAAAGCCAGCCCGCCTATATAGTGACTGTGCAGCTGCACGGGCAAACCCGGTTTTTGCTTTAGCCTGCTCACCAATTCATAAGCCTGGTAGGGAGTCAAAAGACCGGCCATGTCCTTAACACAAATGGAATCCGCGCCCATTTCCGCCAGCTTTTCAGCAGTTTCCAGGTAATGTTCGATGGTATGCACCGGGCTGACGGTATACACAACTGAAGCCTGCACATGGGCGCCCGCCTTTTTACCCGCCCGCATTGCTGTTTCCATATTACGTATATCGTTCAAGGCATCAAAAACCCGGATGATGTCGATGCCGTTTTCCACCATCTTGAAAACGAATGCCTCCACCACATCATCCGGGTAGTGCTGGTAACCGACCAGTGACTGGCCCCGCAACAGCATCTGCAGTGGCGTTCGTTTAATGTATCGTTTTAAAGTACGCAGCCTTTCCCAGGGGTCTTCATTGAGATAGCGCAAGCATACATCAAAGGTAGCGCCGCCCCATACCTCCAACGAATGGTAGCCTACCGTGTCCAGTTTTTCCACAATGGGCAGCATATCCGGAATAGCCATCCTGGTGGCCCATAAACTCTGGTGGCCATCCCGCAGCGTTGTATCGGTAATTTTCACTCCAGCCATCCTCAATCCCCTCCATAAAAAAAAACAGGCTGCTATCAGTTAACAACCTGATTCATATAGGCAATTATATAACTTCGTTTCATAAAATAAAATAGATTTTGAGCAAGTATACAATATGTAAGCAAATAACACTGTATACAGTACTATATATATTACACATGAGATCTAACATTGCCAGGTCATTCTAATCTTCCCTGGTAATAACAATTACGCCGTCCTCAGCTACACCGGTGGTTTTAGATACCAGCCCGGCAATAGCGGTATTATCGGCATCGGCTGCTATATCCTTACCGGGCCGCAATATCACGGTTACAGTATCGCTGTCCAAAAACACGGCGGCGTCCCGGTAGCCCTTGGCTCGAATCAGATTCTCCAATTCCATCTCCTGCGACATTTTACCGCTTAAATTCATTAACCTCTCCTGAGCGGTTTTACGCACTTCTTCATCCGCTTCCGAATCCAGCACTTCACGCAAAGTTTCCATTTCTTTGCCCCGGGCCTGCTCCATGCTCATGCGGGCTTCAACAAAATAAGAGCTGCCGGCCGCGTTATCAATGTCATCAACCGTCACCTGCTCAAGAGGCCGGGCCTCTCCCGGGTCCGTATTGCCGGTGGCGGTTTCCCCGCCGTTTTCAGGATGGGTAAGTGTCACCGCGGCAGGGGTGGAAGAATTATCGCGCAGCCCCACCACTTTTTCGGCCACTCCGCCGAACCCCACCGCGCAAAGGATAATACCCGCCAACACAAGGACTGTCAGAATTATTTTTTTGCGATCTATTTTAATTACCGTTATCACCTTTAATGCCTCCTCTCTGCATAAAATCCGCAGTTGCTTTTAACTCACTTGCATATCCGGCCTGAATCATACTTTAAGCCCCCTTTTTCATGGGCAGCACGATAATTTTCTGCGGCTCCACGCCCAGTGCCACTTGCACCGCCCTGAACAAATCGGACTTTACCCGGGGCATACCGGCCCCTTCGGCCACCACCATAATACCCGCTACATCAGGCGCCACTTCTTTTCTAACCACCGGCTCTTCCAGTCCCTGGTTGCCGCGGGCAATCACTACCGTGCTGGTATCGGTATTTTCCGTGATTTGGCGAGAGCCGCCGCTCTGGTCATTTTCACTGGTAGTTTTAAGTCCGGTATTGGTATCAATAGCATAGTCATTATGAGTAGAAGTCGCCAGCTGTACAATAACTTCCACCCGTCCGGCCCCGGCCACTTGTTCCAGCATTCGGCGCAATTCCCCCGCCAGCTCTTTCTCCTCCTGAGTCTTAAGCGAACTGGTTAAAGCAGCGGGCTTACCGGAACCGGCCGCCGCACCGTTATCCGGCCCGACCTTTTCCGAGCCCGGGCTGAACATGCCGCTCTCACAGCTTCCCAACAGCATCAACATAATCCCCAACAGCAATAGCAAGGCTATCGACCAGAATTTTTTATTTTTAGGGTTAAAAATATCCGAACTGTTCATATAATCACCTCTATGGTAATTAGTAGTTAAAGTTTGCAAATAGTTAAGTATGACAGGGACTTATGCTTACGAAGTCAAATGGCAGTGACATGATTTTAGTAATATTGCAGTTGAATTTCGCGGTAATTATTCCCGAAACTCACATTTAACCTGCCCGGGCTGAAGATTATAAAATTCGGCGACTATTGCGGTTACCTTCGCAGCGGCTTTTTCCTGCCCGGCCGTTGGTGTAGCACGGCTTACCTCATCCGCAGCATCCTTTTCCCCAAGATCAACCACCACCGGCCGCACCCCCAAGTCCCCGGCCGAGTTGTTGGTATTCTGGCTGTCAACGTCCGTTAAACCTTCGGCGGCAACATCAAAAACAATAGTTATTTCGCTAATATCGCCATTTTCCCCGCCAACACTCACCCGTGCGTCCACCACCCGTACATCGGGGTTCATGCCGGCCAGCGACATTACCTGCCTGGACAGGCCCTCACTGTACGTTTGCGCAGCCCTGTCCTGATTTGTATCCGCCAACTCCTGCCCGGCAGCCATAATATCTTCAAGCGGTGGTGCTCCGGTGTCGGACACGGTAACTCCGGGCACGTCCCGCATCAGCTCGCTGTGTATAACCCCGGCAGCCGCCTGCATTACCGCCATGATAATCAAAAGCCCCATAACCATTTTGACATAGCGGCGCATATCGCCGCCGGGCAGCAACATTTCCACCAACACGGCCAGCACCACAATAACAATAATGGTTTGTATCAGCTCGCGCAATACATCCATGCCACCGACCCCCACATTTAATGCAGCATTACCGTTACATTGCCCAGGCCCACCACAATGGCCAGGGCAAAGAAGAACAGCAGTCCCACCATGGCCACGGCGGCAAAAACAGTTATCAAGCTGTTGCCCAGTCCGTTCAGGCAATCGCTGATTCTTTCTTCTCCCACGGGCTGGATTACCGCCCCGGCCAGCTTATAAATAAAGGCAATAGTAATTATCTTTACCAGGGGGATCACCAGTATCATGATGATAATAAGCACCCCGGCAATGCCCACCGCGTTTTTCATAAGCAGCGACGAACGAATTACCGCTTCCAAAGCATCACTGAACACACCGCCCACTACGGGTATAAATGTATCGGCGGCAAACTTGGCTGTGCGAAAAGTTACGCTGTCCCCCACCGCCCCGGCCACACCCTGAATGGCCATTACACCCAGGAATATGGTACTTAAAAGTCCCATTAGCCCCATGGCGGCTCCTTTTAGTAAACCGGCCAGCCTGGACACCTGAAAATGCTTGGACAACCCGCTCACAATTTCCAGCACCGCTGCAAAAAATATCAACGGCAAAATAACATTTTTTATAATGGTGCCAAAAGCAGCAATAGTAATAAAAATAAGGGGATGAAAGATAGCCGCCGAAGCTATTCCGCCCACCGCCACCAGCAGGGTCAACAGCAGCGGCAGCAGGGCCTGCATGAAGGTGACCATTTTATCCACCACCTCGCGGCCCAACTGAATAGCCAGTCCAAATGAACCCACGGCAATAGTTACCAGCACCAGGTAGGCCACCATATGGGTTAGTTGCCCGGTGGTGCCCTTTTCAAAAGCGCCGGTAATATTTTGCAGTACCGCGCATATTACCGCCAGCACAACCAACTTGCCAAGCAGCGCCGAGTTAGCCACCACTTCCTTGAATAAATAACTTATACACTGATTAAATACCTCGGTCGGCTGCATGGAAATTTGACCGGTGGCCAATCCGGTAACCAGCGCCTTAAAATCAGTTTCCGGCAGTGCACTTTGCAAATCATGATCCATCCGGTTAACAAACCGCTGGATCTCGGCCATATCCAATTTACCCGCCTGCTCGTCCAATTCCTCGGGAATATCGGGCGCCGCCAGGCAGGTTAAAGGCAAAGTCAGAGCCAGGCCGAGGTAAAGTGCTAGGAACAGCAGCGCACACCGGATACGTTGATTAAACTTTACGGCTGCAATGATCATCACCCCCTTACGGTATCAGCCGCAGCAAGGCCTGCAGCACCGCCACCATTATCGGCACCGCCAGCACCAGTACCATCACCTTGGCGGCCAATTCCACCTTAGTGGCAAAAGCTCCCTGGTCGGCATCCCGGCAGATCTGAGCTATAAAATCAGCTATATAGGCAATACCGATAATTTTAAGCAGTGTGCCCAGGTAAATAGAACTAATATCGGCTCTCTCCGACAGCTGCCGCAATATGTCCACAATCGCGCCTATTTTGCCGAGCACCAGCAGGAATATGATTATCCCCACTGTAATACTGAGCAGCACGGCCATAGGCGGCGACTTTTGTTTCAACACTACGGCCAGCACCGCACCGGTCAGGGCGATACCGGATACTTGCAAAATATCCATACCACCACCGCCTAGAATAATTTAAAAACTGTCTTAACCTCATCGAAAAGGGTGCCCAGCATTTGGATCACCATGATCAACACCACTGCAATACCCGTAAGGGTCACCGCAAAACCATAGTCCTCTTTGCCGGAATTCTTCAGCACCATATGGGCCACAGCCACTAAAATGCCTATGCCGGCAATTTTAAAGATTAAATCAATGTTGGCACCCACCTTAAACATTCCTCCTTTTTAATAAAGCGCCAGAACGATGATCATCCCACCCAGTAAACCCATATAATTCCACATTTTAACATTTTTAGCCGCTGCGTCTTCCGCTATAGCCAGTGCCGTTTTCAGCTGCTCCGCAGCCAGGCGCAAATGTTTGCTTTGGTCTTCCCGGTCAGAGATACCAATGCTATTGCCCAGCCCCCGCAAAATACTCAAATCACCCGGCCCCAGAGCGCTGCAAGATCCATAGCACGCCAGAGTATCATGCCAGGCTTCCCGGGCCGAGCAGCCCCGGTGAGCACCGAGATCATCAGCAATTTGCCGGAAGAAAGAAGCGGCCGGCGCATCAACCTGTTCGGCCACCCCGCCCAGCGCCTCGGGCAGCGGTGTGGCCGCGTAAGTAATTTCGGTCTCCAACAGCTGCAGCGCCGCAATAAATTGGCGCAGTTCCACCGGCCGACGCGCATAATTTCTGGACACCTGCCAGCCCGCCCAACCGCTGGCCGCTACCACCAAAAGCCCGCCAATCAGCTTAAACACATTTTCACCCCCATGCCGTGCAGGTCGGCACCACTGAATATTTTTTCCACTGTGCCCACCCCCCGGGAACGGCCCAGCAGCACAAACCTCTCAATAACATTAAGCTGCAGCAGGTATTGAAGGGCCGGGCGATTAGCCAATTCCCTCAGTGATGAACCATGAATGGTTACAATGACGCGCACACCCGCGTTAAACACCTCTTCCAGCGCGTGAATATCCTCCATGCGGCCGATTTCATCGGTAACAATGACATCAGGTGACATGGCCCGCAGCAAAATCATCATCCCCTGGGCTTTAGGACAACTATCCAGCACATCCGTCCTCACCCCCACATCCATTTGAGGCACTCCCCGGTGGCACCCCGCAATTTCCGAACGTTCATCCACCACACCTACCGTGCGCCCGGAAAAATGCAAACCGGGCAATCCATTGCTTACTTGACGCACCAGATCCCGCAGCAAAGTAGTTTTGCCGCAGCGGGGCGGCGAAAAAATCACTGTATGATAAACATTGCTTATTTTGCGGTCAATCAAGTGTTTAATCAGCCCATCGGCTGCTCCCTTGATTTCCCGGCACACGCGAATATTCAAACCGGATAGATATTTTAATGTTTTGACCTGCCCCTTCTCCAGCACGGCCCTGCCGGTGAGTCCCACCCTGTGCCCGCCGGGCAAGGTAACATAGCCATTTTTCAATTCTTCTTCCAGCGCATACATGGAGGAACCGCTGATATTGTGCAGCACTCTTTCCAGATCGGCGGCATTAACCGGATAAACGCCGGATGGCGCGAACACCGGCATACCATCCCGGCGGATAAAATAATCACTGCCTCCCACGCTCAGCATCAACGGCCTGTCCCGCCGCAGCCTGATTTCCTCCAGCTCGGCCAGATAACGTGCCGGCACCTGACCGATAATCTCCGCCAGATTGGGCGGCAGCACAGGCATTATCTGCCGCCACGCCCCGGCTGAGGATTCAGCGGAGGCCCCGGATGCGATTCGGTCCGTTCCCCCGGGAGTTTGCATTAGTTTACCTGTAACATTTTTCAAGTCTTATATCCCTCCGCCCCCGGGCATCAACACACCGTCACCGTGCATTGATTAACAGCCCGTCCTTCGCTTATTTAATAATTTATTTAGTACATTGGAAAATTATGCCCTGTAATACAACAAAAAACAGGCTGATATTGATTGGTCAATATCAGCCTGTTTTTGTTGTACTTTTTATTTAATTAATTCGTTCTCTACCGGCTGCAAATTTTTATAGCTCGTACGGCCAGGCTTGCAGGCCGCCCTCCATAAATTTAACATCTTTAAATCCCGCGCCCTTTAAGGTTCGTAAAGCCTCGTAGCTGCGGGTACCCAGTGCGCATACAAGCACAATTTCCTTATCCCGGGGTATCTCATCAATTTTTTCGCGCACATCACCCAGCACCACCAGCCTTACCCGGTCATCCTTAAGGCGGCGCATTTTAAACTGCGGCTCGGTGCGTACGTCTAATATAACCATGTCGTCGCCACGGTCCATTTTCTGCTTTAATTCTTGAACTGTGACGGTTTCCGCCAGTCCGGCCATCTTGTTGCGAATGATATTGGCCGTATGCATACTGACATCAATAGGGGTGGCAAACGGCGGCGCATAACCCATGTCAACATCAAAGAGCTGCTCCACGGTAGCCCCCATGGTGATGGCCGTAGCCGCTACATCGATACGCTTCACGGCATCGCCCTCACCGAGCGCCTGCGCGCCTAAAATTTTACCCGTATCTTCCTCGACAATCATTTTCATCAATACCATGCCGTGCTCGGGATGGTAATGGGTGCGATCAAAGCCGTGATAGACCGCCGTAACTACCCGACGGCCCAAATCGCGGGCTTGTTTTTCGCCCAGCCCGGTACGGCCGATATTAAAGCCCATGGTATGCAGCACCCCGGTGGCTAAAATGCCCCGGAAGACCTCATTGCCTCCGGTTACATTATCGCCCACCACGCGACCTTGCCGGTTGGCATAAGTGGCCAGCGGCACAAATACCTTTTTGCCGCTCACCAGGTGAGTATTTTCCACACAATCGCCAAGGGCATAAATATCCGGGTCACTGGTCTGCATATGTTCATTTACGGCAATAGCCCCGGTTGCACCAACGGCCAGCCCGGCATCTTTAGCCAGCTGTACATTGGGACGCACACCCACCGATACCACAACCAGTTCGGTTTCAATGGGACCCTGATCGGTAACTACCGCTGCAACACGACCGTCTTCGTCCCCTTCCAGTTTCAAAACTTTATGCCCCAGATAAAACTCCAGGCCCTGATCCGTTAATTTTTTAGCCAGCATTTCGGCCATATCCTTATCCAACACGTTGGGCAAAATTTGGTCCTGCAGTTCGACCACCGAGCAAAACATGCGCATTTTCATTAAAGCGTCCGCCGTTTCCAAACCGATAAAGCCGGCCCCCACGATAACAGCCTCACCGCCGTCCGCCTCACTGAGATACTCCTTGATTTGCCGGACATCGTCGGGGTGATTTAATTTGTACACACCCTTCAGGTTCAAGCCCTCGATAGGCGGCACGAAAGGCTGGGCGCCCGTTGCCAGGACCAGCTTATCGTAAGGAACAGTATATTTCTCACCCGTCTCCAGATTCTCTACATGTACTTCTTTTTTATCCCTGTCTATGGATTTGGCCTCGGTGCGGGTAATTACCCGAACACCCTTTTCACGCCAGAAATATTCTTCGTTTCTAATAATACCGTAAGTAGTTTCAAACAAATGATCGAATTTCTGCACTTCCCCGGCTAAATAAAAAGGCATACCACATCCCGCATAGGAAATCAGTTTGTCCTTTTCAATAATGGTAATTTCCGCATCAGGGGCTACCCGACGAGCCCTGGCGGCTGTTTTAGGCCCCGCGGCCACGCCGCCGATAATTACTATTTTCTGAGCACTCATTATTTATCCACCTGCCTGTTAAATTTTAATCGGGGTGCTAAACAACCCCGGCCCGGTTGGTTTAATTTTAAATACTTTATCATTAAAAACCTGGACTTATTGTAATTGGGAGGGGCGGGTAAAGTCAAGAACCGGTTAAGCCTGTAACATCCACTAAATGAATCGGTGTCAGCGGAAAAACCATTTATTTACCCGTTAATCCCTATATCTAAATGTTTTTATATAGGGATGTGCCTTAACGTAAAAATAGCTGCCTTTGCCAAAGCAAAAGCAGCTATGCATCATCCACACACCGGAAAAGCTTACATTATTTTGATTTATATATCTTCTTCGATCACCCTGCTCCGGCTATGCAACATCTCCGGTTCATCCGCAGCTTCAAAATCATCGTCGTTTACGAAAACCACCTCATCGCAATTGGGACAGGTAACTTCAACAATATCATCATCCTCAATAATGCCGGGATCAAACAGCACCGTTTCCCCGCAGCGCGGGCAGTCCACCTCCATGTATTCTTCCAGGTCCTCCCCGTCATGCATATCATTTTCCAGAGTATATAAATCTTCATCCAAGGTCTCCACATAATCCTCCAGTTGTTCCTGGGATTCCTCCAACTCGGAAAATGACTCGGCAAATTCGTCCAACACATCGATAATGCCGCCCAGCAGCTTGCCCTCTTTACTGTCGGCCTCCACATTCATACCGTTGGCCAGTCCCTGCAGGTAAGCCACTTTTGATTTAAGATCGGACACAAAAAAACCCCCTTTTTTGTTACATAACAAAATTAGTATCTCTCGTTGCGGGGGTTTTTAAACATTTATTTCCTTATTAAGGTAAAAGACTTTTACTTATCATTATCTCACCCGACTGTTTACCGAAAAATTAAGCTCTTTTGATATAGTGTCCGGTGCGGGTGTCTATCTGCAGCACATCGCCCGTATTAATAAAAAACGGTACCTGCACTACATAACCTGTTTCCAAAGTGGCCGGCTTAGAGCCGCCGGAAGCGGTATCACCCTTAATACCCGGCGCCGTTTCCACCACTTCCAGCTCCACAACATTAGGCAAGTCCACACCGATGGAGCGTCCCTGGAACGTCATAATGATAATAGTCATGTTTTCCTTTAGAAATTTAATAGCATCGCCCAGTTGTTCGGTATTCATACTGAACTGATCGAAACTTTCCATATCCATAAAATGATACTCAGCGCCGTCACTATATAGATATTGCGCTTCCCGGCGCTCTATCCTCGCCTTGGGCATTTTTTCACCGGCATTAAACGTCTTGTCCACTACGGCGCCGGTGCGCAGGTTTCTCAGCTTGGAACGTACAAAAGCCGCCCCTTTGCCCGGCTTTACATGTTGAAATTCTACCACCTGGTAGACATCGCCTTCCATTTCTATGGTCAGACCGGTACGAAAATCATTAGTTGAAACCAACCACTCCGCCTCCTCGAAATATCCTGTTTTTATTATTTTAACCCCCGGCAAATCAGCCCTTACCGCACCGCAAGCCGAGTAATTTACGTGTATTACGTGTAGGAAATTGTTCCTTTTACATCACTTTCTCACCTGTATTAAAGCTCAATAAGATAATCTTTGGGTGATTTGGTTAGCAATCGACAGCCGTCTTTTTCCACTACCAGGCTGTCCTCAATGCGCACGCCCCCGGTGCCGGGCAGGTAAATACCCGGTTCGACGGTGATCACCATGCCTTCCCGCAGAATTGTATCATCCCTGGAGGAAATTCGCGGCCCTTCATGCAC
This sequence comes from Desulfoscipio sp. XC116, assembly GCF_039851975.1. Lineage (GTDB taxonomy): Bacteria > Bacillota > Desulfotomaculia > Desulfotomaculales > Desulfallaceae > Sporotomaculum. The sequence goes on from NZ_CP156660.1 coordinate 2,188,041, forward strand.
CGCCAGACCCACACCGTGCCCGGTGCTGTGGCCGAAATATTCGCCATACCCATGGGAAGTAATAACATCCCGGGCTGCCTTATCTACCGCGCTGGCCGCCACACCTGCTTTTACCGCCGCCAAACCGGCCAGCTGGGCTTCCAGCACAATACCATAGATTTGCTTGATTTGCGCGTTTGGCGCCCCTAAAGACACCGTCCTGGTCATATCCGAATTATAGCCATCCGTTACCACGCCAAAATCCAATGTTATAACATCACCCGGATTGATGTTTTTTTCCGACGCCTCACCATGCGGCAGCGCGGCCCGAGGACCGGAGGCTACAATAAACGGAAACGCGGTTTTCTCCGCACCCCGGCGGCGCATAAACATTTCCAATTCCAGCGCCACTTCTCTTTCGCTGATACCGGGTTTGATGAAATTGCAGATATGTTTAAATCCTTCATCTAAAAGCGTCATGGCTTTTTGTATGGCTGCCAGCTCATCTTTATCTTTAATCAGCCGGAATTGCTCAACAATACCGTCAACCGGGCGCAGTGTTACTTGATCCAGTTTTTCATGCAGTGTATCGTAAAATTTATAACTTATGTAATCCGCCTCAAAGCCCAGGGCAGACAAATTCAGCCGGCCGGCCATGTCCGCCAGTGCAGTTGCCAGGGTAGTCTCCATTTTTATTATCGTCAGGTGCGGACTTTGTTCCCGCGCCTGTTCCATAAACCGAAAGTCAGCTATTAAAAAGGACTGCCCGGCTGTTATAAGAAGCGCACCTGCATCACCGGTAAAGCCGCTCAAGTAAAAACGATTTTCAGGCTGCAGTACCAGCAGCGCATCAAGAGCGTTATCTTTAAGGGCAGCGGCTAGTTTGTTTACTCGCGTTTGCATTTTAATCCTCCGGTACGGTTGTCTGAGCCAGTTCCAGCGCGGCCCGCAAAGCCAATTGATACCCCGGCGCGCCAAAGCCGGATATCTGCCCCGCCGCCACGGGAGCAATGACGGAGAAGCGGCGGAACTCCTCACGGGTGTGAATATTGGAAATATGCACTTCAATTACCGGTAAAGCAATGGCCGCCACCGCATCCCGCAATGCGTAACTGTAATGGGCATAAGCACCCGGGTTGAAAATTACAGCATTATACTCATCATCGGCGGAATGCAGCACATCAACCAGCACACCCTCGTGATTGGACTGCCTAAAGCCGATATCCACGCCGAGCTGCTGAGCCAGTTTCCGCAAAGAATCGTTTATTTCATCCAACGATCCGGTACCGTACACACCTGGTTCCCTTTTCCCCAGCATGTTGAGGTTGGGACCGTTCAGGACCAGTATTTTCATCCACATCACCTCAAAAAAGATGGGAATATTTTAACACAAATGACCCTGATTGCATAGTCCTGACAAACTGTATCGGGTACTTGGCGATACGCATTATAACGCAATTCACCAAGGCCGGCTCCGGCGCTGTCCCGGAGACCGGGTACCAATTCACGAACGCCGGCTACCGGATACCGGTTTCCGATTGCCAATAGCCGGTATTAAGCTTATCAAATTCCAAGACTCCCGTTTTCCATAAAATGAAGTTCCTGTTTTTTGCTTCAGGCGGGGGTAGAATCCCCCTCATCTGAAACCCGATGTTCAGCCTTAGCTAAACACAGGTTCATTAAGCTTGCCCTCCGCCGCTGATGCTCATGCGGGATACTCTGATAGTGGGAGCTCCCCGGCCGCCGAAGAATTGCAGGTCGCTGCCCACCGCATCAACCCGGCCCAACATTTCCATGATATTGCCGGCAATAGCCAGGCCCCGCACCGGGTAGGCCGGCCGGCCGTTTTCAATCCACAAACCGCCGGCCCCAAGAGAAAAGTCACCTGATATAGGATTGGCAGTGTGCAGACCCATTACCTCGGTTACATAAAGGCCGCTGGATATATCGCTGATGATCTGTTCGGCAGTTTTATCCCCCGGTTCGATAAGAAAGTTGGTGGTGCCCACCTCGGGCGTTCCTTTAAAAGAGCCTCGCACACCGTTGCCTGTGGATAATACCCCATCTTTGGCGGCGGTATATGTGTTATGTAAGAATCCCTGCAGTCGACCGCCCTTCACCAGCATCGTTCGGGAAGTGGGTACTCCTTCACCGTCAAAAGGCGCCGAGGCAATACCACCGGGCAGAGTACCGTCATCGATAATATTGATTTGTTCCGCAGCCACTTGCTGCCCTACTTTACCGGCCAAAAGAGAGCGTCCCTTTTGCACTGCCTCAGCGGACAAAGCAGGGGCCAGCAGCCCTAAGAAACCGGTGGTCACATAAGGTTCCAACACCACTGCCGCCTGCTGCGTTACTCCGGGCCTGGCCCCCAGCATGCGCACCGCCCGGCCCGCAGCCTGCCTGCCAAGAGCGGCCGGATCAAGGTCGGCATAGCGCAGGCCGAACTTCATAGCAAACCCGGTCTGGCTTTCTTCTCCCTCGCCCGCCACCAAAGTGATGTACATACCGCAATAAGCGCCTCCGTAATATAGTGACAGGCCGTGAGAGTTCACCAAAGTAACTTCGGCCTCGCCATCTTGGTACGTGGAACTTTCTATGATACTGACTCTTTTATCAGCGGTCCGGGCCTCATTTTCCATATTGCGGGCCATGTCGATTTTATCCTCCACAGCGGCAGCCCGGATAGCCGGGTCATATAAATCCATGGCTGGATAGCCGGGAGCCGGCCGGGGCAACAACCGGTGCGGGTCGGGCTCGGACAAACCTGCGTTGGCTAAAGCTTGTCTTACCGCCTCATCCACGGCCGCATCGCCTAAATCAGTGGTAAAAACAAAACCGGTTTTACCGTCCTGGAAGACCCGTATACCCATACCCCTGTCTTCGGCCAATTTCATTGTTTCTACTGCGTTATTGCGCACTTCAATTTCCAGCTCTTTACTGTTGCTGATATACGCCTCGGCCATGGCGGCGCCGTTTTTTATAGCTTTATGTACCGCTCTTTCCGCAATTTTGTTGCATTGGGCACTCATCTGTTACTCTCTCCTTTCAGTTAGGTTATTATAATTCAATGAAAAACAAACTATTCCTTTAGTACCAAATATAAAATGCGGCCACAGCCAATAAAAAACTGCCCGAACGGCAGTTAATGCATAAAAAACGAATTGGCAGTCAAAGCAATCAAGTCTTTAAACGTAACCGGCGCCAGTTCTTGGACGGAAACCTGAACCACAAAATTAGGGTCCAGCATTGCCGCTATGGCCACCTTTTGACCAGTTTGCTGATCAGTATAAAAACCAATCACGCAAAACTGCGCCTCCTCCCCGGCAACCTTCCTGGTGACAATATCGCCAATTTTCATGAAATAATACCTCCTAGAGGAAGTAACACCGCACGGGATAAGATTCTAAGCATTAGTAGCGGCATAATATCAAATAATAGTATATGCACTTGTTGATACAGCATATGCCTCATAATTTGCAATTGTGCTATAAAAATACTTTCCCGCCCTTCATAACAATGGCTAAATTTGAAATATTTTACTGTCTTACGTGCATAACTTTTATATGCCCGGGTGAAAATAAAAAGAGAACTTTAATTACATAATAAGACTATAATCTTTAAAAAGGTGGTGCTAAATTTATGGACTTTAATTTCAGACAAAATGTAAATACCGATTGGCCAACCTGGAAGAGTTACTTAAAGAATGCCATGGAGTTTGCCGAGGAGCTAGGAATCGGCCGGGATAAGATCAATTCTCTGGCTTACCAGGTGGGGGATCTGTTGGCCCAAAGCGTGCCTCCGGCCAATCCCGAGCAGCAGGCCATTAAAGAGATGTGGCAGGTAGCGGACCAAAATGAACGGCAAGTATTGGCCCGTTTAATGACCAAGGTGGTTAACCAGTAGGAAGCAATAAGCGCCGACTAGACGATAGCAAATTTACTGGTGTACTATAATTGCGCCAATTGTGCCGTGCAAGCGGCAAATCTGTCTTAAACATCCATGCCGCTTGCACGGCGCCATCAGAGAATGAAAACATAGTTAGTCCGTCATGGCTATGAATATGAGCTGCATGCGACGCTTAAAGTCCGTCATGGCTATAAATAAAACCTGCAACGCCTAGAGTCCGTCATGGCGAGGAGCGAAGCGACGTGGCAATCTCCGCTTTGCAGCTCGCATTTCTTTGGAGGGACCCGCTTCGGAGTTTGGGATTGCTTCGCTTACGCTCGCAATGACATTAGCCGGCAATGACATATATTCGTTTATTGTAGTGCTTACAACACGTGATAATTGCGAAGAGCAAAGCGATGCGGCAATCTCCGTTTTACAGCCCGCATTTCTTGGGGAACCTGCTTCGGAGTCTGAGATTGCTTCGCTTGCGCTCGCAACGACAAAATAAAGCAGAGTAGAGCGCCCTTTATTAAGGCGCTCTACTTAATTTAACTTAATTTAACCGGCCGCATCACAGACACACTTAATCTATAACTGTGTGCTCTTTGGAAGGGCGCTATTAGCTTTGGACTCCGCATTGCAGGCACACTTAATCTATAACCCGGAAATGCACCTATACCAGCTAATTATCCGATCGGCATAAAACGCGGCCACTACGCCGCCTATAGCCAGGTATGGTCCAAAGGGCACGGCATCCTTTCTGCCTTTTCTCCCCAGCGCAATAAGCGCAATACCCGCTATACCGCCAAATAAGAAAGAAATAAAAAGGGCGACAATAATATTCGGCCAGCCCAAGTACAGCCCTATCAGCGCGCTTAGCTTAATATCTCCGCCGCCCATGCCTCCCTTTGACAGCAAAGCGATGGATAAGAAAAGCAGCCCGGCGGCAAAAAAACTAATTAACCCGCCGGCCAATTTGCCTGAACCGGATAAAAAAACCAGCGGCAGCCCCAGTACGCAGCCCGCTATAATCATTTCGTCAGGAATAATTTTATACCGGTAATCTATCAATGACACAGTTATCAGCACGGCAAAAAATACCCACATGGATACGGTCTGCCATTGCCAGCCCCAAAAATGATAGGCGGTCACAAAAAACGCCGCCGTAATCAACTCCACCAGAGGATACCGGGCGGATATTTTCCGACCGCAATAACGGCAGCGCCCTTTAAGGAACACATAGCTAAACAAGGGCACCAGATCAAGCACTCCGAGCCTTTGGCCGCAGCCGGGGCAGTGGGACGGACCAAACGCCACTGATTGTTCTTTTGGCAGCCGGTATATGCACACATTAAGAAAGCTGCCGATACAAGCGCCTAAAATAAAAACTATCATTTCATCAAAATACATACTATTTCCCACACCCAAATAACCCTTGATTTCCCCGGCACAGCTCTCGACACAACTACAGTGTGCCGAAAAATAATGGCTTTGAAACTAATTATACAGCGTTATGCATCTTTCAACATTTCAATCTTTCAACATTTCAACACCCGGTACCAACCGTACCGCCGACTACCAGTTCCTTAATTCTGATGGTAGGTTGGGCATCGCTCACCGGCACTCCCTGGCCATCCTTGCCACAGGTGCCGATGGTAAAGCCCAGATCGCCGCCCACCGCCTCGATAATCCGAAGCACCTCGGGCCCGTTGCCGGTCAGCGTGGCGCCGCGCACCAGGGAACCAACGGTACCGTTTTGAATAAGATAACCCTCAGCCACATCAAAAACGAAATCCCCGGTAGTGGTATTAACCTGACCGCCGCCCATCTTTTTCACCAACAGACCGTTGCCGGCACCGTTAATGATTTCTTGCGGGTCATCCTTGCCGGGAGCAATATAAGTATTGCCCATGCGGGGGATAGGCTTATGCTGGTAGGATTCCCTGCGTCCGTGGCCGTTAGACTTCACTCCGTCGTGTCCGGCGGTCAAACGATCATACAGAAAATCTTTCAATACACCGTTCTCTATCAAAACCACTTGGCGTGTCGGCACGCCCTCATCGTCAAAACTATATGATCCATAACGATCCGGTAATGTGGCGTCATCAACCACAGTAACGCATTCCGCCGCTACCTGTTGTCCCTTTTTACCGGCGTATACGGAAAGGCCCTTTTGCACCAGATCGGCCTCCAAACCATGACCGCAAGCTTCATGCACCATAGTACCGCCCGCCTCCCCGGCCAGCACTACCGGCATTTTCCCGGCCGGGGCCGGCTTTGCGGCCAACATCTGCACTGCCCGCCGGGCCGCTGCGGCACCGACTTCCTCCGGTTTGTTTCGTTCCAACAGTTCAAAACCGCTGTGACTGCCCACCGCCTCATATCCCGTTTGCATTAACACGCCTTCCGCCGCCACTGCGTGCACCATCAAGCGGGTACGTATCCTTTCGTCTTCCACATAATCGCCGTCGCTATTGGCTATAACCACTGTCTGCACCACATCGCTGTAACCAACCATGACCTGCTTTATTTTTGACCGGTCTACCGCCCGGGCTGCCTCATCCGCCGCCTTCACCGCTTGAACCTTTTGCTCTGTGGTAACCTGATCGGGCCTCTGCTGCACGGCAAAACTGACCGGCGACACCACCCGCCGCAGTTCAAACGATACTTCCTTGCCCTGCCCCGCCACGGCATGGCTGACAATACGGGCCGCCTCCAGTAAGCCCTCCCGGCTTAAATCGTTGGTATAGGCATAAGACGTATGGTCACCCGATAAGACTCTGATCCCCGCCCCGGACTCAATGCCCGAGTGGATGCGTTCGATTTTACCATCCTCGCACCCGATACCGGTCAACTTCTTATACTCCACGTAAACGTCGGCAAAATCGCCTCCTTTAGTCAACGCGGCAGCAATGACATCTTTTAAAGTGTTCTTATCCAGCATACCGTTCACCATCCATTTTAAAATAATATAGACTTACTTTTCCCTTTTTAAAAGCCGCCTTACATTAATTTCTTGGATTTCTTCATAAGGCAACAGAACTATGTTGATACAGCCCGCACCGGAATTTCATCAAGAAATCGTCAGTTCTGCTAATACCTATATTTTACTTCCAGCGCATTATTTTTATAATGCCATTTTAGGCTCTTTTATATCAAAAGTCACTTTAGCTACTTTACCTCTGTTGACAACTTAAGCAGCGCAACATAGCTTCCAAGTCCACAGCATGCTCTATGACGTCCTTGGTATTGACCAGACCTCCGCCGTGCAGTTCTAATAGATGGCTGTCCATGGTCTGCATGCCGAACTTGCCGCCGGTTTGCATATAAGAGTAAATTTGATGAATCTTTTTCTCCCGAATCAAATTACGCACCGCCGGGGTACATACCAGCACTTCCACGGCAGGTATCCGTCCCTGCCCGTTACTATTCCGCAAAAGGCGCTGGGAGACCACCCCCACCAATGTATTAGCCAGCTGGACTCTTATCTGCTGCTGCTGATTGGGGGGAAATACGTCAATGATTCTTTCCACCGTTTGGGGAGCGTCCATAGTATGCAGAGTAGTCAAGACCAGATGGCCCGTTTCAGCGGCGGTTATAGCAATAGATATGGTTTCCAGATCCCGCATCTCGCCCACCAGTATAACATCGGGATCCTGCCGCAGCGCCGCCCGCAGCGCACCGGGGAAAGATTTGCTGTCCCTGCCGATTTCCCTTTGGTTAATAATACTTTTCTTGTTATCGTGCCGGTATTCAATCGGATCTTCCAGCGTGATCACGTGGCACAGCGTCTCTTCATTAATAAGGTTAATCATTGCGGCCAGTGTGGTAGATTTACCGCTGCCCGTCGGCCCTGTAATAATGACCAATCCCCGTGTATACCGGGCCAGGGCCTTTATGGAATCGGGTAATTTTAGTTCCTCAATAGTGGGAATTCGGTTGCTGAGCACCCGACAGGCAATACCCACCGTGCCTCGTTGGTAATAAACATTTACCCGAAAATACCCCAAACCCTGATATTCAGCGGACAAATCCACCTCACCAAGCTGTTCCAGCACGTTTAGTTTTTCCTTGTTAAGTATTTGCCTGGCTAATTCCCGGGTATTATCAGCTGTTAACGGTGGAAATTTTAATGAAGTCAGTTCACCATTTATTCTTAATAAAGGTGCAACTCCCGCTATAATATGCAAGTCAGAGGCACCCCGATCCAGCGCTTGTTTAAGTAAATTGTTGATGTGCATTAATTAATCATCCTTCAAATTGGACAATATTATATGGCATTAATTAGCCGGCCACATCTTTACAACAAGCATAGCTTAATTTTCATTATTTGTATAGGTAGTCATCATAGTCCAAGTTAGCAAAATGATATATATTAAAATAAACAATAGGCAAGCTCCTGTGAAGTAGCCCTTAGCAAGCATATTATTCCATGTTATAATAAAATACCTAACTAAATCCTAGACTTTAATTAATTCTTGCTTATTTAATCAATTCTTACTCATAGGGAAGAGGTCGGAAAGTTGTTGTCCATCTTTAAAGAAATTTTAAACAGACTTAAAAAAATTAAATTCATTTTGATATTTATAATTGCCATACTGTTTTGGATCGGGCCTTTTATTCATAATGCCCGGGCTGTGCCGGAATTTATAATTAATCTTGAGCGCACAATGGGCAATAAACAAAACGACCGGGGCTTTTTCGCCCAGCCGACAAATGATGGCGGCTATATCATAGTCGGGGAAACTCAATCTTGCAGAAGGTATGGCAACGGCGGCTACGATGCCTACCTGGCAAAACTCAATGCCAAAGGATATGTTCAGTGGCACAACACATTGGGCAGTGATAATAACGACCGGGGTTATTCCGTGCGCGAAACCAGCGACGGAGGATATGTTATTGCAGGCGCTACGCAGCCCGTTTTTAGTCAGGGCTACAACAATGTCTACCTGGCAAAAACAGACGCATCGGGCAAGAAGGAGTGGCACAGGGAATTCGGCGGCCCCGGTGAAGATACCGGCGCGTGTGTGCTGCAAACCACGGACGGAGGCTTCATTATCGCCGGCGCAACCACTTCATCGGGCGCCGGCGACTCCGATGCATATCTTATAAAAACCAGTGCCAAAGGCATAAAAGAGTGGGAAAAAACCTTCGGCGGCAAGGAAACCGATTTTGCCACCACCGTCCGACAAACCAGTGATGGCGGGTATATCGCAGCCGGACAGACATATTCCTACGGAGCCGGCGGGTATGATGTCTACCTGGTTAAAACAGACGCCCTGGGCAATCAAGATTGGACTCAGACTTTCGGTGGTGTAGGTTGGGATACAGCGGCCTCCGTGGAGCAAACCGATGACGGCGGGTATATAGTGATAGGGCAAACAGCTTCTTTGGGTGCCGGTAACAATGATATCTACCTTATTAAAACTAATCACACCGGGGAAAAAATATGGGAAAAGACCTTCGGCGGCGCTGATCTGGACATCGGCAAAACTGTGCAGTGTGCTGGTGACGGGGGATTTTTGCTGGCGGGCTGGTCTAATTCCTTTGGCAAGGGAGAACTGGGTTTATACTTGGTTAAAACCGATGCCCAAGGGAATAAGCTCTGGGAGAAAATCTGGACCAATGGCAAACTTGACCCGGAGTTTTCTATTACATTGAATCAGGAAAAAGGGTTTATTGTGACCGGATGGTGGGCTGAACGGTTAAGTAGGCAGCAGGATCATAATGATGAGGTTGATGCTTATGTGGTTGGGGTGGGTTATGAGTGCGGGTATGAATAGGTAGTGTGAGTACAAAAGCTTTGCTAGAGTACATGTTGTACTTGGGCTATTACTCACAATCTAATAAGAAAGTACAAAATAATGGGTAGTTATAAAACCATAATACTCTCTTTGTACCAACAGATTTTATAAATTACAGCGATATAAAATGCACTTTGTTATCTTTTTCTGTCATATGCTATTTTATATTATCATTACTACTCACTTAATTAGTATAACAACAATAGGGGGAACATTTAGGGGGGAGATATCATGTTAATAACACACTTGAAATCTGAAAAAGGAATGGCCATGGCTTTGACATTAGTTATAGGAGCTGTCGCTATATTAATTAGTAGTGTATTCTGGCATGCCGGTTCCTCTCGGACGATTCATGCGGCAAGAAATGCCAACCAAATACAGGCATATTATTTTGCCAGATCCGGTGTGGAAGCAGCGTTAGGATTACTTTATACAAAAGGTTTTTTCCCTCATAAAGATTTTCCTATTGAATTTTACGGGGACTTGAATAACTTAAAGCAAGGAGAACCTGGTGATGAAGATTATTCATTAAAAGTCAAAATATTTGAAGTTGATGAAGTGGTTGATGGGAAAAGAAAGAAAGGGTTACAAATAGAATCCGAGGGGCGTGTTGAAGGAACGCAAGGCGCCCGGAGTACCGCCGATAACTTAACATATTTTCTGCCCGGTTGGACTGCTGTAGGAGGAAAGCCTGTTGACCCGAGTGATCCAAACAATGGTGATAGTTATGCGTTTGATTATGCTGTTTTTACACAAGATGATATTACACTTGATGGAAGCGCCAGAATTAAAGGACCTGTAGGGACAAATTCAGGTTATGTCGAATTGGGAAATTCCACAAACTGCAAAATAACAAATGCTGGAGAATATCCGGGCATCCTATCCCTTGGCCCTGGTGCAGGTGTTAACAAACCAAATCAAACACAGGGAGTTAATCACTTTACTCCTGAAAAAGAGTTGCCCGCTGTCCCAGATATTCCCGACTTGCCAACATTCCCTGACTATCCCGATTATCCGAACTATCCTGGTTATCCTGATTTAAGTAGTAGTGTACCCGAACAATTGAATATAAACAATAACACAACAGAGTCCCTTGATCCTAGTAAAGTAAATGTTTATAGCAAAATTAGTTTTAGCTGGGACAAAACATTAACGTTTGCCTTAAACGGCGATACGACCGCAGTTATTCAAGATATCAACGGTTCGGGTAATATTAAGTTATCCGGTCAAGGAAATTTATTTTTAGTTGTTGATAGAAACCTGGATGGTTTTATGGATGTCAACGCTGGCGGAGATTATAATCGATTAACTGTATTGTATGAGGGAACTAGTACAAATAGACGAAGCGATTCTAATTTTTTTGGCAGCTTATATGCCCCAAACGCAACTTTTAAAACTAATAATGCATCCACTATGGTAGGTGATTTGGTTATTGGCGGAAATTCCATCAGCATAGGTTCATCAAATAATTTGGATGGCTCTGTTTATGCTCCCAACGCAACTTTTATTACCAACAGTAACTTTACCATGACAGGAGACCTAAATATTGGAGGTAGATCAATCAGCATAGGTTCATCAAATGATATTAAGGGATCCATTTACACTCCTATCGCCGATATAAATACAAGTAATTCTACTAATATTTTAGGCGATATTTTGACTAATGGAACTAGCATTAATTTCAATGGTGTATCTCATCATGGCAACGTTTATGCATCCAACGATAATGCAATCATTAAATATAATGGCGGCAGATCACTTGTTACCGGCACTATAACAAATATATATTCAAAAGGTACAAAAGTTGAAATTGAAACCGCTCATCTACAAGGGAATATCCATCTTTCCAATCAAAACGCCGAATTAAAATTGGCAGGCAATTCTACTTTAATTGGCAATATTTACACCAAAGGCAAGAAGGTTGACGCTCCCGGTAATATAGTATATCAAGGGTTTATTTACGCGCCTAATAATAATGCAACTATTTCTATCCAAGGTAGTTCTAGTATGCCCAATGTGGGAGGTATCATCGCTGCCGGCAAAAGTGTATCTTTCATCGGCAATGCAAGTGCATTTCAGGGTGTGGTTTATGCACCCAATGCGGATGTTTTAGTCAATGGCAGTTCAGATATACATGGTGCTGTTGTATCCAAAACCTTTGACGGCGGGAACGGAAATAGGGCAGCGGTATCTTATATCCCCATATCAACTGAAAATTTTCCTATTCCTATTGTAGGAGGCAATGGAGAACCTGCTGAAGATCCCATTCAAGGTGATAGTAGGGGAGGAATATGGATACAACAATGAAACGGAAAGGTTTATATCAAAAAGGTACATGTATAAAGGGATTTACTTTAGTAGAAGTTCTGGTAGCTATGGCCATTTTAACAATCACTGTAGTCTGCTTTACTTTCGTTTTTGGGTGGAATTATGAAAATATCTTTTTAATGGGAGATAAGAGTAAGGCTGTAGCCAAGGCACAGGAATCTATAGAAAGACTGTACGTTGACATTAATGATAACGATGTAGGCTTAAAACGCATATATAATCCGAATGAGTTATATATTTACGATGAAACTGAACCAGGTAATTACTACATTGAAGATAATGTAACATTTGCTCTTGAAGGTAAAGAAGTGGAAGGTTATAAAGTAACTGTCATTGTTTTCTATAAAAATGGAGAGCGTAATGCTAAAATTAGTTCTTATATTATGAAGGACACATCAGGAAGCTAAAATGCCAAGTCTGGCATTTTTCCCAAGGAGGTATCCAGTTATTCAAGAATTGTTTCATAAGAATATACGAGGTCTAACCCTTATAGAATTAATGCTGGCTTCCGCTATTCTACTAATAGTGCTGGCTGTTTTATATCCTTTTTATTCATACGCTACAAGATCCATAGATATAGCAGCAAAACAAAGAGAGGTTCAACAAAATGTTCTGTTATCTAAAGAGATTATTGAAAGTATAAGATGTAAAATTCGTTCATCCTCTTACTTAATTATATTAAAAAATACGCCTGCCTCACCTGGAGAGGAAGGTTGTGAAGGGTTTGTAGATACCCGGGAATTATATGTGACGGAATCCGGCGTATTAATGCATTCTAAAAAAGATGGGACCCAGGAAAACCTTTTGGGCTCCTATGCTGAGGATACACACTTTACTTTAACTTTTGAAAAAAGTGGACCAAAACTACTGAAGTATACTATACATGGGGAATATAACGGACAGGAATACGAAATAAGCTCTGAAATAGCAATATTAAATATTGGAGCAATTAAGGAAGAAGAAGTAGGTACACCGGGTGTGGCAATACGTTATGCATTTAGTGAATAAATATGTGGTAAATTTAGATTTAAAAGAAAACAGAAAGTTTTTACATATGGAGATTTTAAATGGATGTGTACAATTACTGCAATGTATAGCCAACCGACATAAGATAAACTATAATGACATTAAAAATAATAAAGGAGCAATTTATTATGCCGGTAATTACCGTGGACGGCCCCAAGTTAACCAAGGAGCAAAAAGCTGAACTGGTTAAATCAATAACTAAAACCGCCAGTGAAATAATTAAACTGCCGGAACAGTCCATTATTGTACTAATCGAGGAACGGGAGCGCGATAACGTGGGAGTGGGGGGAGTTCTGCTATCTAATAAAAGCCCAAGTTAACACCGTTATATTAAGCAAATTAACGGGTTTTCCACATTGTGGGGGCTAGTGAATTTATGACCAGTTGTCGTGAAGATTAAAAGTTTCGCTTAGTACATCAAAGTGTTAATATCAAAGTACATTCCGCATATAATAAAGATCTGGAAGGATTTGCCCAGCCTTCCGGACTACTCCTCAATAACGCAAAACTAAAAATATACAAATTAGATATTACAGACACCGCTTTACGGGAGGCGTTTAAAATGCATGAATTAGTAAACGCTGTAAGAATACTGAGAGCCGGCTTTATTCTCCCCGAGCCACAAATAATTGACATTGCCAATAATTTTAAAAAAGCCATGACGGACGGCCTTGCAGGAAAAGACAGTTCTTTAAAAATGCTGCCATCCTTTTTGGCAAAGCCTACAGGCCAAGAAAAAGGTATTTACGCAGCCATTGATTTCGGCGGCACCAATGTACGCATATTGACGGTCGAGATAAAAGGAAACGGGGAGTACCAAACGCTTAAGCGTCATTTGTTTCCTTTGCGGGACCGGGGAAAAGGCTATGACTTTACTTCCCGGGAGGCTACCGGTCAAGATCTGTTTGAATTTATTGCCGGGCATATAGCCTCCATGCTGTCACCCGGTCTTACTTATCCTCTCGGCTTCACTTTCTCCTTTCCCAGTCGACAAATAAGTGTTAACCGGGCCATACTGATTAAATGGACCAAGGAAATCCAAACTTCTGGTGTTGAAGGCCATGATATCACAGAAATACTGCAAAAGGCGCTGGCCAGCAAAAATTTAAAACAGGTTATCCCCCAAGCTATTATCAACGACACGGTAGGCACTTTACTAACATCGTCTTATGGTGACCGGCATACTGATATGGGGTCAATATGCGGCACCGGCCATAATACCTGTTATATCGAGCCCAATTCCCCGTTTACCGGCCAACCAATGATTATTAATATGGAATCGGGTAATTTTAATGAACTTCCGGCCACTGATTATGACATGCAATTAGACAAGCAAAGCCGGATACCCGGTGAACAGCGCCTGGAAAAGATGATTGGCGGCCAATATATAGGTGAACTGACTAGAATAATTATTCAAGATTTTATCAACCAAAATTTACTGTTTGCGTCCAACCGACCGCAAATATTTTTCACACCGTATGCAATTAAAGCTGAAGACATAGCCGGATTGCTCGCGGACGAAAGCCCGGACTTAACTGACGTTGCACAGTGGCTTAAAACAACCTGCCAAATCAACAATTCCCTTTTGGAGGAGCGGATCACCCTGCGAACCATTGCATCCATCGTAATTATCCGTTCCATACAAATTGTGGCGGCAACATACACCGGCATAATAAAGCATATTGATCCGCATTTTGAAAATCATCACACCATAGCTATAGACGGCTCTTTATATGAATTAATGCCAGGGTATGCAAATAAGCTGTATACCACCTTAAAAAATATCTTTAAAGATAAATCGGACTTAATTACTATAAAACTTACTAAAGATGGCTCGGGAGTTGGAGCCGCCATAGCGGCGGCAATAGTAAACGATTAGTGTTGTTAGAAAACCTCACGCGATTCTTTCCATGATTTTGTTTCAACATTTACCGTTATAGCACCGTCTATCGGCACAGGACCATAGACAGGATATATTTCAAAACCCGTCTCCACAGCATCACTTTCATGGATCATCAAGCCGCCAACGCAGGCCGCACCGTGGATAAGTGCATTGCCTTGAGCATCCATTCGTGCCTCGAAAAATGCAAGAATGCCCCCTGCCATAGCTATGTGGCAAAGGGGCACATCATTCATGTGATAATAAGTTAATAAGTTTATGTGCCTGGTACCTGTCTTTTTAATTTTCCAGATCTTTCTTTAGTTTCTGTATGGCCTCAAGGGACAGTCCGGTTATTTCTGCTATGTCACCTATAGGAAAACCTTTTTTTAAGGCAGCTCTGACAACTTCAAATTTACCCTCAAACTTGCCCTCAAGTTTGCCCTCAAGTTTAGCTTCCGCTCTTTCTTCTTTGACCCACTCCTGGAAAATCGGTGACGCCATAATCATTTCCCTCCTTATCATCGACAGTACCAGTTTCTTCGGAAACCTTCCGCCAGCCATTACAGCCATCACTGCCAAAAGATCCAGTTTTAGAGCCTCGTCTTCCACTTCCTGCACTACATCTATGCACTCTTTTAGTGCCTGCTCGGGAGTCTCTTGTTCGTTATCGCCCCTCATCAACGGCAGCAACGGGTATAACCCTATCAATTTGGCTTCTATCACCGGCTGTCTGCACTGTTCCCACACTCTGATCACTTCGTAGGTATATTCAAGTATACCTCTGTCCCATTTATCCCGCAGTATGTGCTGACCGTTATCGTTCTCCCGGTAGAAAAACATCACTACTTGCCGTATAGATGGTGTCCCCTTGCCCTCCGTCAGGGTGGCCTCCCATATGTCGCTTCTATAACGCAGCATTCTAGCCGGCAATGCATTGTCGCGGTAACCCATCGGCTCAAAGTTCAGCAGGTATAGCCCGCCGGGGTCGGTTATCTCCAGCACGCTGTCCAGCCGTGATTCTTTCTTAGGGGTATAGTCCGTCTTGAAGTTTGTTACCCACTCTTCCCGGCAGCCCGGCAGCAAATACCTGGCCCAGTCCGCCGGTCTGAGCTCAATTAGTTTCTTTAGGGGTACGTCTATTTTGGGCATTGCTTTCGCTCACTCTTTCTATTTATATTTTACCATATAACCGCCTGTTTTCTAAATACCGGTTTATTTTTCCTGCCTGAATTTTCTTTCCTTATCCATTTCCAAGCATCCTCTGTCAAAACGAGGCGCAATTGAGATACCATGCCTGCTAGGAGCTGTACGCTATTGAATTTTAAGGACGTTGTAGAATTTGACAACGAGCGAATGTTTATCTACATATACCGGCACAATAAAGCACATTGATCCGCACCTTGATGAATACCACACCATAGCTATTGACGGCTCCTGTATGAATTAATGCCCGGCTATGCAAATAAGCTAAACATCACCAGATGGCTCGGGAGTTGGAGCCGCCATAGCGGCGGCAATAGTAAACGATTAGTGTTGTTAGAAAACCCTACGCGATTCCTTCCATGATTTTGTTTCAACATTTACCGTTATAGCACCGTCTATCGGCACAGGACCACAGACAGGATATATTTCAAATAGACCCGTCTCCACAGCATCATTTTCATGGATCATCAAGCCGCCAACGCAGGCCGCACCGTGTAGTTTTGCGCCGCCTTGTACACTCAAAGATCCTCCGGCAATGATGTTGGCATATACATGATTATTATTGATATCTACATTCCCAAGACTAATCAGGGCTAAGCCGGCCTTATTAATACCAAAGTTTTCTTCTTCGATATCCCTGCTTCTTAACTCCCCCAACACATTAATATCACCAGTGGAAAAAATTAGTGCTGTTTCCTGATATTCACCCGAAATAGCAACGTTTCCATCAATATAATAAAAGCCGCTGCAATTGGCTATATTATAAGATTGCCCGGTTCTTTCCCCGGGCAGCGGCAATGAATCGTCAAAATTTTCAAAGGTTACACTGTCATAAAAAACATGTCCGTTTTCCTCTTCCACTGCCTTCTGCAAATAATAATCCTTATCCAGTTCGGGGAAAGATGGTATGTAATCGTAATTTTCATATACTTGACCGTCGCAATCACCCGTCACCTGGCCGCTGGCATAAATACTACCAGTGATTTGCGCAGTGTCCGGAATGTCCACACTGCCATTTAGCACCATATTGCCATCTATTGTTATACCGCCCTGCATAATAAAGTTAGCCGGTTGGACGGGCAGTATAGTCAATCCCTTTAAATAATCTTCCGCACCAAATACTGCTACTGTACAATGCAATGTTTTTTGAGCCAGCAGTTCACCGGCATCGCTTTGACATCGTCCCATAGAATTAATCGATACGGAGTTGCCAATATCCTGTTTTTCTTCAGGAGGAAGCTCGAATGAATAGGTAATGCCATCATCAATTTTTCTTTCTTTATTGTCATCAGACAACTCAGCGTTTTCCTTAATTAAGGCAATGACTTCTTCAATACCGGCCTCAGCCGCACACTGCGCCTTGATATACTCTTCCTGTCTTATTACATTTGTGTAAACCATTAAAGTCATAGTTCCCAAGGCAATGCTTAATATAAAAAGAACAGTAGTAATCATCATTACTAAAATTAAAGTTTGTCCATCTTCGCCGCCTGAATGCCCTTTCACAACTCCATCTCCCGCGTCCAATTTCTTAGCGTAACAGTCGTACTAACGTCCATTATCCCACTGCCGCCCTTTTCTCCGGTTAGCTTCAAATGAACAGTTCGAACATCTTGATCCGCATTAGCAGGTTTTACATTGATCCCTGTGATGTATCTGGCTACCGAATTATGGCCGGACCCGTCGCTGGAGCGAATTAATTGATAAACTGCTTCTGTATCACCGCTTTTACTTATTCGATAAGATATCACATCTTGCTTTAGATCTATAAAAGTAAGCCGCCCTCTCATATGATCTTCAATAGTTGTAATTCGAACAGCCTGGCGGAGTTCCCGGGAAACTCTGTCCAGCCCAACTCGCAGGTTTTCCTGTACTTCCAATCTATCCAGGTTTAAATAGTATGCTTTTATCCCAAAGACAAACAAGGAGTTTGCGGTACTCAAAACCAGAATAATTAGAAACATAGCCGTTAACAATCCTATCAGAGTTAAGCCATCATTTTTTAAAACTTTTGGCATAACGCATCACCTTTTGGCCCTGGCGCCGACAATAGCTACCGTTTTTTCAAGACCGGATATTGATTCGGTGAAATATACCGTGACATGGATTCTTTTTAAATATCTGCAATCATTATCATTCTGGACGTATACACTATATTGATAACTGCCATTGGAAGCCGGAAAATCTGTTCTGGGAATCGAGGTAATGGTTTCAAATTCCGTACCGATTGTTTCCTCCAGCTTTCCATGGGCCATCTCTATCGCTTTTAACCGCTGCATAGACACCGCTAACTGTTTGGTTGAAGTGGTAATAGCAAATGATATGGCAACAATGCAAATACTCAATATCAATATTGAGCTAAGCACTTCCATGATGATGAATCCCCGTTTATCGGCAAGCAATATATCCCCCCTATAATAAGGAAAATATACATGAATAAGAGTGACTTTTTATCCACCAATTTTACCTATATGATTTAATTTATACAACAGTTATCAAATAATCCCTGCATACATGATAAGTATTTCCCTGGCACTACCACATAACTTATATTTTTACATATACATCCATGCCGCTTGCGCAGCACTATAGAAAGATGAGAATATCGTTAGTTTGTCTTTGCGAGAAGCAAAGCGACGTGGCCATCTTATGTTGGGCTGTCTACACAGTTTGGGATTGCTTCGCTTGCGCTCGCAATGACAAAGCATACCGAAAGAAAAGAATTTTAAGCTTTTCCAAGATAGATAAACAAATAAAATAGCCTCCCAAGATCGACAGTTAGAAGGTTTTTATATCCTTATGGTTGAAATTACCTTAATAGGATAGCTTTTATGACATAAAAGGATGCGTTGATATGCAAGGCAATAGAGATATAGTCGTAGAAAACCAGGGCTTTTCATTAATCGAGCTCATTATCATTATCTTAGTTATGGGCATTATCATGGCTATAGCTGTCCCCTCCATGAACAACTGTCTGACAAATTATCAACTGCATGCCGAATGCATGCAGTTACAGCAGCATATCCGGTCGGTAGCTCAGGAAGCGTTGGTTAAGGATTCCGACGATTTTTATATCAGGCTGTATTTAGCAGACGATAAATATGGAATTGTTGCCCCGACAGGCAACGGCAACTCTGTCATGGTGCAGTTGCCTGTCGGGATAGATCTGGCATTTTCTAATTTTCCACTCGATTACATTAGGTTTTCCGGCAAGGGAAAGCCGGTCGTAGGCGGGAGTATCAGATTGGAAAGCAAAAGAACCGGCCGCATGCAATATGTTATAGTCGCCGCCGTCACAGGACGCACCAGGGTCAGCGATAAGCCGCCGTTATCAAACAAAGTTTACTAATTAGCTTATCTAATAAGTTTGTTTAAACCTTAAGTTTAATGCCTGTTACATCTTGCAAAGTTGATGAAGGAACAATGTGACATATGTCTAACTAATTACTCTAGTGAATATAAATATGAAAAGAGGAATATTAGATGCAAGAACTGGTATATTTAAACGGATGGGTCGGGTCATTCGATAATGCTCATATATCAATTAACGACCGGGGTTACAACTTTGGGGACGGTATCTACGAAGTAGTCAGGACTTACGACGGTAAAATGTTCGCTGTGGATGATCACCTTAAGCGTCTGGAAACGAGCGCGGCCGTTTTGGAGATAGGATTGCCTTGGGACAAAAAGCAGTTGAATGCAATAATCAGTGACCTGTTAGAACAAAGCGAAATTAGAGAGGCCATAATATACATCCAAATCACCCGGGGCACCGCCCACAGAAACCATTTATATGATCCTGACATCCGGCCCAACCTGCTGGTTACGATACGCAGCACACCCGACATTCCCCAATCAACATACATCCAGGGGGTAAACATAATCTCCTGCCCCGAATTCCGCTGGCAAATGTGCCACGTAAAATCAACCTCGCTGGCGGCAGCCGTGATGGCCAAGAATAAGGCCCATAGGGCCGGGGCCGCTGAGGCTGTATTTGTGATGGACGATGGTACAGTTACGGAGTGCACCTCAAGTAATATATTTATATACAAAGGCGGTACCTTGATGACCCACCCGGCAAACAACAGAATACTGGCCGGCATTACGCGGAAGCATATATTGAATTTGGCCGAAGGCATGGGTATGCATATCCGACCGGAACCTTTTAAATTTGAGGATATGATAGCGGCCGACGAGGTTTTCCTGACCGGAAGCATATCGGAAGTCATCCCCGTGGTTGATATCGACGGTCAAACCATCGCCGGCGGAAAACCGGGGCCGATAACCGGCAAGTTGCACCAGGCATTTATATCCCTAAGGTCATAAGGAATGAGTTTTTAACATTTAATAATCCACAAGAGTAGCTAGTTAATTAGCTACTCTTGTATTGGAATAAAGGCAAATTCTTATTAAATCTTATTAATATCCACGCCTTTCACATGAAGATATTAAAGCCTGTTTAGAATATGCGTCAATTACAGCACGAGAAGAAACCTATTTTATTAAGGCAGGGCTATGAAATTTTTCACAGACGAAAATATCCCAGTTTCAGTGGGAAAACTTATAATTTTATCGGAAAATAAAGATGAACTCTTAAATACTGCCTAATTCAAAGATAATTACGCTGTAGTATTAGGCTTTTTGAAACCTCTCGGGCAAAAGAAATCCCCTGCCTGATTCGTTGCGGAGGGGATTTTTTATAATAAATATTTTATTATATTAATCTATTACCTTAGTGAAAGACAGACTCCTTATAGTAGCTTTTGGGAATGGCGCAAGCCAAGTCCCAAACCTGCCCGAGCATAAGTTTTTCAGCCACAAAAAGCGTCTCCATGGTTTGCGTAGTTCGCATGCCTAATCTTCTTTATCTTCTTCAGTTACTTTCCAAGGAAGCGTGTCTAATGTATAGCTAGTCTCCGCTACCATACCAAAACCAGCTGTATCTTTTGTTGCCGTGGCCCTATTACTACTTGAAACAGTATACTTTACATCATCGGGTCCCGTTGGCCACGCTTGCAAGTACTCGGTATCAATATCAGCTTGAGTTACGTCAGTCACATCCCCACTGGCTTGACACTGCATAATTGCACCGTCAATTGTCCTTAAATTAGCTTCAACTGCAGCTTGATTCGCTTTATCTGTTGTTCTGTTATACACCGGCACCGCAATCGCCGACAAAATACCAATAATCACCACAACCACCATCAGTTCCACCAGAGTGAAGCCTTTACGGTTCCTCAGCGCGTAGCTTATTTTTTGAAACATCCTTTTCACCTCCTCACATATGAAATTCCAAAACAATCTAACAAAGTAAGTCAATGGATTTACGTCTAATTACGTTATACCTGCTAAACCGCATCTTAGACACTATCCTTGATATTTTTTTTAAAAAACCAGTTTATTTATCAATCAATCCCTAATCCTTGTCTTTTTCGCCTTCTCCGCCTTCGGAACCACCGCCCATCTCCCCGATCAAATCCCTCACCAGCTTTGCATTATCGGGTGTCTCCTCCACCCATAGCACGTATTCAGGATTTTTGCTATTTCCCGAAAGATTGCTGGAAATATGGAAGTTAGCCAGCGAAATGCCGGACAGCTCGCTCAGCAGACTTCGTCTGGCATTCAAGCTTTGGTACGCTCCTTCCCCGGTGGCCGTCAGTACAGGTACCCTGGTTTTCTGGCGTGTGGTATCCAGGCTGACCAAGGCGCTGCGCACCTGGGTTTCCAGGTGTGCGGAGCAAATAACCAATAATTCCTTGCCAAATTTATCGTAGTTGTAGGTTATTGTTTTAATATCTTCACCGAAGTCAAATGACGCCAGTCTCTCAGCCGCATAACCGGCCGTAATATTTTTCAACTGAAAAACAAATGCCCTTCGTTTACTCGCATCCGGTATATCCATTGCCTTGACCAGTGTCTCAATCCTATCCCAGCGGGCGAACAGCTCACTGTCAAACACCAAAAGCTTGTTGTTCAGCTTTACGTAGCGTTTTAATTCAATACCGGCACTTTTAAGCATTTCTACAGCTGTGTCCGCTGATATCTGATCCAGCGTCAGTGTTTTATAATCCAGGGAAAGCCGGCTTTCTTCAATATCCACCGCATAAATCAACTCACGCACTTTTTTCAGCACCTGGGCGGTTCCCTGCACCCAAATCAGATTTTGGTTGGTATCCACAGTGATGCTGATCTGCTCCACCCCCAAGGCGCCTATAAGTTCCTTCATTTTATCCGCCGGTACGTGATACAGGCTAAACCGGGTCAAGATCATCTGGTCAAAGAAATTATCCTGCAGTATGCCCGGACTGCCCACAAGCATGATTTGGCCATTCTGCAAATAGGTCAGCCCACGGCCCTCAATGATTAGTTCCATAGCCTGCAGGGGGGTGATATTGTTAGCCTTAAAATTAATCTGTACAGGCTCGGCATCCACCATTATGATATCCACGCCCATTT
Source organism: Desulfoscipio sp. XC116 (assembly GCF_039851975.1). Lineage (GTDB taxonomy): Bacteria > Bacillota > Desulfotomaculia > Desulfotomaculales > Desulfallaceae > Sporotomaculum. The sequence continues at coordinate 2,210,610 of NZ_CP156660.1, forward strand.
TAATGGCCAGCGCGGATAAGACATCCCGGATATCCACACCCCGAAAGTCCAGGGATATCCGTTCATTATTTACTGTCTGAGCAGAGGCCACCGGGTAATCAGTGGCGGCCCAAGCCGGCAGTAAGACACTATTGCCCAAGCCGCCGGCCAAGCCGTCAACGATAACCGGTCCGTCGGCCAAAACCGGGCAGCCAAACAACAGCGCTGCAGCAACTATAAGTATTAATAATGTTTTAAACAAACCCTCATATGCATAAACACGCTCTTTAATTTTGCCGGTCATTCGTCAACACCTTCTTTGTCTGCCGAGTTAGATGACCGGTCATCCACTTGATCGACTCCCTGCGCAGCCCGGGAAATTGTTTTCTGTTCAACCGTCGGTTCGGATACTGCACCGGGTATTCCGGCTGTAGGCTGCTCGGCTGTGTCGCCGGGCGATGTTTTATCCCCCGCCGCATTATCATTGGCGGGCCCAGCTGTTCCGGCCTTTCCCCGCTCCGCATCTGCTGTGCCGGCCGCCGGCTGGTTGGTTGTTGTTTTGGCCGGAGCCGGTTGGGGAGTTAGATCCTTTACCCGCCCGTTAAATTCCAGCTGCAATTTATGCAGGCCCATTTTTAAAATAACGGCACTGCGTTTTATTTGCGCTACTTGCCAGCCCCCGGTTATTTCATCGCCCGGTCCGGCCACAAAGACAGTATTGCCTGCTTCAATGATGGCCAAATTTCCACCGCTGCCGCCCGTAATAATGCCCTTTAAAACCATGCCCCTGCTGAAGGGATCCCGAAGCTTGCTGCTATCTTCCAGCCGGCGGCTGGTGTCCGGCAAATATGTACTAACGGCCTCGCGTTCCGGATTTTGGGCAGTTCCACTGTCTGGCTGCTGAAGCTGCTCACCCCTGTTCTGATCAATGAACTTATAATTTAGTTTTAAAAGCATAATCAAGGCAATTAAAGCGGCCACTAATAAAACACCGGCAATGATGATCTTTTTTTTGTTTTTGAGCACATATTTGTTTATTTGCTCCCGGTCAATATTTATATTTCCTAGCGGCACGATTTACTGCTCCTTCCGCATCTCAAAGATGTAACATAAGGAACCCTAATCAGTGTAAAAAGCTGTGATCGTAATATCGGCGTTGATAAACGGGGATGTTTGATCGCCCCCGCTGATAGCAAATTCTTCTATGCGCATAGCCCGGGAACCGTTTTGCAAGTGGTCCAGAAAATCAAGCATTCCCTGGTAATTTGCCGCAAGAGCAATGGTTAAGGGCATTTCCACATATTTCTTTTGGGTCACCCTTTCGGCAAATTGCACTTGGAGCAGTTCACTGCCGGTGGCCGTGGCAGTATTACTAATATCATTGATCAATAAATCTTCCCCCGGATCACCTGGCAGCGCATTTTGAAGCCCGGCCAGGTGCCGGCGCATTTCAGCGGCCTGGCTTTCCAACTGCTTCAACTCCCGGTAAAAAACCCGGGCCTGATTCAGGGAAGCCCTCTCTTCGGCTATGTCGGCATACCCGGTTTTCAATGCGGTCAGCTGGTTGTACATTAAAAATGCCATCAGTATCACAGCGACGGCCCCCAGGCCAATGGCCAGCAGTTCCTCACGGGAGCGCTTTGATTTAGTCACAGTATAATCACCTTACCTTGGCTGCTCGGGTTTACAGTTAACCGGCGGGTTGCCCGGCCAGCACCCCGGCTTTTATTTCAAACCGAATGACCGGTTCTCCGTTCAGATCTTCCCGGGAAGAAAACCGGCAGTTCACATTGATGAGCTCCGGTATGCGGCGAATTTGCTCCAGCCAACTGGTAACTGCCGCATATTCAAAAGCATAGCCCCTGATAATCAGCTCGCCGCAGGTCTCGGCTGCAGAGCGGGGCTGATTGTCATCACCCTGCAGCCCCTGTATCGTCTGAGCAAGCTCTTGGACATCATCCGGCAGGTTATTGGCGGAAGTTTGATTGTTTGTTGTATTACTATCGGTATTAGAACCTGTCTTTGGTTTATCCTCTTCTTTAGTGAAGGAAAGGTCTGTCAGCCACACGTTCACCGGTATGTACAACCCGATATTTTTTAAAACAGATGCCCACTCCGGAGTAATCCCTACCGCTTCATTAATTAACCCCTCGGCTTCCTTAACCTGATTCTGCAATCGAGCATATTGCCGCAGAGCGGGGAATTTGCTTTCCAATTCCGCGCGCTCCTGCTGCAGCCGGGACGCCCCGGCCCGTACTTGCAGCGTGGCCAGCAGCAGCACGCCGTATAACACTATAAAAATCGCCAGCACAGCAACTGCTGTGATCAGTGCGGCGCGTTTTTTACGCTCCTGTTCCCAGCGAGCCTTTATTTCCGGGGGCAGCAGGTTTATTTTAATATACAAGGGCTACTCCTCCAGTCCGCGCAGAGCCAGCCCGATGCTGACGGCAAAGTCCGGCCCTTTGCGCTGCAGATCCACACCCTTAACCTGGCCAGGAGCTTTAATATTGATCAGCGGATTAATAATCTCCACCGGCACATCAATTTCGGTCTGCAAAAATTCGGGCAATCCCGCCACCCGTGCGCCCCGACCGCTGATAATCACGGCGTCCACCGCAGCCGCACCGGTTTGGGCAATGTAATAGCCGATGGAGGAGCGTATTTCATTGGCCAGCGCCAGTTCCCAATCACCCGTCAGCTCAACGGCCATCGCCCCGGCCCCCAATGCATACTCACCAACCGAAGGCCATCCGCCAATGCCATGGCCGCTGACCGGAGGCCTCCCTTCCTGCCGGGCTTGCCCTTTATCCACAGTTTTCTCTAAATTAAAAGCCGGCCCACTGTCCATACTGTTATCCCCCGGCTTGTAAATCGGCCGTTCCTCACCTGCCGCCCGGGTCTGCTCCGGACAGTAACCGGGCCGGCCCCGCTCCGCGGCCCGTCCTGTGGAAAGCAGATCCTCTTGCAATGCCGCGGCCGCCTGGCGTACCGTCCCCAACAACTTGTCCAGCGGTTTGTTCAGTTCCCGGGCGTAAGATTTAAGAGATTGCGGTATCACCCGGGCGAAGCGCGGCACACCACCGGCCACCAGCAGCAGTGTGGTAAGCCCGTTGGATATATCAACCAGCAGCACCGGGTCTGTCAACCGCTCCGCGGGTAATGTGCGCAGCAAAGCCAGGGGAGCGGCATCCACCACCCGGGGCATTAAAGAGGCCTGTTGTACCGCCTGCAGACTTTTATCAAGTAATTCCCGCCTGGCCGCCACCAGCAGTATTTGCAATTGAGGGCCGTTATCGCCGTCCAACTCACCCACTACCGCGTGGTCAAACACCATTTCGGCAAGCGGTATGGGAAAGTATTCCCCGGCCTGGAAGCGCAGCGCCTGAGTCAGTTTATTGTCCGGTATTTTGGGAAAGCCGGCCAGCCGCATCAGCACACCCTGATTGGATATGCCCAGCACCACTTCACGGCTGCCAATGCCGGTTTTAGCCCATAACTCCTCCAAGGCACGGGCTACCGCGTCAACATCCGCCACCACCCCTTCGGATACAGCGTCTTCGGGGATGACTATTTCCCCCGCCGCCACCAGTGACGGCGCGTGTTTATCCCCGCTTAATTCCACTACTCGGATAATTCCCGTATCCAATTCCAAGCCCACCGCGCCGGAAGACTTTAAAAACCGCATAAGCAGCTACCAACTCCTATTAATGCTTCTAACAAATGAGATATATAAATACTGGCATCATATCACGGTCGTTTATTGAACACTGATATAAACTCAGCCATCATAGCAAGGCTTTTATGTAAAATTCGTGATACCTTACGCTGGCTGATGCCCAGCTCTTCGGCCACCTCATTCTGGGTCATATCTCTATAAAACAGCAACCCGACCACCCTGCGCCACATCCTCATTAGAACCGCCAGGTGCATACAAATTGGCAAAATGGTGCACCAGGCGGGAACCTGCCCGCACTACCCATTGCAGGTGCTGCTTATCAGGGCAGCGAAGGTATTCGGCCATAGCCGCTTCCATATTGTTATTTGCCGCGTTCCGAGTTACCGCCTTCCCAATCACTGTTCTATCTCCCCACCGAAGTTACGGCGGTAAATATAGGCAGGTAGATGGAGATCACCATACCCCCGATAACACAGCCGACTACTATCAGCAGCACCGGCTCCAACAGCGATGTCAACCCTTTGGTGGTAGTAGCCACTTCTTCTTCGTAAAATCCGGCCACCTTGCCAAGCAGCGCGGCCAGTTCACCTGTTTCCTCACCAATGGCTACCATGTTGACCAGCATGGGCGGGAAAAAACCGCCCTTTTGCAGCAGCACGGCAATGCCACGCCCCTCCTGAAGGCCCACTCCGGTTTGCCGCACCGCCTCTGTGATTTGCATACTGCCTGTGGCCGGACCTGCCGTTTCCAGCGCCTGCAAAACCGGGATACCCCCGGCCAGCAAGGTGGAAAGTGTGCGGGAAAAGCTGGCTACCGCGGCCTTCTTAAATAAGTCGCCAAACACGGGCAACCGGAATTTAAGTTTATCCCAGGCTTTTTTACCCGCACTGCCGGCCATGTAATAACGCAGCCCCAGCACAGCTGCCATTAGCAAAGATATATGGATATACCAGTAAAAGCGCAGGGAATTGCTCAAAGCAAGCACTATCTTTGTAGGCAGGGGCAGGGGAGTGCCGGGTGGGAAAAAACCAACGAAAATAGGCACAACAAATAATAACATAGCAAGCACAACAAAGCCGGCAAAGAAAATTACCACCGTGGGATAGAAAGTAGCAGCCCGGATATTATCCCTCAGTATTTTATCGCGTTCCAATTGTTCGGAAAGACGTTTAAGCATCTCTTCCATAGCGCCGCCCACTTCCCCGGCCCTGATCATATCCACAAACATGGGAGAAAAAACATCCTGGTACGCCCGCAGCGATTCGGATAAACTCATACCTCCCTCTACATTGCGAGCAATTTCGCCAACTATATCGCGCAATTTAGGATTGGTGGTCTGTTCATGCAAAGTAAATAAACAACGCGTCAGCGGTATACCGGCTGAAATCATGGCGGCCAGCTGGCGGCTGAAAAACGTAATTTCACCTATTTTAATTTTACGCTGCCCGCCAAAGGCTCTCTTGAACAGGGATTGCTTGACCTCAGCTACTTCAACAACTGTATAGCCTCTTTTGCGCAACCGGCCAACAGCCCCCTGCTCGTGCTCGGCCTCCATTTTCCCGTTTACCGGAAACCCGGTACGGTCAAACGCCTCATAAGCGTACATGGGCATGCTATCATACCTTTCTCAACTGCAATCGAACAACTATAACATATAATTCCGCTTGCGCAGCGCTCTTTCCAACTCTACTTTATCCACGGACCGTTCCAGAGCATTTTCCCTTGATATGATACCCGCCAGGCATAATTCGGCCAGGGACTGGTCCATAGTTTGCATACCCGCACCGCGCCCGGTTTGCATGACAGTGTATAGCTGATGTTCCTTAGCCTCGCGAATTAAATTCCGCACCGCCGGGTTCGTAAGCAATATTTCAACCGCAGCCACCCTCCCCCGGCCATTTTGGCGCGGTATTAGTTGCTGAGCAAGCACTCCCTGTAAAGAATCGGCCAGCTGCTGCCTGATCTGATTACGCATGCCTTCGGGAAATACATCCACTATGCGGTGCACGGCCAAAGCCGCCGTCTGGGTATGCAGGGTAGAGAATACCAGGTGCCCGGTTTCCGCAGCGGTCAGCGCGATAGCAATACTATCGGTGTCCCGCATTTCACCGATTAGAATAACATCGGGATCATGCCGCAGCACATGTCTTAAAGCGGCGGCGTAAGAATGAGTGTCATTGCCCACCTCGCGCTGCTTAACTATTGATTGCTTATGACTGTGCAAATATTCGATAGGATCCTCCACCGTAACAATGTTTAAACCGCGCTGTTCATTAATATTATTGATCAGCGCCGCCAGAGTGGTGGATTTGCCGCTGCCGGTAGGCCCGGTAACCAGCACCAATCCGCGAGGCAGCATTATCAAATCCCGCACTACCCCCGGCAGGCCCAGTTCATCCAAAAGAGGTATTTGCATGGCTACCACCCGAAAATTAACCCCCAGAGAACCGCGCTGCCACATGATGTTGCCTCTAAAGCGACTGAGGCCGGGCACCGAATAAGAAAAATCCAGCTCCCGGTTTTGTTCCAGTTGGTTCCTTTGCTCGGGCTCAAGCAAGGGAAAGACTAACGCTTCAATATCTTGCGGCATCAGACGGGGCATGGAAAGCCTGAGCAATTCCCCGTTGATCCGCACTACCGGAGGTATGCCGGCCGCCAAATGCAAGTCTGAACCGTTCATGGCTACTGTTTGCAACAATATATCATTTAAATCCATAGCTGCCTCCCGGATATTTTAAAATACCACCACGCCGCCAACACGGCGCCATCAGAGGATGAAATTACCCAGCGCTATTTTCAGGATAGACTATACAATGATACAGATTGTTTTATCACGAAATCATTTATTAGCACTACCTGCGCAGCCTGCTTGCACAGCTTTACACTACTACCCGCACTAATTCCTCCAGCGATGTAATACCCTGTTTAACTTTCATTAAACCATCCCGCCGCAGTGTCACCATACCTTCCGCAATGGCAGCTTTTCTAATTTCCCGGGAGGATTTTCGTCCCAGGGTCATATTTTGTATCGTTTCACTGACGAAAAGCAGTTCGTATATGCCTGTTCTGCCCCGGTAACCTGTATGGCTGCAGCGCATGCACCCCACCGGACGGTACAGCCTGACCTTAGTTTCATTTTCTTCAAAGGGAAAGTCCGGGAAATCCCGCATTTTATTCCGGGGCATGATATAAGGTTCCTTGCAGTTTGGACACAGTACCCGCGCCAAACGCTGGGCCAGCACGCACAGCAGCGACGACGCGGTTAAAAAAGGCTCAATGCCCATTTCCGTTAGGCGAGTGATGGAACCCGGCGCATCGTTGGTGTGCAAAGTGGAAAAAACCAGGTGCCCCGTAAGGGCCGACTCAATAGCCAGTTTGGCTGTCTCATGGTCCCTGATTTCTCCAACCATAATGATGTCGGGATCACTGCGCAATATGGAGCGCAACCCCGATGCAAAGGTAAGACCGGCCTTGGGGTTGATTTGCACTTGATTGATGCCATCCATACGATACTCCACCGGATCTTCCACAGTAATAATATTTTTAGCCACTTTATCAAGCGCGGCCAAGCTGGCATAAAGCGTTGTGCTTTTACCGCTGCCCGTGGGGCCGGTAACCAGTACACACCCGTAAGGATGATCAATGGCGCCCCGATATTTACACAGCACCCCGGGGGATACGCCCAGATCCCCCAGAGTAATAATATTGGACGAGCGATTAAGCAGCCGCAAAGTCAGCCGCTCACCATAGCTGGCCGGCAGTGAGGCTACCCGCAGGTCAATATTCCGGCCTTCAATTTTCAAAGACATACGACCGTCCTGAGGTACCCGGCGCTCGGCAATATTCATATTGGCCATAATTTTTATTCTGGATATCAAAGAGCCGTGCATCGCTCTGGGCAGCTGCATAATATCGTGCAGCACACCATCAATACGAAAACGCACCCGCAGCTGATTTTCGTATAACTCAATATGCACATCACTGGCTTTGGCGTTCACCGCCTGAGACATAATCATATTGGCTAACTGTACTGCCGGCTTGGTTGTCTGGTCCTCCGCCTCAATAGTGATGTGCTCATCCGCCTGCGGATCATCCTTAACTTGCTCAAAATCCATATTGGCCCGGCTGTATTTTTCGATCATGGCGTCAAGTTCAGTATCGGGGGCCACCACCACTTGTATATCAAAACCGGTAAGAATGCGCAGGTCGTCAATAGCCATGATATTATTGGGGTGCTGCATGGCCACCACCAGTTTATCGTCATTAAAACCAATAGGCAGAGCCCTATAACGTTTTAACGCTTCAACCGGCAAGGCAGCCACAGCGGCATTGTCTATTTCGGTTTTCTCCAGTGAAATAAAGGCTGCTCCCGAGCGTCTGGCAACTACCCTGGCAATATCATCCTCGGTACAAAACCCCAGGCGCACCAACGTCTCACCCAAAAAGCCCCTTTCCTTTTTTTGCACGTTCAGCGCTTCGGCCAACCGGGCCTCAGTTATGATATTCTCTTTAACTAACCAGGTACCGAGAAAATTTTTACCGGGCTTCATATTAACATACCTCGACATCATCAATAAGCGATAAAGACGCCCTATTAATTATGAATCTTTTCGATAATGTACTATCCTTCTTGCTATATCTTAAAAAAATAAAAAGTGCGCGAACCAATACGATTCCGCACCTGGCTGCCCGGCTGCCATGGTTATATGCCAACAACATTCGTTACAGGTATATAACTTTAGGTCCGTAGCTTTGCGTCTACTTCTTTCGAAGTATTTGCTCTTTTCAGGTTTCATTGCTCATTATGTTAATTATCAACAGATATCCAAATTATAAAAAAAATAAACCTAAATAACAATATATTTAACCAAAGATCTATCGACAAATTATTCCATCATAGCAAATAAAACTTATAGGGCGGATTTATACCGCTAACTTGTCCGCGCTCTGGCAATAGCCCGGCTGATTTGTTCCTCGGATGTATCGGGCCGAATAGCCGCCCGGCCAATACCCACCGGAACGATGAAGGTTATGGCGCCGCCAACGGTTTTTTTATCTCCATACATCGCAGTAATCAATTCCGAGTCAGCCAGCTCAGCCGGTACGGTAATGGGCAGGCCGGCCCGTTGCAACAAATTGATAATGCTGTGCGCCGCCTCCCTTGACAGTACACCCAAATCCACCGCTAAGTGGACAGCCGCCGCAGTACCCATGGCCACCGCCTCACCGTGACTGTAGCGGCCGTACCCGGCCAAGGCTTCGATGGCGTGACCTGCGGTGTGCCCGAGATTTAATATGGCCCGTGTACCCTGTTCAGTTTCATCCTGTTCCACCACCCGGGCTTTGTTAAGACACGATTGCTCAACAACATGCGCCAGCGCCCCCGGCTCCAAAGCCAATACTTGTTGCATATTTTTCTCCAGCCAGGCAAAAAATGCCGCGTCACCAATGATTCCGTATTTAATCACTTCAGCCAGTCCGGATTGTATCTCACGCCCGGCTAAAGTGGACAGCGTGGCAGTGTCCGAAATGACCAGCGCGGGCTGATAAAACGCACCGATAATATTCTTGCCCCGGGGATGGTTCACGGCCACCTTGCCCCCCACGCTGCTGTCCACCTGGGCCAACAATGTGGTGGGTATCTGTATAAAAGGCACGCCCCGCATATAGGTGGCCGCCACAAACCCGGCCAGATCGCCCACCACACCCCCGCCCAGCGCCACCACAGGCGAGCGCCGGTCCAAACCGGCGGCAAAAGCGCGGTCATAAAGCACCTCGGCGCTGGACAGCGATTTGTATTGCTCTCCATCCGGCACCTCGGCCCGAATAACTTTCAGGCCGGCCCGGACCAAACCGCCAACTACCCGCTCGGCGTACAATCGGCCGACCGTGTTATTGGTAACCAGGAGAACCTTGCGGCCCAAAGACAGCCCGGCTAGCAAATCGCCGGTTTGATCCAATAAGCCGCTGCCGATAATAATGCGATAGGAGCGGTTGCCTAAATTGATGCGCACCTCTTTCATTTTATATATCCTTCTTGCTGTAAAAATTTTCTTATTTGATTCAGCACCTCATCAAAGGTAAGTCTACTGGTATCCACCGAAAAATCGGCTATTTCATAGGCGCTTTCCCGCTCTTTGGTTAATTTAATAATATTCTCCAAGAGATCGCCCCTGCTTAGCAGCGGCCGGCGTTTTTTGTTTTTTACCCGCTTCAGTATAACCTCGGGTTCAGCCCGCAGGCAAATTAACACACCATTTTGTTTTAACAAATCAACATTCTCCTGCTCCAGCACCATGCCGCCCCCCGTAGCCACTACCAGCCCGGACTGGCCGGACAGTTTGCGCACCAACAGCTTTTCCTCCGAGCGAAACCTAATCTCGCCATCCTTGCGAAAAATTTGTTCTACAGTTTTTCCGGTTATTTCTTCTATGGCACTGTCGGTATCGACAAATTTATAACCCAAGCGCCTGGCCAGCCGCCGGCCCAAGGATGATTTACCTGTACCCATAAAGCCAATTAAAATAATATTTTTATTCATTAGCATCCTTTCTGACTAACAAGAATACACACAGATTAAAAAACAATCTATATTAATCTTTAAAAATTTTTTTCATAGTCGCGGTAGACAGCTATTCTCTCCTTAATTTCCCGCATAGTGTCCCCGCCGAATTTCTCCAGCATCGCCACGGCCAGTTCCCAGGCCGCCACGGCCTCGCCCACCACGCAGGCCGCAGGCACGGCACAGGTATCCGAACGCTCCACCGAGGCATCAAAGGGCTGTCTGGTTTTTATATCCACGCTGCGCAGCGGTTTATATAGGGTAGGAATGGGCTTCATAGCAACCCGCAGCAGCAGTGGCGCACCGTTGGACATACCGCCCTCAATGCCCCCGGCGTTATTGGTCCGCCTGTAAAAACCCCGGCCGGGTTCGTAAAAAATTTCGTCGTGCAGTTCCGAGCCCCTGGCGGCCGCCGCGGCAAAACCCGCGCCCACCTCAACGCCCTTGATAGCCTGAATGCTCATTAACGCCCCGGCCAGCCGTCCGTCCAAGGTGCGGTCCCGCTGAGTGTAACTGCCCAGGCCGGGGGGGAGGTTGTAAACCTTGATTTCAAAAACTCCGCCCAGTGAATCTCCTTCGGCACGAGCACGGTCTATTTCCCGCACCATAGCTTCAGAAGCCGTATGATCGGCGCAGTATACCGGGGAATCAGCCGCCGCATCGGCCGGCCCTTGCGTATCCAAATCGGTTGCATGTGCCCTGACGCCGCCTATTTGCACCACTTGCCCCACCAGTATAACGCCCAATTCCTGCAGCAGCCGTCGCGCTACCGCGCCGGCGGCCACCCGGGCCGCTGTTTCCCGGGCGCTGGAACGTTCCAGCACATTGCGTATATCCCGGTGCCCGTACTTGACAGCTCCGGTTAAATCAGCATGCCCGGGCCGGGGGCGCGTTACAGCGCGAGATTTAAGATCGGCTTCAGGCCCCGGCGCCATCACCCGACCCCAATTCTCCCAGTCCTTATTGGCCAGCACCAGCGTTACCGGGCCTCCCGTAGTCAGCCCGCCCCGTACTCCGGAGGTTATATCGGCGCGGTCCCGTTCAATACTCATCCGGCCACCCCGCCCGTATCCGCCCTGGCGTCTGGCCAATTGTTTGTCTATGTACTCAGCCGGCAGGGACAAACCCGCCGGTATACCGTCCACTATAGCCGTGAGGGAGGGACCGTGGGATTCCCCGGCTGTAAGGTAACGCAGCAAATAGATCATCCTTTCAGTAAACTTCAACACCGGCCTGCCGGTACAGTACCCGCCGCATTACCGCAAGGGGTGCCGGTAAACCGGTCCAGGCTTCCAGGGATAGAACACCCTGATGCAACAGCATGCCCAGGCCGTTGGCGGCCCGGGCGCCGTTACCGGCAGCCCTGGCCATAAACGGCGTCACGGGCGGGTTATATACCAGATCATACGCCAGTTGACCACTGCCGGGCAACCCGGCGGGCAGCGGCCAAGCACCGCTGTTTTGGCCGGACATACCCAGCGGGGTGCAATTGACCACCAGCACAGCCCGGCGGGCAAAATCGGCCAGGCACCGGTCGCCGGTATGCCAATGCAAAACGCGCACGCAAAAGCCGGTTTTAGCGCGTACAGACTCGGCCAGCGCACGAGCCCGGTCATAATTGCGATTGACCAGGGCCAGCTCCGGGCAGCCCGCCTGCACCAGAGCCACTACTACGGCCCGGGCCGAACCTCCAGCCCCCAGAACAAGTGTCGGGCCACAGGAGGGATCAAAGCGCTGGTCTTCCCGCAGATCTTTAATAAAACCCGGCCCGTCGGTATTATGACCGGTTAACCTGCCCTCCCGGTTGATTATGGTATTGACCGCCCCGTAAAGAACGGCGGTTTCAGTTAATTCATCCAGACAGGGCAGCACGGATTCTTTATATGGTACGGTAACGTTAACCCCGGCCATACCCAACGCCCGCAGACCGGCTACGGCCTCCGCCAGGTTTTCCGGGCGCGGTCTCAATGGCACGTATACCCCGTTCAGCCCCAGTTCGCGCAGCGCCGCATTTTGCATGGCCGGTGAATAACTGTGAGCCACCGGGCAGCCGACAATACCGTATACTACGGTCCGGCCGTCGATAGCCACGCCGGCTTCGGACATGCCGCCGGCTATAGCGCTTTGGCCGAACACCCCTTCACCATTCGCACCGCCGCCCATCACGGGTTACCCCCTTCATCTGACATAATACTGTTTATCCTTATGAGACACCAATTGGGATATGCGGGCCAGCAGCACTTTTTCCAGACGCCGGTTGATTAATTTAGTCATCCAAAATTCCTTACCTTGCATAGGGACCACAAGTACGGTAAACATGCCCAGCCTGTTCCCGCCCCATATATCTGTAAATATCTGATCGCCAATAACCATGGTTTCTTCAACGGTAGCGTCAAGTAAATCCAAAGCGCGCCTAAATGCCTGGCGCATGGGTTTTACCGCTCTCACCACGCAGGGTATCTTTAGCGGCCCCGCTAATTTACCCACCCTGGCCGTGCTATTGTTGGATACGATGCACAGCTTAAAACCCCTTTGCAGCATGCCGGTAAGCCAGGACTCTATTTCAGGGGATAACTTATCCCGGTCCCGGGGAACTATGGTATTATCCAAATCCAGCAATATAGTAGTAATGCCTTGTTTTCGTAATTCGTCCGGATTAATATCCAAAATTGAGGGAACATACATGTTAGGGTAAAAAATACGTAGCATTTAACTCTCCTTGGCTGTAAAAATCGTGCAGTTTCAATAACAAACATATAGCACTGGAACAAGCATACGGCACTGGTTTATCATATCAATATTAATCCATATATTGTAACCTTTTTCCGGTCCAAATTTCAACACCCGGCAATCCAAGACCTTGCTTTTTTCAAATCCCCGGGTGTGTTTAGATTAAACAATACTCGTTCCGGGTGTGGTTCCACAGGCAACATCTCTGTTTCCTCAATGTACCTAACCCTGACCTGGTCATAAAGACCGGTTATTTTATTTTGATTCCGTGTCAGGCGTTGTTCAATAATCTTTATGCAGTTCTTGCTGTACAATGCGCATAACGGCTCGGGATATCCCCGGTAGCGAGGCACTACCGCATCGTAATCCGCCGCACACTGAATTAGCAAACAGGCCAGCGGGGCACTGATAAAAGGCAGATCGCACGCCGCCACCAGCACCCGTGCATGAGAGGCCCGCACCAACCCGGCGTGCAGACCGCCCAGCGGACCGTGCCCGGGCATAATATCACCGATGGTCTTATCTCCATATTCGGCGAACTTGTCCGGACGGTCGGTCACTACCAGTATTTCATCCACCAACGTCCTAAAAACACCGGCAATGCGCTCTATTATACAACACGGTCCCACCTTCAGCAAGGCTTTGTCGGTACCCATGCGGGCACTTTTCCCACCCGCCAAAATTATCCCGGATACAGCTGTCTTTTCATTCAACAACCGGATACCCAACTCCTGTCGTAGTACGTTTTTAACGGCTTTCAGAAAGAGCCTAAATTAAATTTAATATTAGTATAGCACTAACAATTTAACATTCTACATATTAGACCATTTTTCCTTTCATTTTGAATTTTTCCCGACTATGCTTTCATTTGGTTAAACAAAAAAAGCCCCGGGCAATTTGCCGGGATGTGGAATTTGTCACAATGACTTGATATCCATAGCTCACTGATAAAGTCTTATTGCATTTCGCCGGCCCACGGCCGGTTACTTATATGCTTCAGCCACCGCTGAATCCACCACCGGCCGCCGGCATATCACACCCGCCGCCGCTCCCGGTACGCACCGCGCAGCCGGTGAAGAGCTGTTCCACTTTTTTACCCCCGCAGCCGGGACAGCTAACCTTGTCTTTATCGCTGATACTCACCAGCAAGGTAAATTTGTGCCCGCACTCGGAGCATCGAAAATCATAGTTAGGCATAACTGTTTCAACCTCCTTAACGTAAATGAACAACTAAAGTACTTACGAACTAAATAGTGATTGCCCCGTTAGGGCAGGCAAAAACACATTCCTCACACTCATCGCAAAGCGCACTGTCCACGCTGGCCGTTTTAACGCGCACCGTTATCGCCCCCAGCGGACACATTCGCACGCACACTCCACACCCGATGCATAAAGCCTCGACAACCTTGGCAGCCATACTATTGCTCCTTTTACTCTTATATATAGTTATATTTTAATATACAGATGTTTATTTGACAAGTAACTAATAAAATATAGTCAATAAACAATGTGCAGCTGTTAGCAGAAAATAAGAATAGATGAATAAGAACATGATAAAAGAAAAAAGTGTGAGGTGTAAAATACCGTACCGGGTATGGGTGATAGTGCCCATTTGCCCGGTACTGAGAAAAAATACAATATTTTTGCACAAAGCCGATAGCGGATCAGGAAATCTCGGAGCGTTTGAACAGCTGGATAAAATTCAAAATAAACTGCAGTTCCTTTTCATTAAGATTGCACACCAAGTTCAAGATAGACTGCACATTTGGATGCATCAGCAGTTCCCTCAGTTCCGGGTTCATTAAGCTGAGCATCTGATCCACCGCACCCGGTTCCATGATAAAATAGCAGGGAGAAACCCCCATCACCTCGGATAGTTTTTCCAGCGTTTTTAAAGAAGGCTGCACCTTTCCATGTTCAATTTGGCCAATAAGCCCGGCTGTCACACCAGCCAAGTTGGCCAACTGAGCTTGGGTCAGCCCGTATTCCTCCCGCAGCGCTTTTAATTTATGGCCCAGCGAACCTTCCTGTCCCATAATGGAAGATACCGATACATCCAAACCCTCGGCAATACGCTTTAAAGTACTCAGTGCGGGAAATACGGCCCCCCTTTCTATTTCACTAAGATAAGAAAGGGATATTTCCACACGCTGGGCCAAGTCCTGTAAGGACAAATTCTTTTCTGCCCGCAATAGGCGAATTTTATCCCCCATGGACAAGCCCGTGTCGGCGACATCCCCCTTAATAAGTTGAGTTTTGGGAACATTCAGCGCGGCAGCCAATTTATCAATAGTTTTTAGAGAAGGTCTTTTAGAGCCCCTTTCTATTTCACTAAGATAAGAAAGAGACAGATTGGCCCGCTTGGCTAAATCCTGTAAAGTATAGCCGCGCTCTTCCCGCAACGCACGGATTTGTTCTCCTCTTACTATCATTATAGACACTCCCGTATTAGTGCAAATTAGTACAATTATTTTTACAACTGTTCACTAGTATTTTTATTATCCTACTATAATGCAACTAATTAGTCAATCTGCACGGGAGTCGGGGATTATTATCCTCTTACGGATATTTAGCCCAAATATTCATATCCTCATAGCTTCCGCTGATATGGCAGTTATTGATCAACGTCCCCCCAAACCGGTAACCCAGCCGGTGAAATACCAGGTTCATGCCATAAGAAGACGCCCGGGCCAGACTGTACAGACATTTTATTCCCCCGGCCCAACATTCCTTTTCCAGTTCACCGATCAAACCAAGCATAAAACCGGTGCCGCGATAGGCCAGTAATGTGGCGCAGTTGGTAATCTCGGCATTGCCGCCGGACCGGTTAACTTCGGCCGCAGCCACACTCACTATGTTCCGCCCGTGTTTTACCGCTTTAAATAAGGCGGTTTTACCCAGTACGGCGGCCAGATAATCGGGTTGATCCACCGGGCTGGGATAAGTGGCAAAAACTTGTTTAAATATGCCCGTCAAAGCGGGCACGTCCCGGCCGGACGGAGTAAAAAACTCGTAACCGGACGGCAGCGGGGCGGGATTTTGCCGTGAACGACGGGTAATGTGACGGATTTGCTCCCGATATTTGGACAGGCAGACGCTGCGGGCCCGGCCTTCATCCAAATAAGCAGCCAGAAAATAAGCCGAACTGCCGTTAAAATAACCGCCAATCCAGCCTTCTATGGCAAAACCAAGGCTGCTTAAATCACTGCAGTGCTCTTCCCGGGCTGGAAAAATGATCTTTTCCAGCCCGTAACCGGTGCATGTGTTGATAATAAACCCCATCAGCGCCGCAGCGTTGTCATAGGCGTAATCGACGATCCAAGCCCGCTTGCTGAACTCATCTATAAGCAGATTAACAGTAAAATCTTTATCATTTTTAAAAACAACAGGCTGCTTCTGTGGTGCAAACATGATAGCCTCCTTAATGCAGCTTAACCGACCGCCTTTTGAACAGGTTTAATCTTCATCACCACATCCCGGCTTCTCATCAGCCCGGCCGGCCCGGGACTGCTCTTCCCTTTTTGTTTCCGACATTCCTCACACTGGCAATCATCTTCATGATACGCCGCCGGTTCGGCGTATGAGAATATATTACCTTCAAAGTTGCGCAATACTACTTGATTATCCGAGCGGGAAATCAGATACTGGGGCATTACGGGAATTTTACCCCCGCCCCCCGGCGCGTCTATCACATAGGTGGGAACAGCCAGACCCGTGGTATGGCCCCGCAAATTTTCCATAATTTCAATGCCTTTGCCTACCGAGGTACGAAAGTGGCCGATGCCCCGGGACAGGTCACACTGATACAAATAGTAGGGCCGCACCCGGATGGTCATTAGTTTCTGCAGCAGCCTTTTCATTAAATTGGGGCAGTCATTGACTCCCCGCAGCAATACCGACTGGTTGCCCAGCGGTATGCCGGCATTGGCCAGCCTCTCGCAGGCCTCCCCGGACTGGGGAGTGATTTCTTTGGGGTGATTAAAATGGGTATTGATCCACAACGGGTGATATTTTTTTAACATATTACACAGCCGGGGGGTAATCCGCTGCGGCATCACCACCGGCATCCTGGTGCCGATACGAATAATTTCCACGTGTTTAACGGCCCGCAGCCGGCTGATAATGTATTCCAGGTGCTCATCGGGCAAAGTTAACGGATCGCCGCCCGAAATCAGTACATCCCGCACTTTTTTATTATTCTGGATATACGCAACAGCCCGGTCAATCTGACCTTTAGGCAGTGCCCGGTCGTTACCTCCGGCCATGCGCCGCCGCGTACAATGACGGCAGTACATGGAGCACTGATCGGTAACCAGGAGCAATACCCGGTCGGGATAGCGGTGAGTAATGCCGGGCACCGGCGAATCCACATCTTCATGCAGTGGATCGCTCATATCGGCATCATCATGGGCAAGCTCGTCAATCAGGGGCACAGCCTGCCGCCTGATCGGACAATCCTTGCTGCCCGGATCTATCAAACCCGCATAATAAGGGGTAATAGCCATACGAAAACGATTTAAACAACTGTTTATCTCATCGGCTTCATCATCTGTTATTGCCAGCACCTGTCGCAGCTTATCCACACTGGTAATCCGGTTGCGCAACTGCCAACGCCAATCATTCCAATCTTCGGATGAAACATCTTTGTAAAAATCCATCGTAACCTCCTTGGGATCAAGTTTAAACTTTAGCAAATTCCAAGTTACTTCAGGTGGGGTAGAATCCCCATCTGAAGCCCCGATGTTCAGCTTTAGCCGAACAAGTTCACTAACCAATATCCTGAAAAAATCCTTTCAAGATGACAACTTATTATACACCAATAAGTTGTCTTGATGCAAATGGAAATTGGGGTCAGGCTTTAACTTTATAAAACTAACTGCTTTATTCTGCGTCCAGTCCTGTCTCTATCTCCAAGCACCGGGCCGCTATTTCCCGAAACACCGGTGCCGCTGTATCACCACCGCTATTGCCGCTCCGCACCAGCACGGTAATAACATAACGCGGGTTGTCAGCGGGCACATAACCGGTAAACCAGGCATCCACTTTCTCCCCGTTATAACCACTTACTTGGGCTGAACCCGTCTTACCCGCACTGCCCGCTCCCGGCAAGGCGGCTTTTTGCCCCACACCGGATTCAGTAACCTCGCGCAGTAAGGCCCGCAACTGAGCTGCCGTAGCCGGAGAGACCACCGGTTCCGGATGCTCCGCGCCAAATTGCCGCACCATACGACCGCTGTCATCTTTTAGTCCGGCTACCAAACGAGGAGTATAATAATTGCCGCCGCAGGCTATTGCGTTTATCATAGCTGTCACCTGCACGGGCGTAACCAGCACCGGTCCTTGTCCGACACTGCTGTTAGCCAGGTTATGCGGCTTTGCTATCAGCGACAAATCCTGACGGCTATCCACCGGCACCGGATAGCCGGTTATTTTTTGTTTATCCAGGCCAAAAGCCGCGGCGTACTTGATTATGGTATCGGCACCCAGCCTGTGCCCGATTTCCACAAAGCTTGGATTACAGGACTGAGCAAAGGCCTGCTGGAAACTAATCCGGCCATGTCCCGCATCATTCCAGCAGCGCACCGGCCGAGCGGCGGCACCGGTACAATTGAAGACAGTGGATAGCTCCACCAGGCCTTCTTCCAGGGCGGCGGCAGCCAGCACTACTTTAAAAACCGAACCTGGTTGGAATAACGCCGTGCAATGATCCACAAACAGTTCCTCGGGCATTTCGTCGACATTGGATACCGCCCGGTAATATTCCGGATGATAACCGGGACGGCTGGCCATGCCCAGTATATCCCCGCTGCCCGCCTGCATCACTACCACCGCACCGGAAGCTATGTGTTCATTCATAATACCCTCAACAATACGCTGTATGCGGCTGTCAATGGTAGTAATTACGTTTAGACGCCCGGGGTCGCCGTCCGCGCTTTCCACCAGCATACCCGGTCCCTGAATCACCCTGCCCCGGGCATCCACCGGTACCCCGGCCCAGCGCCTGGCCAGGGTGCCCTTAAGCTGTTGTTCATAAAAATATTCAAGCCCGGACTGCCCCACCCAATCCCCCAATAGATAAGTTTTGCCAGTGCTTTGCAGCTGTTCAAGCTGATCCCGGCTGGATATTTTGCCGATATGCCCGGTTACGTGCACGGCTAGGGGTTCATCTCCATAGCGCTGATATACCGGCAATAGATATACACCCGGCAGCTCGGCATTTTGCAGCACTGTGCAAGTATTACCGCTTAACGCCTTATCAATATAAAAGGCGCCTTGCCGAGCCCGGTCTTGTAATTGTGCCGCTTCCACACTCAAAATAGCAGCCAGTTGCCGGAGACGAAGGTCCTTATCATCCATAAGAGCAGGGATGACCGTCACCCGGTTGGCATAGTAAGCACCGGTAAGGGAAAGGCCTTGCCGGTCGGTTATTTCACCCCTGGGGAATTGTTCCAGAGATACGCCCTGAGACCCCATTTGAAATGCCTGCCGGGTATATTTATAGCTCTGGGCCAGCTGAATTTGGTAAAGATGTGCTAAAATCAGCCCAAAAGCCAGCACAATAAGCCAAAAGGAAGCAACCATACGACGCTGGCGTATCAGTAACAACAATAAAACCCCTTTCCAATAATCACCATCAATAATATAGTGACCCTTGGTACAGGGGTTTTATACATTCTCCACTTGTAATTCAACGGCTACCGATGATCGGCTAATGTTCCGCCCGGCGCAGCAATGACATTTGGGGTACTGCACCCGGCCAGGGCAGGTATACCGTCTGGCGCGGGTGCGGTGCCGCCTCCAAATGATTTCCCTCCGCATCTGTTATCTCAGTTACTTCCAGATTAAATGATTCCCGATCCGGGGTCAGTACTTCCAACGTTTCTCCCCGCGCAAAGCGATTGCGCTGTTCTACCAGCAGCATACTCCGCTGCCGGTCATAGCCCAGCACAACGCCTACAAAAGTATAGGGGCGCCGGTAGATGGAATAAGCGGGCGGTGTTTCACCAGGCCGGAGGCCGGTAATAAACCCGGTAGTATATTCACGGTTGCTGACTTTGCTAATTTCCTCCAGCCACTCGGAACGGACACTGTAATTCTCCGGATCGGACCAATAAGCGTCCAGCGCTTGACGGTATACCCTGGTGATGGCAGCTGCATAATGAATGCTTTTCACTCTGCCCTCAATTTTAAATGAGGTCACCCCGGCCTTAACCAAACCAGGCAAGTGTTCCAGCAAACACAAGTCACGTGAGCTAAGAATATAAGTACCCCGGTCGTCCTCCATGAACGGGAAATATTCCCCCGGCCGTTTTTCCTCCACCAACCGGTATTTCCAGCGGCATGACTGGGCACAATCTCCCTGGTTGGCCCCTCTGCCCGTCATGTAATTACTCAGCAAACAGCGTCCCGAGTAGGAAACGCACATGGCCCCGTGCACAAAAACCTCCAATTCCACTCCGACATGGTCGCGCATGGTTCCGATTTCTTCCAGGCTGAGCTCCCGGGCCAGTACAATGCGCCCGGCTCCCAGCGTTTCCCAAAGCCGGGCAGTGCGCCAATTGGTGGTATTAGCCTGGGTACTGATATGTACTTTCAAGGCGGGTGCCAGCTCCCGCACCAGAGACAGTACACCCAAATCAGATACAATTACCGCGTCCACACCCAGGCGGGCCAGTTCTTTAATGTACGGAGGCAAAGCATCTATATCGCGATGGTGAGCAAATATATTCAAAGTAACATAAACCCTCACCCCGTGACGGTGGGCGTATTCTACCGCCCGGGCCATGGAAGGAAGGTCGAAGTTGGCCGCGGCCGCCCGCAGCCCAAAGCCGGTACCACCCAGATAAACGGCATCAGCCCCGTAAGCAATAGCATATTTCAGTTTTTCCGGACTGCCCGCCGGAGCAAGTATCTCCGGCTTAACAGAACTGTCAGCCAAATCATCATCCCCATTTATCTAATTCCAAGACTCCCACTTTTATAAGTGGGAGCTCCTATTTCTGCTTCAGGTGGGGTAGAATCCCCATCTAAACCCCCGATGTTCAGCTTTTAGCCGAACGAATTCACCGGTTTACTGGTATTTACGTATATTGGCGTTGTGAGCGGCCAGTGAGCTGGAAAAGGCATGACTGCCGTCAGGCTTAGCCACATAATACAGGTAATTGTGATTTTCGGGCTGAATAACCGCCAGCATCGAAGGCCAGCCGGGGTTGGCGATGGGGCCGGGGGGCAACCCGTTTACCCTGTAGGTATTATATGGCGAATCAACCTGCAGATCCTTGGTCAGCAGCTTCTCCTTGGTTTCACCCAGCGCGTATTGTACCGTAGCGTCTATTTGCAAAGGCATGCCCAGCTCCAGCCGGTTGAAGATTACCCCGGCAATGCGGGGCCTTTCCGAGTCCACCCGGGCCTCCCGCTCGACCATCGAGGCAATAGTAACAGCCTCGTGCAGCGTCAAACCCCTGGCTTCAACCTGCCGGATGTAGTCATGTTCTTCTATCACCTGGCTAAACCTTTTCAACATCATTTCCGCTATTTCACCGGCACCAGTTTGCGAACCCAGGAAGTATGTATCAGGGTAAAGATACCCCTCCAGGCCCCATTGACTTACAGGAACTTCCTGCAAAAAAGCCAGTTGCCACGAGCGATCGAGAGCTTGCATAAAAACATCCCGACCGGCAATCCCTTGCTTCTGCAATAAACCGGCTATCTGAGCCACGGTGTAACCTTCCGGTATAGTTATTTTAATCCTGTCCGGTGGTCCCTTGAGCAACACTTCGATAATGCCGGATACAGGCATGGCAGTGCTTAATTGATAAGTTCCGGGCTTCATAGCCCCATCCAGCCCCTGCACCCGGGCATACAAGCGAAAAGCCCCGGCGCTGCGAATTACGCCTTTTTCGGCCAGCAGGGCAGCAATTTGTGACGTGGAAGCATTTTGGGGCACGGCCACCGTAATATCCGCCGCGTTTTTTACATTAACGGGCATCAGCGAAGCCCGCATTACCAGCCCACCCACCAGCAATAAAAATATAACAGCCACCAGTACGGTTCCCGGACGGCAAACAAACACATAACGTCTTCGCCTGTCACGTTTTCCGGTCCAGTATTTAAAGTATTTATACGACATTAAAACAGCCTTTCTTTCATCACTTTTATCTATAGCTAAATTACCAACTATCGACCAAGTTTATCATTCCGGTCCCTGGCAATTATAGCACTTCAGAATATCGGATCCGGCACCGGATCGTACACCCGGTCCGGTACCGCACCGGAATCAGGGGATGACGGCACTTCATCTTCGTCTGCCGGGCCGTCATTCCCGGGTGTCTCTCCGGAATTAATTGGAACTGTGATCTCAGACTCCGGCAGCTTATTATTTTCACCGGTTTCACCAGGAACGACCGGGGTAGTAACAGCAGTATCCGGAGGCACTACCACCGACGGTTCAACCTGGCCGGTGCCCACCGCTACAATACGGCTGACCGGTTGGTAATAACTTAACGGCTGCTGCTCGGTAATTTTCTCGCCGTCTTTCCATACATACCTGACAGTAGCCACCTTAAATCCATTATTGCCCTTTTGTTTGACTACCTGTTCTCCGGATGCCAAATTGGGATCTTCCTCAAATACCGTTTTCTGTTCAATAGTTTCAGTTACCCAGCTGGCCATCTCCACCCGGGGAGCAGTCTCCTTATTACCATAAACTTTAACAGTCATAGTGCTATCCTCTACCAGCGAGCTAATATAAATATAATTATCCTGGTTATTGGTAAATTTAAAATCAATGGCCCCGTAGACTACGGTAGCGTCTTGACCTATAGGCACATAGCTCACCGGCAGAGTATGATTGCTGCGCTCAACTATCTTTAAATTGGCCAACAGCACAGCATTGTATAATGTGGAGGAAACTTGACAGACACCACCACCCAGCCCCTGAACCAGTTCGTTATTAATTATGACGTTGGCACTTTTATAACCGGCTTCCGAACTGCGCGGTCCCACCACCCGATTAAATGAAAAACTTTCCCCGGGGGCCAATAACACTCCATTCAGGGCCGCGGCGGCAACTTTAATATTATATGTACGCCCGGTCTGCCCGGCATCAAACCGGGTAGCGTATCTGGCAACGCGGCCATTGATGCGCATAGCTTCTATGTCTTCGGTAGTACGCTGTGGCCGGACAACCAAAAGCGGCAGTTCCAACGTACCAACCTCGGTGTCAAAGCTATCTCCTCCATATTTGCCGGCCGCATCTTTTACCAGCTCGGAGAGCTCCCTTTCCAAAGCGTCAAAGTCTATACCGGTACCGGCTTGAGCGGGGACTATTTCCACCCGATCGTCCGGTGTTACCCGAAACCCGGCGTTAACCGGTTCTGCAATTATCTCCCCCGCCTCGGACATGATACCTTTTTCCAGCATTCTCCGGTCAGCGGACAGATCAGGCTCAATTTGCCTGCCTTCATGCTTTACCTGACGCTGTTCACGCCATTGGCTGATTATTGAGCCGCTATGCCCGACGGCAACCGCGTTTTGCAGCGTTTTTTCGCTATCCAGCGCTGCTCCCAGCGACCCGGCTTGCATAGTCCAGGTATTGTCCCCGTGTTTAATAACTACCAAACCACCGGCCAGTTTTTCAGCCATCAGAGTTAGTTGTTCACGGGCTTGTTCCCGGGTCAGCCCGCCTAAATTCAAATTACCCACATATACACCGGGAATAATCTTATTGTTCAGTGCAAAGGAAGCACCCGAAAAGCTAACCACAACGCCGACCACAATTAAAGCAATAATACCTATTAAAAAACTAATTCGACGCACCGGAAAGCCCCCTGTAAAAAAGAGTAATTTCTAAAACTCCAACTTGCTGTCATTGCTAGCATACAACCTGCGACACTTAGAGTCCATCATTGCGAGGAGTGAAGCGACGAAGCAATCTCCGTTTTACAGCCCGCATTTCTTTGGGGACCTGCTGCGGAGTTTGAGATTGCTTCGCCGCGTCGCTGTTACCGGGAAAAATAATAAAGCTGGTCGCGAATGTAACAATTCGTCCAGCTTTATAGCCACTATTGATGACTGGAATTAATTATCATCCACATCTGATTCCAATACCTCCATACAGGCATCTCTAACCTTTTCCCACTCATCATCATCAATTTCCACCAGGATATCTTCGCCGTCTTCATCTTGCTCAATTTTCAGAACAAAGGCTTCCCCGTCCTCTTCATCTTCATCTTCGGGGTACTCCGAATCCTCCGGGCTTTCCGCATTTTCTTCATCATCAATTAACGGCACGACAATAGCGTATCTGTTTCCTTCCAGTTCTACAATATCATAAATTATGACATCGTGCTCATTATTATCCTCATCGATAATGGTAATAATCTCATCCTGCTCAGGCAAAAAATTCACCTCTTTCCACAAGTTAGAGCTATTCTATATAAAAAAGTTAAAAAAGTCAATAAACCATTACCTGCCGGTGTGAGCGTCAAGATAGCCCTGCAATATGATAGAGGCGGCCATTTTATCAATCACCTTGCGGCGCCTGGCCCTGCTCACATCCGCATTGATCAGCAAACGCTCGGCCGCTACCGTGCTAAGCCGCTCATCCCATGTCTCCACCGGCAGCCCCAGATGGCGGTGTACTTTATCCGCGAACATCAGCGCTTTCTCCCCCTGAGCCCCGGTAGTGCCATCCATATTACGAGGCAATCCCACCACTATTTTTTCTACCTCATATTTTTGCGCTAAAGCCTTTATTTTATCCAAATCTTTTTCCAGGCCGGCCCGGCGAACTATAGTTTCGACACCCTGAGCCGTCCAGCCCAAAAGATCACTAACGGCAATGCCGATTCTCCTGTCACCAAAATCAATGCCCATAATGCGCAAGTTTTATTCAACCTTTCATATATAAAACATACCGGCGCTTTTTACAGCACTGTCAAATCACTTTAATGCAAAAATCGGGGCAAACGGATGCACAATAACCACACAGTCGGCAGAGCTCTTCGTTCACTTGAGCCCGTCCGTTCACAATAGCCAGCGCCCCGGCGGTACACCTGTCCACACACCGGCCGCAGCCCCGGCAGTAATCTTCCACATGTAAACGGCGTGATTTCCCTTTTAGCCGGTCGGCCAGTTCCCTGTCAGGCACAGCACCGGAAAATTTGCTGATATTATATTTAATCTCCTCCGGGGACTGCATACCTACAGCTACCGCAGCCAGCTCGGGTACAGCCAGTATAAAATCCATAGCCTTGTCCAGCTCAGGTATTAAATGGCCGCCTCCCAGACATTTCATGCCGTATATGCCCTTGCCCATCATGGCGGCAAAAGAAATGGCTTCCAGCATATCATCCGCCCCGCCGTCGGCAATGCCAATGCCCGCTTGATTAATAAGGGGATGGATAACATCAAATTCCGGAATAGAGGCGGCGGCCCGCACCCCCGCCACATGGTGAGTGGAAATACCGATGGCCCTGACCAGTCCCTCTTCCCGGGCCTTAACCAGGTATTCCACCGCCTCCCAGTGCCCTTTAATAGTAAAAATTGATTCTTGCTCGTGTAATAAGAAAATATCTACATAATCCCGTCCCAATGCCTTAACGCAGTCTTGCAGACTTTTAGCCATTCCCGCTCCGGTGGGTGCATATGATTTCGAGGTCACTACCGTATCCGGAAAGTCCCGCAAAGCCTCTTTAATATAGGGATAGCAACCGTATATTTCGGCAGTGTCCATAAAGTTAACCCCCGACTCCAGGGCCAGACGCATTAATCCGGCGCCGGCCTCAATACTAAGACACTTCTGCAACGGTCCTATGGTCAGGGTGCCAAAACAAAGCCTTGATACAGTTATATCCGTATTACCCAATCTTTTATACTGCATACTATATTACCTATATTTTCTTTCTGTCGCTGTAGCTTATTTGAGTAAACAAATCAGCTTGAAGAGATCAGATTAAGAGGCCAGGTACTTCTTAACCAGTTCTTCAAGTAATTCGTCCCGCTCCAATTGTCTTATTAAACTCCTGGCATTATTATGACTGGTTATATATGCGGGATCACCCGACAATAGATAACCCACAAGCTGGTTAATGGGGTTATACCCCTTTTCCTTGAGCGCTGCGTAAACCTGGAGCAGGATTTCCCGGGCCTTATTTTTTTCGGCCTCCACTTTGAACATGACGGTATGCTCGGTTGTTTCCCTGGACATGAGAAA
This sequence comes from Desulfoscipio sp. XC116, assembly GCF_039851975.1. Taxonomy (GTDB): domain Bacteria; phylum Bacillota; class Desulfotomaculia; order Desulfotomaculales; family Desulfallaceae; genus Sporotomaculum. The sequence continues at coordinate 2,236,773 of NZ_CP156660.1, forward strand.
TACCCCCCCAAAATATTTACCCGCACCGTACTGAAATGGCAGGATATACTTTCTATTATAATGTCGTACTCTATAAAAAAGCAAATAATGGTTTAAAATTCTCCGGCATATTAACGTTCTAATTGGCCGCCTGTTTGGTTACCAGTGCGCAGACTTTTTCCAGCGCATTATCCAGCCCCGCCGGGTCTTTGCCGCCGGCCTGAGCCATATCGGGCCTGCCGCCGCCGCCGCCGCCCACCAAGGGTGCGATTTCCTTAAGTATTTTACCGGCATGCAGGCTTCGGCCCACCAAATCCTTACTTACTCCGGCCACCAGGTTAACCTTACCACCGGACGCCGCACCCAGTACAATAACCCCGGAGCCCATTTTATCCCGCAACAGATCCAGCATGGCCCGCAAGCTGTCCATATCGGAGGCATTGGAACGGGCCGCCAGCACTTTAATACCTCCCACTTCCTGGGCGGCATCCAACATGCTATGCACTTCGTAGCGGGCCAGGCGCGCCCGCATTGCCTCGGCCTCCCTTTCCATGCTGCGCAGTTCCTGAACCAGCGTTTCCACCCGGTGCACCAATTCGTGAGCCGGTGCTTTCACCGTCCGGGCAATCAGGTTTAGCTGGTCTTCCTTGGCCCGCAGGTAATCTATAGCCCCCTGTCCGGTGACCGCCTCCACCCGGCGCAAACCGGAGCCCACGCTGCTCTCACCCAACAGCCTGAACATGCCTACCTCGGCAGTGGAAGCAACATGCGTACCGCCGCAAAGTTCCAGGCTAAAATCCCCCATTTTTACCACTCTGACCCGGTCACCGTATTTTTCATCGAACAAGGCCATGGCCCCCATGTCCCTAGCCTCGTCCAAAGTGGATGCTAAAGTTTGCACCTTAAGGTTATTTAAAATAGCTTCGTTGACTATCCGCTCCACCCGGTCCAGCTCATCGGGGGTAATAGAGGAGAAATGGGTAAAGTCAAACCGCAGCCGGTCCGGAGCCACCAATGATCCTGCCTGGTTAACATGTTCACCCAGCACTTCTTTAAGGGCTTTATGCAGTAAATGTGTGGCCGAGTGATTACGGGCAATGTTCATGCGCCGTCTGATGTCGACCTGTACCGTCATTTCGTCATGAACCCGGATGATACCCCCGGTTACCCGGCCACGGTGCAAGTGCAGCCCTTCCACCGGCCTGGTTACCATCTCAACGGCCACCTCGGTGCTCTCGGCGCTTACCTTGGCATGGTCGCTCACCTGGCCGCCGGATTCGGCGTAGCAAGGAGTAATATCCAACACCAGCTCCACTTCCTGACCGGCCCCGGCCTGTTCCACCCGGCGGTCGTCAACAAAAATTGCTTTGATAACGGATTTACTCGATAAGGCTTCATAACCGACAAATACAGTCTCACCTATTTGACCCAGCAGAGTTTTTAAATGAGCAGCCTTTTCAGATATATATTCGGTCTCCTGACGGGCACTGCGGGCCCTGTTGCGCTGCTGTTCCATTGCCTTGGCAAAGCCTTCCTGCTCTACGGTCAGGCCGTTTTCCCCGGCAATTTCCTCGGTTAATTCCAAAGGAAAACCATACGTGTCATACAGCCGAAAGGCTTGCCCGCCGTTAATATAATTAAGACCGGTCTGTTTGGCTTCCTGAATAAGCCTCGTAAGCATATCAGTACCCTGAGCCAGCGTTTCTCCAAACCTTTCCTCTTCGGTCTTAACTACTCTGATTACCAGCTCGCGATTTTTCACCAGTTCTTGATAAGTGTCGCCCATTTTATCAATAACCGCTCCGGCCACCCGGTACAAGAAAGGCTCAGCCACGCCCAGCACCCGGCCAAAACGCACAGCCCGGCGCAGCAAACGACGCAGCACATAACCCCGGCCCTCGTTGGAAGGCAAAGCACCGTCTGAAACGGCAAAGGATACCGCCCGGGCATGATCGGCAATCACCTTAAGGGCCAAATCGATATCATCGCCCGAGCCGTAGCGCCTGCCGGTCAACTCCCCGGTAAAGTCCATAATATCCCGCAGCAGGTCGGTGTCAAAATTGGTTCTAACATTTTGCAGCACCGAGGCTACCCGCTCCAGACCCATGCCTGTGTCAATGCCTTTGTTTTGCAAGGTTGTGTAGTTACCCTCTTCATCGCGGAAAAATTGGATAAACACCAGGTTCCATATTTCCAAATACCGGTCGCAATCACAGCCTACAGCACAATCGGGGGAACCACAACCCCGCTCGGCGCCTAAATCGTAATAAATTTCCGAACAGGGGCCGCAGGGACCCACCCCTATTTCCCAAAAGTTTGTATCTTTACCCATACGCACAATCCTGTTATCCGCAATACCCACATCTTGACGCCAAATATCATAAGCTTCATCGTCGTCTTCATATATGGATATCCATAATTTTTCGGCAGCCAGTCCCAAATGCTTTGTAACAAACTCCCAAGCCCAGTTGATGGCTTCTTGCTTAAAATAATCGCCAAAGGAGAAATTACCCAGCATTTCGAAAAAAGTATGGTGCCGGGCAGTGCGCCCCACCACGTCTATGTCGGGTGTACGCAAACATTTCTGGCAGGTGGTGGCCCGGGTCACCTCGGGCTTGGCCGCGCCGGTAAAATACGGTTTAAAGGGCACCATCCCCGCTGCCGTCCACAAAATGCTGGGGTCGTTATGAGGAATTAAAGATGCGCTGGGTAATATTTTGTGGCCTTTGCTCTCAAAAAATTTTAGATACATTTCCCTTATTTCTTTGCCCGTCAAAAGCAATACCCCCTCAAATTGCAAGTTGTCATGCACACCGGGTAGCAAAAAAGCCTTTCTTCCCCGGCCAGGGACGGAAAGGCTCCGCGGCACCACCCTGCTTGACAAGTTCCCGATATCGGGAAATTGGTGTTATCAAAACAATAACGCTGTTCGGCGGCGAAACTTAACTTAGTTCAATCTCGCATGGCAGGAAAAGGACACTTTCCTTTCCCATAATTTTACGGTATTGATTTGCGCTATAATTATACAAAATTAGCACAAATCATGTCAAGAAGAGCCTACTAATGGCATACGGCATACCCTACGAATTATACTCGGGCCAAAGCCTGTATATGGCGAAAAGATAAACAACTCGTAAAACAGCAGCCACAGGCACGGCTAAAATTAAACCGGTCAGCCCGAAAAGCTGCCCCCCGGCCAGTAATACAAGTATTACAAACAAAGGATGCAGGCCCACCCGATCTCCCAATATCTTGGGGGAAATGATGCTGGCCTCCACTTGCTGGATCACCACAAAGGCAATGATGACTTTGAGCACCATCCACTTGGACACCAGCATGGCCAGGGCTATAGCCGGTATGGCCCCAATCAGCGGGCCGAAGTAGGGAATCAAATTGGTAATGCCGGCGAATATGCCCAGCATCAGGGCAAATTCCATATTTAAAAGGGCCAGGACAATGCCGGTCATCATCCCGGTGATAACACTTACCAACAGGTAGCCCCGGATAAAATTATGCAGCACCCGGCTCACTTCACTGCCCAGATCCAGCACATCCTTCCGCCGGCGGGACGGAATAAACATGGCCGCCCGCTCAGTAAATATTTCCACATCTTTCAGCAAGTAATAGGCAAAAATGGGAGCCAGGATAATGTTAAAGATATATCCGGCCAGGCCGATGATTATCTGCACCACTCGTTCCGCCATTTGAACCAGCATTTGCTCCAGCCAAATAATGCGCTCGTCAATAATCCGGCGCACGGCATCGGGAATGCCGGCCCGGGCATATTCCACCTGCAGCGATGCTGTAAACTTTTGCACCTGGGAGGTATAACCGGGCACCATCTCGGCGATCATATTCAACTGAGCGATGATATGCGGCATGCCATACAGTACCAGACCGGCCGCCATAAAGAACATGGCGGTATACACAATTAATATGGACATAGTCCGCGATGTACCCCGACTTTCCACCATACGCACCAGCGGGTACAAAAGATAAGCCAGCACCACCGCCAGCAGGAAAGACAAAAAAATGCCCCTGATCAGATAGATGAAATACAACACCATGACCACCAACAAGAGAGACAAAACCACCCGGCAATTTAGTTTTTTATGCCACCAGGACAATACAGCCACCACCCAGCAAAAAAGTGAGGATTAATTCTCCCCACTTTTATTGAAGTCATTTCTTTTTTATCAGTCCGCTTACGGTACGGGATACTTCCCTGATCACACGATCGGTAGTCCGGCGGGGGTATCTCCGCCTGATTTTACTTATGTCAAACATACTGGCCGGCTTGCGCTGCGGTCTTTTAATCATGGACATTACAGCGCCTAAAACACTGCCGGTGACCAAACCACGCCAAAAACCACGCTGCATAAATTTCACCCCCTACATTTATAAGCCTTTACAAAAGCATTTCGTTCTGGGGATCAAAGGCCACCAAACTGCCGTCCTCCGCCACCTCGTAAACGCTGACCCCCTCTTTATTCAAGCGGTATTCCACACAGCAATCCCAGCAATAATACTGGTCCACGCCTACCTTGCCGGTGGCCTTGCCGCCGCACACAGGGCAATGCAAGCTATCGCCTCCCATATACAAATACTTAATTCAGATGACCTTCTTCATCCTTGAGTATAAGAATCCGTTCTAACCGCTGTATCGCAGAAGTTGTTATCCGGTAGTTTAGCGCCGTTTATCTCCCGTTCATAAAAGCGGAAGCATTAATTTAATTATGCCCATTTCTTTAAATAAAATGCCCGGTCTGTGAATGGTTTTCAAAACAAAAAGAGCTGTTGCACAACGAGCTAAATAATTCGTAAGGCAACAGCTCTTTATAAAGATACCGGATTATTATCGGCATAATTCGCTGAATTTAATTTTATAAAGAAAAGAGAGCATCACTTACTACCCCAAAATACTTCCTCCGCCCAGCAGATAGTCGTCGCGGTAAAACACTACCGCCTGACCCGGCGCAATGGCCCGCTGCGGGGCGGCAAAGTCCACTTGCACCCGGCCGCCCGGCAAGGGAGTGATAGTGGCCGGGGCCGGTTTGCTCTTATACCGAATTTGCGCCTGTACTTGTTCGGGGCCGGTTAAGCCGGCTATGGATACAAAGTTTAAATCTTCAGCCAGCAAAGTTGTTCTGTCCAATGCTTCCTCCGTGCCTATTATGACAGCATTGCGGACCGGGTCAATATCCACCACGTAAACCCGCTCGCCCATGGCAAGTCCCAAGCCCCGCCGCTGGCCGATGGTATAAAAGGCAATACCCTCATGCCTGCCCACCTCCCGGCCGGCTAAATCTAAGAACGGACCGGGCTTTATAGCATTGCCGTCAACGTTTTCCCGCAAAAAGTTACGATAGTTATTATCGTGTACAAAACATATTTCCTGGCTTTCCGGCTTTTCAGCCACCTTCAGCCCCCGCTCGGCGGCCATGCGCCGCACTTCGTCCTTGGTATACGCGCCCAGCGGCATCAGTGTATGGGCCAACTGCTGCTGGGTAAGATTGTATAAAAAATAAGTTTGATCCTTACGAGGGTCACGGGCTTTTTTTACTATGTAGCGGCCGGTGCTCTCTGCGCGGCCGATCCGGGCATAATGCCCCGTAGCCAGATAATCGGCGCCAAGAGCCAAAGCTTTTTTCAGCAGCGCTTCGAATTTGATAATACGGTTACATACCACGCACGGATTGGGTGTTCTGCCGGTCAGGTACTCCCGGCAGAAGTTTTCCACCACCGATTGGCGGAATAAGTCATAAAAATTAAGTACGTAATAGGGTATATCAAGTTTGTTGGCTACGGACCGGGCGTCTTCCACCGCGGCCAGCGAACAGCAGCCTACAAAATCCCCGGCCGCTTCGGTGCGTCCGGGATCCCATATCTGCATAGTGGTTCCAATAACCTCGTAACCCTGTTCAATTAAAAGAGCGGCGGTGACAGAGCTGTCCACGCCGCCGCTCATGGCTACCACGACCATTTTTTTGTCTTTATCCAAGGTATCACCTGTAATTTATTAAATTCCAAGACTCCCATTTCTATACGGGGGAGTTCCTATTTTTTACTTCAGGTGGGGCAAAATCCCCATCTGAAGCGCATGTTTAGCTTTAGCCGAATGAGTTTTACTTTTGTTTGCTCCGGTAATTCTCAATAGCGGCATGCAGCGCGTCCGCCGCCAAATTGGAACAGTGCATTTTCTTGGGGGGAAGACCGCCCAGAGCTTCAGCCACAGTTTTATTACTTAGCTGCAGTGCTTCCTCAATAGTCTTACCTTTGGCCATTTCCGTCACCATGCTGCTGGTGGCAATGGCGGCCCCGCAGCCGAATGTTTTAAATTTGATATCGGTAATTACTTCATTATTGTCAATTTTGAGGTATATCTTCATAATATCCCCGCAGGTGGGATTACCGACCTGACCTACTCCATCGGCCCCGGCAATTTCACCTACATTGCGCGGATTTTCAAAATGATCCATCACCTTATCGGTATACATACCCCGCATCCTCCCCAAATATTTTTTACCGGCGGTAAGACCTTTATACTAAAAGCAGTAAGAACCCTCCGCGGTATTTAATTTAATAGGATACCCCGACGTAAATACAGCATGGCTGCGTCACAGATTACTTATTGGCAATAGAGCAATAAAAATTATATATACCTGCACGTGGCGCGCCAGTTCCCGATTTACCGGTTATAACAATTGAACATGTCTGCGTGCCGCTTTGCCGCACCCGCTGTGCGGCATCGCAATGCACCCGCATGTTATTTATAATATTAAGTTAGAGCCTTGCCTGACAAGAGATTGCAGCTACCTATGACAGGAACTGCTCGCTTTACAGGCCGCGCAGCTGCTTTCCATGGTAAATTCGTTTTCCTGGTCCAGCGGCGACATGGCCCGCAAGCGTTCCACAATAGGCGGCATAATCTCCATAAAATAATCTATATCCTCCAAGGTATTATCCCGGCCCAGGGTAAGTCGGATGGAACCATGGGCCACCTCATGGGGAATTCCCATAGCCAACAGCACATGAGACGGCTCCAGCGAACCCGAAGTACAGGCTGAACCGCTGGAAGCGGCAATGCCTTTCATGTCCAGGCTGAGCAGCATAGACTCGCCCTCGATATATTCAAAGCAAAAACTGGCGTGGTTGGCCAGACGTTTGGTGGGATGTCCGGTCAGCCGCACATTGGGAATCTTGTCCATAACTTCATTGATTAACTTGTCCCTCAAACCGGCCAGATAAGCAGATTCTTTTTCCAGATTCTGTACGGCTAATGCACAGGCTTTACCCAAAGCAATGATACCGGGTACATTCTCGGTACCGGCCCGGCGCAGCCTTTCCTGAGCGCCGCCATGAAACAGCGATTGCCTCCAGCGGGTGCCTTTGCGAATATACAGCGCGCCTACACCCTTGGGACCGTATATTTTATGGGCGCTGATGGAAAGTAAATCCACACCCAGTTCATCAACGTTAACCGGAATTTTGCCCATGCTCTGGACGGCATCGGTGTGAAAAGGTATACCTTTTTCCCGGGCCAGCGCAGCTAATTCTTTAATGGGCTGAATAGTGCCCACTTCATTGTTGGCATGCATAATTGAAATCAATACTGTTTTATCGGTAATGGCATTGGCTAAATCCTCAACGCTAACCATGCCGTACTCATCCACCGGTAAAACGGTAACTGTGAAACCTTGCTTGCCCAGTGCTTTAAACGTGTTTATTACAGCATGGTGCTCCACGGCAGAAGTAATAATGTGATTGCCTCTGTTTTTGCTAATCATGGCTACACCGTGGATGGCCATATTATCCGATTCGGTACCGCCGCTGGTAAAAACAATTTCCTCCGGCCTGGCACCAATGGCAACCGCCACCTTTTCCCGGGCCTCATCAATCGCTTTGCGCACCTGGCGCCCAAAATAATGCAGACTGGTAGGATTACCGAAGTTACCAGTCAGATAATCCTGCATTGCCTCCGCAACTTCCGGGCGAACCGGCGTTGTAGCACTATGGTCGAAGTATACTCTGCGCACCGCTACATTTCCTCCTTTTAGGCTTATTAATCATGTCTTATGCGCTTTATTACTTATAATTTCGGCATCACGCAACATGTCAGCCAGACTGATGGAATCCATTACCTCGGCCAGCTTGTCCCGCACCCGGGTCCATACTACCCTGGTAATGCAAAATTCCGCCTGATCGCATTCTGTCGGCTCCACTTCACTGACGCAATCCACCGGTGCAATGGGTCCCTCCATGGCTCTTATAATATCACCCACTGTTATGCTGTCCGGGTTCCGAGCCAGAATGTAACCGCCCTGAGACCCGCGCACACTTTTTACCAGGCCGGCCTTTCGTAAAATAGCTATTAGCTGTTCCAGGTAATTGTCGGATATATTTTGACGCTCGGCCACCGTTTTCAGCGGGGTGGGTTCGGTTCCAAAATGCTCTGCCAGATCAAACATAGCCTTCAGCCCGTAATGCCCTCGTGTGGATAGGCGCAATTTTCCACCCCCCCATTTAATTCGCACTATTTAACTCGGAATTAGTTCAAAGATATCTTAGCATTCCGATCGGAATTTGTCAATAACGGGATCGGGCTTAACTTTCCCGAAGTAACCACTAAAAGCTTGCGCGAAAAAGTAGGTTTGGGACTTTTCAGCATCGCCCGGTTTAATCAAATTTCAAGACTCCCACTTCTATGGAGTTTCTATTTTTACTTCAGGTGGGGCGGGATCCCCATCTAAAGCCCCAATGTTCAGCTTTAGCTGAACGAATTTTACCGTTCCTTCTTGACATTCTGCAGCCGCTGCCACAATGCCTTTTCCCGCTCCTGCCCGGATGGCCGGTAAAATTGTGCGTTAAGCATATTGTCAGGCAAATACTGCTGTTCGATCCAATGCCCGTCGTAATCATGCGGGTACATATAAGTCCGCCCGTGGCCCAATTTCTCAGCTCCGCTGTAACTGGTATCCCGCAAGTGCGGGGGAACCGGCTCAACTTTTTCCTGGCGCACCGCCTTAAGCGCCGCTTCGATACCCAAATAGGCGGCGTTGCTTTTGGGTGCCATGGCCATATACAAGGCGGCCTCGGCAAGAATTATCCGCGCTTCCGGCATACCGATACGCTCCACCGCCTGAGCCGCCGCGGCAGCCACCACCAACGCCTGGGGGTCGGCCAGGCCTACATCCTCCGCGGCCTGAATCATAATGCGGCGGGCAATGAAAACCGGGTTGTCACCCGCATGCAGCAGCCGGGCCAGCCAATACAAAGCAGCCTGGGGGTCTGACCCCCGCATGCTTTTAATAAACGCGGAGGTAACATCATAATGCTCATCCGCCCGGTTAAACTGGATAATCCGGTTTTGACAAACACCCTGTACCACTTCACTTGTTATTCGCCTACGGCCGTCTTCGCCGGGCGGAGTGGTTAACACGCTCATTTCCAGCACATTCAGTGCGGCCCGGGCGTCACCGTTGGCAAAGATGATTATCTTTTGCAGAACATCATCGGGCAGATCCACCCGGTAGCTGCCCAAACCCCGTTCTTCATCCGCCAGTGCCCGGCGCACAATGCCGGCCAGCCCTTTGGCGGAAAGCGGTTCCAGCCGGTAAAGCAAGGACCGGGAAAGCAGCGGACGATTAACCGCGAACATGGGATTTTCGGTAGTTGAACCGATGAGTATAACCGTGCCATCCTCCACGAAGGGCAGCAACGCATCCTGCTGAGCCTTGTTGAAGCGGTGAATTTCATCAATAAAAAGCACGGTACGCCGCCTGTACATGCCCAGGCGGTCCCGGGCCTGATCAACTACCTTGCGTATGTCCGCCACCCCGGCCATGACAGCGTTAATTTTTTCGAAATGCGCACTGGTCATACTGGCAATAATATGTGCTAAAGTAGTTTTACCGGTACCGGGCGGACCGAAAAATATCAATGATTGTAAACCATCATTTTTAATCAATTGCCTTAACGGGCGCCCCGTGCCCACCAGACTGCTTTGTTCCTCGAACTCATCCAGCGTGCAAGGCCGCATGCGCACGGCCAGCGGTGCCGAGCGGCTCATGTGACGACGCGCGGCTTGTTGGAACATATCTTCCACAATTTTACCCCCCATCAAGAAAAGCGCGCTCATTTAACTCCCTCCGGCGCGCTTTTCAACACTTTAATCCTTTGCGCTTGCATAAATTGGGGACATCCCTAAAAAGATATGTGTCCCCCGACCGCTAATGGCAAGTATAATTTCCTAAATTGCAAAAAGCCAGGAACATTCCCGTTCCTGGCTTGCTCGTTATATCGTTATATATGCTTATCAAGTATAGACTGTAATTCTTTTTTAGTCCTAAATCCAACAATTCTTTCCACTTCGTTGCCACCCTTGAAAACAATTAAGGTGGGTATGCTCACTACGCTGAAACTGGAGGGAATGGACTTGCTTTCATCGACATTCAACTTAGCTACCTGCACCTTGCCCTCGTATTCTGCCGCTATTTCTTCAACTACAGGGGCAATCATTTTGCAAGGTCCGCACCACTCGGCCCAAAAATCCACCAATACGGGCGTTTTGGCATTGCTGATAAAGTCCTGAAAATTAGCTTCCCCCAGAATGCTAATTTTGTCACTGGCCACTGGCATCTCTCCTTTATCTTTATTCTCTGTATCTTTAAGCTTCAACTACCAAACATATCAGTAGTATATGTAAATCCTTATTTGATATATGCAAACAGCATATCTACATAAACTATAATATCCGTCAGGTGATCAAATGTCAATTCATACAGCGGGAAAAACACCCAAACCCAGTAATTTGTCGGTGACAAAAGCAGCCATTATTAATCCCGCCACCGACGGTACAAAAGCAATACTGCCGGTTGAAACGACAGTTTGAGCGCCGTTGGCGGTCGGCAGCAACGCACCTGTTCCGGAGGCTGCCGCTGCCGCCGGTACAGCGTTCGGAACCGGCGCACCCGCTCCGAAATTCTCCGCTACATTGGCGAAAGACGAAAATACATCCGGCTTGAGGTCCGCAGACCCGGAAGAACTCTCCGCAGAAGTATACTGCACAGCAGCACGCTTCACTCCGGCAGCCGCGGACACGCCGACAGGTCGGGCTGTGGAATAAACCACGGGAACATCGGCGGTAATCCCGGCAGCCCGCATTTTTTTGCGCATTACTCTGGCCAGGGGACAAACCGATGTTTTCCATATACTATCAATTTTAAACGATGTGGGGTCTAATTTATTCCCGGCGCCCATTGCGGAAATGACAGGCAAATTGCGTTCGACGCACCCGGCAATTAAAGCCGCCTTGTTGTCCACATCGTCTATGGCGTCCACCACAAAGTCCAGAGCCCGGTTATCCAGCATATCGGAAGCCAAATCGGGGGTAAATCTTTGCTGACGGGTTTGCAGCTGTAAAGCGGGATTAATTTGACGCAAGCGCTCCTCCATGACTTTCGTCTTAGCCAGGCCAACCGTTCCGGACATGGCGTGCAGCTGGCGATTGATATTGGTAATATCAACGGTATCATGATCCACCAACAAAAGAGCGCCTACCCCGGAACGGGCCAGCGCCTCCGCAGTGAAGGAACCCACACCTCCCAGGCCGAATATCGCTACTTTGCAGACGGCCAGTTTTTCCAGTCCCGTGCTGCCGATCAGCAGCTCTGTCCTGGCAAATCTTCGCGGCATTTTAATACACCTCGTCACTTCCGGTTTAAAACATTATAAAATTTCACATTGCCATACTCCAAAGCTTTAACTTTAGTTACCCTAATATAATACCAGATTATTTAGCTCCAAAATTGCTGATAATGCAAAGTTTCCAGAAGTCAATTGCTTTGCAGCAACTAGACCCTGGAAACTATTTTAAAAAACGTTACAACCCCATGGTGCCGACAATCCCCAAAGTTTTACTGAACCTGTTCTCACAGGTGGGTGCCCTCCTGCATGATTCACGTTTCCTCCATGCAGAGTCTTACATTCCACATCCAGAGGCCGGGCTCCCTTAACATTGGTGTTGGCTCAAAACTTCAGGTTGACCTCGCACACCGCAGGGTGTATTTCTTTTGTTAACATAATCTTAACATAAAATGTTGCTTTATCGCAAGTGCAAACGACTATTGTACCGCTGGGATTATTTATTAGTCATAATTGTCTTTTTAATGCATAATAAGGTTATTTTTTGTCGGTTGCTTTTTTAACCGTGCTTTTAATGTGCAGTTCCCTAAGCTGGCGATCATCCACCGCTCCGGGAGCCAGGGTCATTAAATCAGTGGCACTTTGGGTTTTGGGGAACGGTATGACATCACGAATAGTCTTCTTCCCGGTCAACAGCATGACCAGGCGGTCAAACCCGAAAGCTATGCCTCCATGAGGCGGGGTCCCGTACTCAAAGGCCTCCAGCATGTAAAAGAATTTTTCGTGAGCCTCTTCCTTGGTGTGCCCAATGGCGTCAAACATCATTTCCTGCACATCCCGACGGTGAATCCTAATGCTGCCGCCGCCCACTTCAATACCGTTTAACACTATATCATAGGCCCGCGCCCGCACCCGGCCCGGGTCGCTCTGCAATAAGGGGATATCCTCCTCCCGCGGCGAAGTAAACGGATGATGCATAGCCACCCAACGTTTTTCCTCATCGTCGTATTCCAGCAGGGGAAAATCAGTAACCCACAGGAAGTTAAACTTATCTTGCGGTATTATATCCAGCTTCTCGGCCAAATGTACGCGGAGCGCTCCCAGGGCAGCCGCCACCACATCCGGTTGATCAGCTACAAATAACAATAAATCACCTTCCCGTGCGTTGAAACGGTCTAAAACAGTGGCAATTTCCCGCTCATTAAAAAATTTGGCAATGGGCGACTTAACTCCACCAGCAGTGACAATAAAATAGGCCAGCCCGCGGGCACGGTAAATGGCGGCAAATTTGGTAAGATCATCAATATCCTTGCGGCTGTACCCGCCGCAGCCGGCGGCATTAATACCCCGCACCCGCCCGCCGTTTTCCACCGCCGAGGTGAATACCTTAAATCCACAGCCCGAAGCTATATCGGTGATATCTATCAATTCCATACCAAACCGGGTATCGGGCTTGTCCGAGCCAAAACGATCCATGGCTTCCTGATAGGTCAAGCGCGTAAACGGCGTAGGTACATCAAGTCCTATCATTTCACGGCACAGCCTGGCAACCATCTCTTCCATCAGTAAAAGCACATCTTCAACATCCACGAAGGACATTTCCAGATCTATCTGAGTGAATTCAGGCTGCCGGTCGGCCCGCAAGTCTTCATCCCTGAAGCAGCGCACAATCTGAAAATACCGATCCATCCCCGATACCATTAAAATTTGTTTGAATAACTGGGGAGATTGGGGCAAAGCGTAAAAACGGCCGGGATTCAAGCGACTGGGCACCAAAAAGTCCCTGGCTCCCTCGGGGGTGCTGCGGGTCAGCATGGGTGTTTCAATTTCCCAAAAGCCATGCTCATCCAGAAAATCACGTGCCGCCTTGGCGGCTCGGTGACGCATCTGCATGGCATGCTGCATTTCCGGCCGGCGCAAATCCAAATAACGATAGCGTAAGCGCAAGTTCTCATCCACATCCACGCCGTCCTCAATATAAAACGGCGGTGTTTTAGCCCGGTTTAGTACGCGCAGCTCATCCACCAGCACTTCAATTTCCCCGGTGGCTAAATTGGGGTTGACCGTTCCCTCGGGCCTCATGGATACCCGCCCGGTAACCGCCAGCACATATTCACTGCGCACGCCCTCCGCCTTTTCAAAGGACGCACTGTTAATATCGGGACTGAATACCACTTGTACCAGCCCGGTGCGGTCACGTAAATCAACAAAAATTAAACCGCCGTGGTCACGACGGGTATTTACCCAACCCATCAGGGTAACCGCCCTGTCATTGTCTCCGGCGGTTAATTCCCCGCAATAATGGCTGCGTTTCATGCCCTGCATAGATTCAGACATTTGTGCAATTACCTCCCTGCATAATACCGATGGCTTATATTTGCGTATATAGTCATAAATCCACCGGCAAGTTTAAAGCTGCTTATTCATCTCTTCACTATATACCGCCGCATGATCCATAATTAACTCCCCGGGCAAAGCAAACATCTAGCTATGTAATGCCCGGATAGCTTCGTCTTTAGAGATTTCCCGCTGGCTGCCCGCTATCATATCACGCAAAACGACACTGCCTTTTTGCAATTCATTTTCACCAATAATAACGGCATAACGCACACCCATTTTACCGGCGTATTTCATCTGAGCCTTGAGACTGCGCCCCTGGTAATCCATATCGGCGGCAATACCGGCGGCCCGTAAACGAGCCAGCAATGAGAAACCTTCCCGGATGGCCCGGTCCCCTATCGCCGCTAAAAATACTACAGGGCCAACCTTAATGTCCGGCAATTTGCCGCGCTGTTCCAGGGCTAGCAAAATCCGTTCCAAACCAAGAGCAAAACCGATACCCGGCGTAGGCGGTCCGCCGCATGCTTCCACCAAGCCGTTGTAACGTCCGCCCCCGCCGATAGAACTTTGGGCGCCGATTCCCGGGGCCATTATTTCAAAGGCAGTGTGGGTATAATAATCCAGACCCCGCACCAGCCGCTTGTCCAGGATATACGGTATGCCAAGGTCCTGCATATGCTGCCGCACTTTTTCAAAATGCGCCCGGCAATCCGGGCATAGGCAATCCGCCGTGGTGGGCGCCTCCCGGGCCAGCTCGGCGCAGCGGCTCGCCTTACAATCCAGTATACGCAATGGATTTCTTGTAAACCTGTCTTGACAGTTGGTGCATAGCTCATTAAGCACGGGCTGAAAATATTGCTGCAGTTTTTCTCGCACTACGGCACGGCACTCGGGACAACCCAGGCTGTTTATGTGCAGTTCCAGGTCATCCAGTCCCAGCCGGCCATAAAAATCCATGGCCAAAGCCATTACCTCGGCATCTGCCGCAGGCTGCTGAGCACCAAACACTTCTATCCCAAACTGGTGAAACTGCCGGAGACGTCCGGCCTGCGGACGGTCATATCTAAACATGGGCCCTATGTAATAGGTTTTTACGGGCTGCGGCCCGGCGTGGAGTTTATCCTCCAGGTAAGCCCGCACCACGGATGCCGTGCCTTCGGGCCGCAAGGTAATACTTCGCTCACCCCGGTCCCGGAAGGTGTACATTTCTTTTTCCACTATATCAGTGCTTTCTCCCACCCCGCGAATAAATAACTCCGTATGTTCAAATATCGGGGTGCGAATCTCCCGGTAGCCGTACTCCCGGCACACCCGGGCCGCCACATTTTCTATGTACTGCCAATTTTCAGTCTGGCCCGGAAGAATATCGGCGGTCCCCCGCGGCCGTGTGGTCAACATGTTATATTGGCGCCTCCTTTGCAAACCGGAGCCTAATTATTTTGAAGAACAGAAAACTCCCGTAACCGGTAATCGGAAACGGGAGAGCAAAGCAGTGTCCTGCCGTGCATACCTGAATCCAATTTTATGTAATATCTCGACTTTTGTCAACCTGCCCCGTCCGTTAAATGAACTTTAAATGAACAGATCCATTCAATACGTTTTATGGCATCTCCGGCGTCTCATATCGGACTGTTTACGCCATTAAGATTGCTTCACCGCTACCAAACGACGGATAGTTCCTTTGCATATATTAGCTTAAAAACCAGGTATACTATTGCTCACTGGCGATAACACAGCTGAAATGTTATAATTTCATAAATATAATGTTTTGCATTAAACACGGAAGGCTATGTTTCTATAACTTTACTCTTAGGATTCATAAATTAACAGAGGTGACTTACAATGATTACCATGGAATTAGTGGAAAGAATTAATTATCTGGCCCGCAAAAAACGCTATGAAGGGCTGACCGATGAGGAAAAGAATGAACAGCAAAAGCTGCGCAGTCAATATTTGGACGGTATCCGACAGCAGATAGTTGACGCCATGGAAGGGGCCGGGTATACAAAAAAACACGACACCCGATGCGGGTGCCATAACTGTAAGCAACACCAGTAAATATCAGCCAACTTAATATAAACAAAAAGCCCGGTTTATCGACTATTGAGATGAATTTGCCGCCACATAAGCGCAATAGGATACGCCAACCAAACAGCCGGCACCCATCAAAGCAACGGAAGCTTTCCTAAAAGTGATTTTTACTGTAGTGCCGCACATATACCGCGCAGGCTGCAAAATGGTCACCGGGATGGTTGATCAACCGCCCAAGTCCAGCACCCACCCCCTTAACGCTTTGCGGTCCACCCGGCCGTCCGGCGTTTGGGGAATGACTGTCTTGACCGCAAACTCTCTGGGCGCGGCATGGGCCGCCAGGCCGTTTTTGACAAAAACGCGCAGTTCCTCGCCCAACTGTTCCGACCACCGGCAGCCAGGCCGCAACACTATATAGGCCTTAATAATTTCGCCCCTTATTTTATCCGGCTTACCGGCAACACCGGCATCTTGAACAGCCGGGTGTTCACGTAATTTTTCCTCCACCTCCCATGGGCCGACCCGCTCTCCGGCGGTGTTGATCACACCGTCTACCCGGCCCTGGAAATAAAAATAGCCGTCCTCGTCTTTATACGCGGCATCTCCTGAAATAAACCAGGGGGCCAGTTTAAAGTAGTCTTCGTATTTCGCCCGGTCTCCCCATACGTCCCGGGCCATAGCGGGCCAACCCCGGTGTACGGCCAGATTGCCCACCTGGTAAGGCGGCAGCTCCCTGCCGGCATCATCCACCACCGCAGCCTTTACACCGGGCACGGGCCGGCCAATGGAACCCATCTTGATATCCAGGCAGCGCAGGCTGCAAATCATATTCATTCCCGTCTCGCTCATCCACCAGGTATCATAAACAGGAATACCAAAGGTATCCATACACCACTGCATTACATCTCCGGTAAGCGGCTCACCCACGCTAAGCAAGTGCCGCACGCTGCTCAGGTCATACTGCCCGTAAACCGCCCGGCCTGCGGCGATAATCATCCGCCAGGCAGTCGGCGCACTGTACCATACACTCACCTTATATTTTTCCAGCGCCCGGCACCAGCCGGCCGCATCAAAGCGCCCGCCTTTAACCAGCACCGGCACACCATGCAGCCAGGGTGCTATAAAACCATAAGCAATGCCCGTGATCCAGCCGGGGTCGGCGGTGCACCAGTACACGTCGCCTTCTTTTAAATCATGCACCCAGGCGGCGGTATTCCACAAGCCCAGCATGATATCGTGCACATGTACCAGGCCCTTGGGACGCCCGTCCGCACCGGCGGCGTACAGTATAAACAGAGGATCCTCCCTGGTTAGCCAGCGGCACTGAGCTGCGGAAGGTGCAGCAGCCACTTCGTTGTGCCAATCCAAAACGCTATCCTTGTCTGCCACCGCACCCCGGGTGACAAAAACTGTCCGCAGCTCGGGCAAATGCTGCCGAGGAACCCGGGGCAGCAAATCAGCAGTGGTCACCAGCGCCCGGGCACCGCTGCCCTGCAGCCGTTCCCGCACTGCGTCCTCCATAAACGCCTCAAAAAGAGGCACCACAATAACCCCTCTTTTGGCAGCTCCCAGAAAACTGATATACAGCTCCGGACTGCGTGGCAAAAACAAACCCAGCCGATCACCCCGCTGCAAGCCGTACTTGTCCAAAGTGTTGGCGAACCGGTTGACCTGCTCGTTTAACTGATTAAACGTATAGCTTTCCTGCCCGTCATCCGCATCGTAGTAAAGCGCCACCCGATCGCCCAGTCCGCGAGCGATATTGTCGTCCAGCACCCGGTAGGCAATATTCACACCGACAGCATCCCCGTAAAATTCCCGGGCCTGTTCTGTAAAGCTAAAGGTGCTATAAGTTAGCTCATAGTCCCGCAAATTATGGTTACCCGGCAAAGCATCAATTACTTTTGGCTTACCCATTATCTAAAACCCCCCCTCCCCTTATTCAATTACCATAATAATGATCAATATTCCTGCAATTGTGAATTTTTTTTAAACTTTATGTATACTAATTACTGCAACATGCATATCTCAGGCCCGGCGTTGGAAAAACCCGGGCTGTCCGACAAAATTGCCCGGGTTACCTGGTACTGCAAGTGTTAATTACTTTTTGAATAAAGCTCCGCCGTCTTGATAGATCCGGTTAAACGCGCCGCTATTCGTGTAGTGTACTTCTACTGCGCCAAAGAGCGGCAAACCCATCTTAAAGCGATAAACAATACTTTTCGCTGTAATGCCGGCTGTTTACTATAAATACACAGGTAGGGATACCTGATTTTTGCGGTTAACGTTTATAAAAAAGGATTGTGTTTTTTCTCGCTGCCAATAGTGGAAGCCGGGCCATGACCGGGGTAGACCCTGGTTCCATCCGGGAATACCAGCAACTTAGTCTTAATGGAATTGATCAGTACATTGTGATTGCCACCGGGAAAATCGGAACGCCCCACCGACCCGGCGAACAGGGTATCACCGGTGATTAAAACATTTCCCGCCTTTAGAGAGATACCGCCCGGGGTATGGCCGGGGGTATGGATAACTTCAACGGCCACCTCGCCCACCTGGATTATGTCCCCTTCTTCCAACAGACGCTCGGCTTCCTTTAACTTTAGCGCCGCCCCCATGAACATGGATAGATTTTGCGCCGGGTTGGTGAGCATACCGGCATCCTGGGTGTGCATGAGCACCTCCGCGCCGGTAGCCTCACGCACCTCTTCAAGCGCCGCAATATGGTCCACATGCCCGTGCGTGAGAATAATATACTTACATTCAAGTTTCAGCGCTTGCAGCCGTTTTAAAATACGCCCGCCCTCGGCACCGGGGTCCACCACCGCTCCCACTCCGGTTTTATCACAGCCAATTATGTAGCAATTGGCATCCATGGGGCCGACCCCGAATCCTTCAAATATCAATATAACAACCTCCCGTTTGGTAAATTTAATTTAGCCACAGAACGCCTGCCCGCTTATAGAAACGGGTTAAATCTTTTTTCAGCGCCAATGGTTGAGGCAGGACCGTGGCCGGGATAAACCTTGGTCTCATCGGCGAAGTCCAATAGCTTGTTTTTTATGGAACTGATCAATGCTTGGTGACTGCCCTCCGGCAGATCGGTACGCCCTACCGAGCAGGCAAAAAGAGTATCCCCCGTCATTAATATATTGCCGGTCTTGAGGCAAATGCCACCGGGAGTATGACCGGGCGTGTGCAGTACTTCCAAGATAATACCGCCTACCTGTATTTTGTCCCCGTCTTTCAGCAGCCGGTCCGCTCCCGGAAGTTTCAGGGAATCCACGGGCAAAACCGAATACCGGGCCGGGTTGGCCAGCCTTTCAGCGTCACCGGCATGCATGAGCACCTCGGCACCGGTGGCCGCATGCACTTCATCCAGTGCGCCGATATGGTCAACGTGGCCGTGGGTGAGAATGATGTATTTGCATTGTAATTGCAAGTTTTTTAGTTTGTCCAGAATAATTTCGCCTTCGTCGCCGGGGTCTATTACCGCTCCAATCCCGGTTTCAGAGCAACCAATTATGTAACAATTCGTGGCTAAGGGGCCTACTTCGATTCGTTCAAAAATCAAAAGATATCCCTCCGATTAATTTTTATTATACCGCAAAAAGATGAAAATACAGTTAGTTTGTCATTGCAAGGAGCGAAGGACGCAGCAATCTCATATTGGGTTGTTAACGTTACTTCAGATTGCTTCGCTACGCTCGCAGTTGGAAAAGATGGCAAGGGATGGTTAATCACTTTTTTTCAGGATAGAATTATTAAAACGGACATTACTTGTTTAATATATGACTTTAGCTAAAAGCATATTAAGCTATCCGCATAATAGTTAGTTTAAGAAAGTTTAAGCCTGACCCCGGCGGTGCACACTGTATACATCCTGTACGCGGCTGAACCGGCTGACGACATAATCAAGCTGATCCATATTTCTTATTTCCAATATCATTTCCACAACTCCGGTATTGTCCTTGCGCCCCCGGGCGGTCACCCAGTTGGCGCTCATTTTTAGTTCCATCAGTATGGCCATAATATCACTGAGCAGCCCGGCCCGGTCCGCACCCACTATTTCCAGGCGCACCTGGAAAGGAGAATGGAAATCTTTGTCCCAGGCCACTTCCACCAAACGGTCGGGCTCATTTAGCAGAGATTCGACATTGGAACAATCTTCACGGTGGATGGATACTCCCCTGCCACGGGTGATATAACCCACAATATCATCGCCGGGCACCGGGTTGCAACAATGCGCCAGTCTTATTAAAAGGTTATCAATGCCCCGCACCCGGATTCCCTGGGTAGGCTTGCCCCAGGAGGGCAAAGGGCGGGCTTCCGACTGCTGCAGCAATACTCTGATATCTTCGCTAACCTGAGCCTTTTTATCTTCCCGGACCGCTTCCTCCCGCAGTTTGTTGACCAGACTGGCCGCGGAAACAGTGTTGTCGCCCACCGCGGCATAAACGTCCTCCAAGCTGGTTAAGTTCATTTTTTGGCCATGTTCAATTAGCTTATCGCTTTTAACAGCGTCGGGTTCCAGGCCGTATTTTTTTATTTCCCGTTCCAGCAGCTCGCGGCCTTTGGCTATATTGTCTTCCCGCTGTTCCTTTTTAAACCACTGCCTGATTTTTGTTTTAGCCTGGGATGTTTTAACGACTTTCTGCCAGTCCCGGCTGGGACCGTGACCCTGTTTGGAAGTCAGCACTTCCACCCGGTCGCCGTTTTTCAGGGTATAATCCAGAGGCACTATTTTATTGTTCACTTTTGCCCCTACGCAATTATGTCCCACCTGAGTGTGCACCCGGTAGGCAAAATCCAGCGGTGTGGAGCCCGCGGGAAATTCCATCACATCGCCCTTGGGAGTGAATACAAATACCACATCGGCAAAAAGATCTATCTTGAGACTTTCCATAAATTCACTGGCGTCTTTAAGATCCTTTTCCAAATCCAGTATCTGCCGCAGCCAGCTGAGCTTACGATCAAAATCACCGTCCTTGCCCCCGCCCTCTTTATAGCGCCAGTGGGCGGCGATGCCGTACTCCGAAGTCCGGTGCATTTCCCAGGTCCTGATTTGTATTTCCAGGGGATCGCCCTGGGGACTAACCACAGTAGTATGCAGCGACTGGTACATATTAGATTTGGGCATGGCTATGTAATCCTTAAAACGGCCGGGAATAGGCACCCATAATGTGTGCACCGTGCCCAAAACGGCATAACAATCCCGCACTGAATCCACCAGTACTCTGACCGCCATCACATCGTATATCTGGCTAAATTCCAGCTGCTGCTTCTGCATCTTTATGTATATGCTGTAAAGGTTCTTGGGCCTGCCCTGAATTTCCGCGTTGATGTTTACTTCCAGCATTTTTTTGTGCAGCACGGAAATAATAGTACGAATATAATCCTCCCGCTTATTGCGAGTGCGCGCGACCAAATCGGCCAGTTCATAATATTTTTCCGGATTGCTGTAGCGAAAGGCCAGATCCTCCAGCTCCCACTTCAGCCGGTATATACCCAGCCGGTGGGCCAGCGGCGCAAATATCTCCAGCGTTTCCAGCGCTATTTCCCGCTGCTTGCGCTCCTGGTGGTATTGCAGCGTGCGCATGTTATGCAGCCGGTCAGCAAGTTTTATCAGCACCACCCGGATATCCCGCGCCATGGCTAAAAACATTTTACGCAGGTTTTCCACCTGGCGTTCTTCCTTGGAGCGATACTCCAGGCGGCTTAACTTGGTCACCCCGTCCACCAGCTGAGCCACTTCCCGGCTAAAACGCTTTTCTATATCCTCCAAGGTGATCCCGGTATCCTCCACTGTATCATGCAGTAAACCCGCCACCAGCGTATCCATATCCATTTCCAGATCGGCCAAAATGGTGGCAATGGCCACCGGGTGATTAATGTACGGCTCCCCGGAGATGCGCTTTTGCCCGGCATGCGCCTGGTCTGCAAAAACAAAAGCCCGCTTTAAGAGCTGCAGATCGGCATTGGGATTGTATAAAATTACTTTATGAATTACATCTTGTAAAGACATAGTCTACGCCCCACTTGCTTTTACATTGAGGTTAATCCAGTTAAGCCCGTTCGATTTTATATTATGAAACCAGTTAAAGGTAGGTGATGCGGACAATTCCATTTTTTTGCCTTTTAGAGGTAATAATTTATATTGTAGCATATCCTCCTGCCAATGATATTGCAATAAGCCCAAATCGGCAAATATTGTCGCCGCTACAATCAGCGATATACACGAGTGCATATCATAACCCGCCGCGGACATCCGCTCCAGCACTCCGACTTTGCTGCAGGCGCCTTGACCGCCGGGCGCTAAAGAACGCAACAGCGCATAGTAGTGAACCAACACATCTCTTTCCGGCGCCAATTCTTCCAGGTGCTTGCGATTTTCCTCCCAGTCTTCCGCTCCGTAAAGGAATTCAATACCGGCCGGAGCTTGAACACCAAGCAGTGTTTTAAGTCGCTGCCAGTCTTCCGCCGTGACCGGGGGACGCATCAGCAAAACCTTGTCGAAGGGGATTTCAGCCGCCCCTTGTTCCCCAAGACAGGCCGGTGTGGCCGCTGCTAACTTAATATCTTGGTTTTGTATTTTAGTAAACTGATCATTTATGTAATCACGGGACATAAAACCATGTAAATAAGCAGCCCTACCGGCAAATTGGGTATTATGCTTTTCGATATAACGGTATGCCTGCAGCGCGTGACAGGCGGAATTGACGACCAGCAATATACAGCCGCCGGAAGGACTCAGGCGGGCCAATCTTTTTTCCCTGAACGCGCCTGCCGGTACCGGACACCGTGCCGGCGGGAAAGCATAAGCATCCGGATCACCGGCCGTAAAAGTATGCTCCGGCAGAGTACTGGACGTATCCGCTAATAAAGCATGCATTTCAGGTGGCAGCCGGCAATCCCGGCTGCTTAAATATTGCTTCAATAAGCCGGTAATAGCTTCCGGAACGAAAATAAGATCACCGCCGGAAGACATACTATTTTCCCGCCACTGTCCGTCCTGCCGCCCACAGTTTTCTTTAAGCGGCTCCAAATGCACATCTTGCACTTTAACCTGTAATGTTTGACGGCCCTGCCAGGCATTAACGGTAGGCGTAAAAGCAACGCTGACTTCCTTGGCCGCGGCCAGCTCTTCAGCAAACCGGCCCAAGTTGAAACCGATGCCGTCCATGGAAACGCTGCGGTCACCAAGCAGCATTTTAAGATGCGCGTTATTTTTACCGACCCCACGGCAATTAATCAGTCTGGTCTGCCGCAGAGCAAACAGCGGCCCTGGATTGCCGTGACCGTACGGAGCCAGCTGTTCTATTTCGTTAATTAATTCGTAAGTAATATCCTGCAGTGAAACCAGGGCATCCAGTTCCATAACCGGGGCGGCATCCGCCGCGCACAAGTGAACAGCTGCATAATCATTGATTTTTTCTCTAAATGCGTCTATTTGCTCCACCGGCAGCGAAAAACCGGCCGCCATAGCGTGCCCCCCGTAACCGGCCAGATAACCGGCGCAATACTCCAGGGCGTTATACAAATGGAAACCGCCGGCACTTCGGGCCGAGCCTTTGCCCAATCCATTGTCACAGGCGATCAGCAGCACCGGCTTATAAAAACGATCCGCCAACCGGGATGCCACAATACCGATAACACCCGGGTGCCAATTGGCGGATGCCAGCACCAGCACATCCCGGGCGGCCAGTTCCGGGTCCGCCTCCAGCATGCCCAGCGCCTCGGATAGGGTTACAGCTTCCAAGCCTTGCCGCTCCTGGTTGGCTTCGTTTAATGACCAGGCCATTTCCAGGGCCGCGTCATAATCGTCACTCAACAGCATTTCCACGGCCAAACCGGCATTGTCCAAACGCCCGGCCGCATTAATGCGAGGGGCCAGTATAAATCCCACTTCCCAGGCTGTCATGGTTTTTTCTTTAATGCCCGCGACCTGACAAAGAGCCTGCAAACCCGGCCTGGTGGGCTGACCCAGAGATGACAATCCATGCTTAACTAAAATACGGTTTTCCCCATGCAGCGGCACAATATCAGCTATGGTACCCAAACAGACCAGGTCCAGGTATTCCTCCCAGCTAAAAGGAGTGCCTCTGCCGGCCAGCAGCGCCTGCACCAGTTTAAAGGCCACTCCCACCCCGGCCAGATCACTAAAGGGATACCGGCAATCTTTACGTTTGGGATTAACTACCGCCGCGGCCCCGGGCAACTCGGGAGGCGGCTCGTGGTGATCGGTTATAATCACAACAGGCCCGCCGCTGCGATTAGCTTCGTCCACCTCAGCAGCGGCGCTGATGCCGCAATCTACGGTGAGCACAAGGCTAATGCCGGATTCCCGGGCCTTCTGCAGCACCGAGGTATGCACCCCATATCCTTCGCCAAGCCTATGCGGTATATAATACTCCACACTACCCCCCAGACGGCGCAAGACATGTACCAGCAAAGCGGTTCCCGTGACTCCGTCCACGTCGTAATCACCGTAAACTAAAATTTTATCACCCCGGTCCAGAACAGCGGAGATAATTTCCACCGCCCGGGGCAGGTCACGCATCAACTCCGGCGGGTGCAGCTTTTGAAATGATACATTTAAGAATTCCCGGGCCGCCCTTACGGTATATATGCCCCGGTTAATTAAAAGCTGGGCCATCAATGGAGATACGCCCAGTCTCCTGGCCAGCATAAACTGCAATACGGGCTCGGATGCTTTAATCAGCCATTTTTTCCGCTTTTGCATTTTTCCTCCGTCATCTAAACTTACCATTCATTATAAATCAAGGGTTAAATTTATGGCAACCAGTGTCTAACACTACAGCGAAAAGTATAGTTTATCAAACTTTAAGAGGGGGTTGCCGCTTCTCAACGTAATAGAAATACACTACCCCCAATAACGGTGCCGTTTTAGCTGGTGCCGGGTGTTAAAAGTTGAAAATCTAAGATTTTCAACTTTTAACACCCGGCACCTATCGGGATAGCGAAAGCTTTGCTCAAAGAACAATTTGCGCCGCGGTACTATAAGCTTGCTAACCTTCCCGCCCATGCCGTTCCGCTCCGGCGGCGCCACTTTGTTTAACGGTCGGGTCCCGCGCATCAAGCCAGCTTAAAGCATGCTTTACTGCCTCTTTTGGTGGCCCCGATCTCCAGCCGGGCATCGATTAAATCTTTAAGTTCCGGCACATGGGAGATAATACCGACCAAACGCCCGCCTTTTTGCAGGTCCATTAAGGCCCGCATGGCTAAATCCAGAGATTCGGGGTCCAAAGTGCCGAATCCTTCATCCACAAAAATAGTGTCTAAATGCATGCCGCCCGCATAGGACTGCACCACGTCGGCCAGTCCCAAAGCCAGGGACAGCGAAGCCAGAAAGGTTTCACCGCCGGACAAAGTGGCCACTCCCCGCGCCACCCCGGTATAAGTATCAAACACTTCCAGTTCCAACCCCCCGGCAGCGTTGCTGCGAGCCCGCTCCAGAGTGCGCTGCAGGTGATAGCGCCCACGGCTCATCAGTTTCAAGCGCTGGGTGGCGGCCACCGTTACGTCGTCCAGCAAGGCCCCCAGCACAAAACGCTGGAATGTCAATCCATACTTATTTTTACCGTTGGCCGCTTCGGAAAGGCGCCCCCACACCGAATACTTGTTTTCTAACGCTTCAATTTCATTTTGTAAAGCAACTATCGTTTTTAGCCAATTATTCTCCTGCTTAATCAGCGAACGCAGCTGCGTATCCTGCTGCAAAGCCTCATCCCGGGCCTTTTCCGCCACTGCTAACAAACCGGCCATTTTTTCCAAATCGGGCTCGGTTAAACCAGCGGCCCGCTGTACGGCCCGATTTAGGCGGTCCCGGACGGCCCCCAGATCAGTGTCGAATTCCTTGATGAGTTTCTCCAGCCTCTGCATTTGTTCCGGGGTTCGCTTGGCCCGCGTATAATCCGGCATATCAGAAAAACCCGCTGTTTTCAAGCGTGCACCGAAAAGCTCCGCCGCCTCCCGCGCCCGGGTCCGGGCCGCCTGCGCAGCGCTTTGGGCCTCGGCGGCCGCGGTTTCGGCCTTGACCAGCTCTTGGCCGGTCACCTCGGCGGCTTTCCTGACCTGTTCCAGAACAGCCTCCAGCCGTTCCCGCCTGCTTATGGCAGCCTGGCGGGCTTTGTTTAGCGCGTGTAAATCGCGCAGTTCCCCGGGAATAGCGGATTCCCGCTCCCGCACCACCGCCTGGGCGGACTTACAGACCGCACCGGCATCTTGCAGTTCCTTTTCCAACAGCTCCAGCCGCTCCCGGGCGGTTTTTTCTCCGATCTTCAGCGCCTCCAGTTCCCCGGCCAGGGATGCCGCCGCTGCCTCGGCCCGTAATGCCCGGTCCCACATTTGTTTGGCTTTACCGGCGGCAGCATCAAGAGCGGCCGGGTCGGCACCGGCCCGCTCGCCCAGCTCATTTTCCAGGTCTGTAACCTTGCTCTCCACAGTCGCTTTTTCAGTGGCAACAAGGCTGGCTTTGTTTCTGACTTTGTCGCGATAAAGTTCCAGATTATTTAATTGCTGCTGCCGGGCCTTGACTTCTTCCTCGGAGGGTACGCCGCTTGCGCTGCCGGCCGGATGGGGGTGTTCAAGAGAACCGCAAACCGGACATGGCCGCCCCGCGGCTAACGCGCCCGCCAATACGGCGGCCTGTCCACTGTGCCACGCTTTCTGCAACACGGACAGTTCATCCTTGGCCCTGGCATAATTATTTTCCGCCTGCCGGCATGTTTGCTCGGCTGAGACAAATGTTTTACGAATTGAGCCGAGCCGCCGGCGCAGTTCCTCCAAGTTTTTTCTTTTGTTACTGATTTGCTCCGCTTCCCGGCAGGCCGCTTCCAGCGCATAGGCCCGGGCGGCCTGGTTGGCAGCGTCATCGCGCAGCTTGGTTTTTTCTTCAATGACAGACTGCCCGGCTGTTAAAGAGGCTTTTGCTTTGATATATGTATCTTCCAGTGCCTTGGCCCTCCGGTATGCCGCCGTGAGCTCCTCGCGGGCCCGGGCCAGGGAACCCGCCTTGCCGGTCAGGTCATCCAAGCGATTGACTTCGCGCGCGACCGTTTCCCGCTCGGCTTCTTTGTCTTTTTCCACGGCCCAGTTCCGCAGGGCTGTTTCCCTGGCTTCGCGAGCCTGTTTCAGTTCGGCATTCCGGGCGGCAAGAGTTTTTTCGGCAGCGGCGAATTCCCCGCGCCGGACCAGCACAGCGTTTTCCGCATCCACCAAACCGGCTGCCTGGCGGGCCCCGGACAAATCTTGCCGGGCGGCCTCCACACTTGGAGCTTTTTGCTCCAGTTCCGTCATTGCGGCCAGGGCATGTTTCTGCTCGTCAAGCAATTCACGGGCCTTTTGCCCGGCGGCCAGCCGTTCCTGCGCCTGTTTAGCCGCCATGCGGCTTTGGGCTGCCTTTTCCGCTACAGCCTCCAGCTCCAGCGCATGATCTTGCAGCCGCTTGCTTAGTTCCTCCGGGCCTTCTGCATTGGCCTGCTGCAATATCCATTTTCTCTGCTCCCGTACTTTTTCCACCTTTTTTTTAATATCCAGGGCTGTTTCCTTAAGGCGTTCTTCCACCAGACGATATAACTCAATATGGAAAAGAGTTTCCAATATAACCTGGCGCTCTTTGGAATCCGCCAGCAACAGCTTGCGGAATTCGCCCTGAGGAAGCATCACCACCTGGCGAAACTGACCGCTTTTAAAGCCCAGCAGATTTTCCACCGCTGTCCGAACCTTTACCCACCCGCCGGCCAGCACCGTACCTTCCCAAGCATCGGCAACCGGGCCGGTTCTTCTCCACAGAGTGGCATCAGAACGCACAGCGGTGGTCCCCGTACCGTGTTTTTTAGGCCGCTCTTGCTCCGGGCGGCGTTTGACGCGATAAACATCAGCCCCAACAGCAAAATCAAAAGTTACTTCCGTAACCGCATCCGCAGCGGCATGGTCACTGCGCATCTGCCTGCCGTCCCGCTGAGCACCGCTGCTATCGCCGTATAGAGCAAAGCACATAGCGTCAAGAATGGTAGTTTTACCCGCACCGGTAGGCCCGTGGATTAAAAAGAAAGAGCGATCGCCCAATTCCGTAAAATTAAGCTTCTGTTCCCCGGCATAGGGTCCAAAAGCGCTCATAACCAGCCGCAGCGGCCTCATAGCCGCACCCCCTTATCCCGGCGAAACGCCTCCGCCACCTGGTCCACCGGACCATCCTGCCGGTAAATATGTTCTACCGTCTCCGCAAGCGCCTTTTGCTGTTCCGGAGACAGCTCCTCACCGGCAACCTGCCGGAAAAAAGAAGAGAATAAATCCATCTCGCTCAAGCGGCGGTGGTCGCCGCCCGGCCCGCGCAAATCACCGCCCGAAGTCAGATAAGGACGTTCAATGTGCAGTACATGGGGGTACACTTCCCGCAGCTTACCGATGACATCCAGTATCGCACCCGAGTCCCGCAAAGTCACCATTATATAATCCTCTTTGCCGGCCCCGTCGGGCGGTCCGGCCAGCAAATCGCTCAGATAGCCGTCCCAACAGCGCACATCCCGGCGCGGGCACAGGGGAAAGGGTTCCCACCTGATGTCCCCCGCGGCATCCATTTCCACCAGAGTCACCGATTTTTTATGAGCCGCCTCGGAAAAGGAATATTTCATCAAAGAGCCGGCATAGCGAATGTGCTCACCCCCGGCCGATTGGGATTTATGCAAATGACCCAGGGCTGCATAGTTAAAGTTTTGAAAGTGGGCCGCCGAAACTTTGTCCGTCCCACCAATAGAAAGCGGCCGCTCCGATTCACTTCCCTCACCGCCCGCCACAAAAGCATGGGCCAGGGCTACCTTACGCGCACCCGGCGGTACCCGGGAGGTCCACCGGCCGATTAGCGCAGCCATAGCGCGATCGTGTTCCTGCACATCCTGCAGCCCCAATAGTTCCCGTACAACGGGAGGATCTGCATAAGGCACGGGACAAAAATACACCGGTCCATGGGCATCTTCAATAATCACCGGCGCAAAAGCGGTATCCGGCTGCCCGGTTATGTAAAGGCCCTGGCGGGCCAGCAAACGATGGCCAAAGCCCAGCCGCTGCGAGCTGTCGTGGTTGCCGGCAATGATTAAAACAGGCACCCGGCAGTCCATGATTATCCGGTATAGTACTTCATCCAATAGTTGAACCGCTTCGTGCGGAGGCACGGAGCGGTCATAAATATCCCCGGCAATCAAAACCGCATCCGGTTTAACATCCTCAACCAGCTTGATAAATTGCTCCAAAATATAGGCCTGATCATCGGTTAAATGCACACCGTGAAAAATACGGCCCAAATGCCAATCGGCCGTATGTATAAACCGCATCCCTCATCACCCCGTTAATTAAATAAACATCGTTAAAACCAAAACCGGAGCTGGCGCTGGCCACACCCCGGTGCAAATATATCAGATATATTTTAAAGCTAAGCATATGCCATTATCAACAGGTTTTTAGTCGCTACTGTTTTCAATCATTTATTAACTAATATTTCGTCATCTTTTTGCTTTTACCTTTTTTGTAAAATGGTTATCTATTTGGGCAGTAAATACTGCGATAATAATAGCAGATGCCGTTTTTTGTCCTATTTACTTGCCCCTGCAGCCCCAAGACCGCGAAAAACTCAAATTAAAAATTTAAAAACTTGCCGCATAAGATAGAATAACCTTCTTTAAAATGCCACCGATGTGCAATATAATATTAAGGCTGGTTATAAAAGTGAGGTAAACGGAAATGCAGCAAACAAATTCTGTGCAGCTGGTTAGTTCGGTAAATTTTTTTATGAACTTTGCCATTCAGGGATCGCTTATTTATATTCCCTTACTGGGTGCCCAAATGGGCGCTTCGGATTTTCAGGTAGGATTAATCGGAGCCTGCTACGGCGGCTCATACCTGCTGTCCTCCCTCTATTTCGGCCGCCAATCCGACCGGTTGGGCAGACTGGGCTTCGTCCGCATAGGACTGCTGCTCTGCGCCATAGCCTTTGCCTCCCAATTATTGGCCGGTCAGATACTCACGCTTGGCCTGGCCCGGGCCGGAGTGGGCCTGGCCCTGGGGGTAAGCACCGCTGCCCTGGTCGCCTACGCTTTTGAGTCCGGGGCTAATATGGGGCGTTATAGTTCCTATGGCTCGCTTGGTTGGATAGCAGGCGCTTTACTGGCCGCTTATTTTAATAATATTAACTATCTTTTCGCAGTCAGCTCTCTTTGCTGCGCGATTGCTTTTTTCATTTCTTTGCGGTTTCCCCAAGAAACCGTAAAAAAGCCAAAAGCCTCCCGGGCACAAACGCCCAGCCTTAAAAGTGTTTTCAAGCATGGCTGGCCTGTTTACCTGGCTGTTTTTTTGCGCCATCTGGGAGCCGCGGCGGTGTGGATTATCCTGCCCCTTTATTTTATTTCCCTGGGATTGGATCGCTTTTGGGTGGGTATATTGTGGGGAATTAATTTTGCTGTACAGTTTATCGTTATGCGCCATTTGGAACGTTTCAATCCCCATTCCATTTTCGCCTTTGGACAGATACTGTCCATTGTTGTTTTTATCTCTTACGCATTGGTGCATCAGCTTTGGCTTCTAATTATCATTCAAATACTGCTGGGAGTCACCTGGGCCTGTCTCTATGTCGGCGCCCTGCTGCTGGTACTGAAAACCGGTGAGGATAAAGGAACCGCCAGTGGTATTTTTCAGGCCACGCTTAACCTTTGCAATGCCGTCGGACCTTTTCTGGGCGGTGTTATAGCTCATGGATGGGGGTATAACGGAGTGATGATATTTGCAGCCGCTCTGGGGGCAGCCGGACTTGTAATAGCCGTCCCCAAGGTGCAGAAACAACAGGCAGTTCACCAGTGAACCAAATATTTATCAAGCCGGTTGTAATATATCTCATGCTTTATCCAAGTCGGCAGCAAAAGCTCCGGTTATTTTTATGCTCCTCTTTTTGACGATCTCTTTCTGGGGATAAAAACCTTTTTAACACTCTCGCGTTTAGCTTTAGAAACCATGACGTACAAAATATCACCTAAAAGTATCTTTGTACCCCCATATGGTGTAACAACCCTGTCATTGCGTATTATCGCGGCAATCAAAACGTCATTCGGCAAGTCCAGATCCTGCACTTCCCGATCTAAGGCATTTGACTCTTCCTTGATTAGAATTTCCATTATTTCCGTATTGGTCTTGCCCATGGAAACAAGTTCAAGAGTGTGGGTGGGGGTTACCTTTTCACCCGCTGAAAGCCCTAACAAGTTGGCTAAATGGGGAATAGTTGAGCCCTGGATAAGAGCCGAGGTGAGCACGACAAAAAATACCACATTAAAGATTAAGCCGCTGTTTTCCAAGCCGGCAACCAGGGGGTAGGTTGCCAGAACAATGGGGACAGCGCCCCTTAACCCCGACCAGGATACAAATATTTTATCTTTCAGAGAGTAACCCATCTTAAGCGTACTAATATACACCGCAATCGGCCTGGCCACGAAAATTAACAAAGCTGAAATAATAATTCCCTGCCAGGTTACCTGCAAAAGTTCACGGGGGAAAACCAACAGCCCCAGCAAAGTAAACAGGAGAATCTGAGACATCCAGGCAAATCCTTCATGAAAACGTAAAATTGGTTGGCGAAAGGTTATATCGGCATTTCCCACCCATAGACCAGCCACATATACGGCAAGAATGCCGCTCCCGTGCAGCAACGCGGCGGAACCATAGGTAAAGATAGCAAAACCCAACGCTAAAATAGGGTATAAACCGGAAGTATCAAAATTAATTTTATTGATACTCCATACTGCCAGTTTACCCATTAAAATACCTGTGACTACCCCAAGGCCCATTTGCCAGAAGAAACCCCAAACAACCCCTAAAACGTTCATATCAGGCATTTGGATCAACTGAATGAAGGAAATAGTCAAAAACACAGCCATGGGATCATTGGAACCGGATTCAGCTTCCAAGGTTGTTTTTAACCTTGGTTTAATATTTTTATCCCCGAGAACCGCAAAGACCGCGGCGGCATCGGTTGAACCCACAATGGCACCAAACAATAGCCCCTCCAGCCAGGTAATATCCAGGATATATTTAGCAAAAACCGCAATGGACAGTGAAGTAAACAGAACACCAACGGTAGCCAAAGAAATGGAAGGCAGAAGAACCGGGCGCACCTGTTCCCATCGTGTCTGCATACCGCCCTCAAACAAAATCACAATTAGCGCCATCATTGCGCCTAATTGAGCTAAGGAGGCATTATCAAAATAAATAAAATTATTCAGGAACATGCCCACGGCTACATATAAAATAAGCGAGGGAACACCCAAGCGCGCAGAAAATCTGGTTGTAATAATACCCACAATAAGCAAAACAGCAAATAGAAATATTATTTTGTCCGTTACAATACTCAAAACTCACCTCTCTTTCATTCTATTTATTAATTATATCACAAAAGGCCTTCCGCTTCCAGCATACGTCCATATCCCGGTAAAACGATAGCCATAACCCGACATACAACAAAAGAACGCCTTACGGAACCCCGCAAGACGTTCTTTTACAATTTACTGCAGCATTTGCTCCTGCTCCCGATAAGGTTGCCGCACAGGGAACGGCTGGTACGGATAGGCAAGCGTCTCCGCCCGGGTTAGGCTGTGCGCCGTCAAAAAGCCGTCACTAATAGCGTGATTCAACTTGCGCGGCTGCTTGGCGTCACCGATAACAAACACCCGCATGCCCCGTTGTCTTAATTCTTCCCCCAGGTGGTTTATCGGCCGTGCCCCCACAGAGAGCACCACGTGGGTACAGGGAAGCCAGTGTTCCCGCCAGGCGCGGTCCACGGCTACCACACCGTCGGCTTTGATTTCCCGTATATTTAAACCGGTAACGGCACGCACGCCGGTTTTACGCAGCTCATCCAAAAGCGACTGCCGGTTGATGGGCTCCGTGTCCACGGCCAGCTCATCCTCCATTTCCGCCACAGTTACGTCTACCCCGCGGTGTTTCAGATAAAGTCCCGTCTCGCAGCCTACACTGCCGCCGCCTACCACAACCACCCGGCTGCCTACTTCATATTTGCCGGACAGCAAATCCCAAGCCGTGGTAACAGTGGGATAGTGGACACCGGGAATATCCGGCACCAGCGGAGCGGCCCCCGTGGCCACTATGACGGCATCCACATTCATACCCTGCAGCATGTCGGCGCCAACCTCGGTGTTTAAGTGAATTTCCACACCCAGTTTGTGAATCTGCGTTTGCAGGTAGTCGATGGACCACCTTATTTTATCTTTACCCGGCGGCACACAGGCTATTAACACCTGGCCGCCCAGCTCGGATTGTTTTTCAAACAGCGATACCCGGTGTCCCGCAGCAGCCAGAACCCGGGCCGCCTCCATCCCGGCAGGCCCCCCGCCCGCCACCGCAAAATGCATGGGGGAAAGGGTAGAGGTAATCTGCGGATATTCAAGCTCCCGACCGGCCACCGGGTTTACCGTACAGCGCACATGCAGGTTCTTAAACACCCGTTCGCCAATGCACCAGATATTACAGGTAATGCACTTCCTGATATCTTCGGTCCGCCCTTCCAGCGCTTTAGAGGGCCATTCGGGGTCGGCTATGAGGGTGCGCCCCAGGGCCACAAAATCAGCCCGCCCATCGGCAATAACTCCTTCCGCCACCTCGGGAGTACGAATGACCCCCACGGCAATCACAGGTATGTGTACTTCCCTTTTGATATTTTCCGCCAAATAAACCCGCCAGCCCTCGGTATAACTCATGGGCTCCAATATGGTATTCATAGAAGCATAAACACCGGAGGAGATATCCAAGGCATCCACTCCCGCATCCTGCAGCAGGCGGGCTATTTGTTTAGCCTCGTCAAGGTGAACACCGCCTTCCACGAATTCATCGGCGCTCATGCGAAACAGCACGGGAAAGTTACCGCCCAGTTTATTCTTGATACCCCGTGCTATTTCCAGCGGAAAGCGCATCCGACCGTTCAAATCACCACCGTAGAGGTCGGAGCGCCGGTTACTGAAGGGGGACATGAACTGGCCGATCAGATAGCCATGTGCACCGTGCAGTTCCACACCGTCGTAACCGGCATTGCGCGCACGGGCGGCCGCCCTGATGAACATTTCCGCCAGGTCCTGTATTTCCTCAATGGTCAGTTCCCTGGGCACTACCTGCAAGTATGGGTCCGGTATGGCGGAAGGCGCCACCGGCTGCAAACCATAGGTGGTTTCGGGGGTGGTCTGGCGCCCGGCATGATGCAGCTGGGTTATTATCTTGGCACCGTGCTCCTTAACCGCCTCCACCAGTTCGTTATGCCCGGCTATGTACGAGTCGTCGGATATACACAGCTCATTGGCAATGGCATTGCCCTGGGGTGAATCCACGCAGTTTATTTCGGTAATGATTAATCCCACGCCGCCCTTGGCCCTCGCCCGGTAATAATGTATCATGGCCGGTGTGACAGCGCCGTTTTCATTGGCCAGGTTGGTGCCCATGGGAGGCATTACTGTACGGTTGCGAATGCGCATATGGCCGATTTGGCCTTCCTTAAAGAGATTGGGAAACCTCAACGTGTATTCCTCCTCAAATGTATTTGATGGTAGTATTATAAGTTGGAGGAATATTTAAACATGATTTTGCAAAAGAAACCGGACAAATGGGAACGGTTCTTAATTGCCGCACTCTGGCGCACACGCAAAAAACCAGGGCAACAAATGCCCTGGTCTTCAAGCGGTCTTTTATTTTACCAGTTATTGCGGGATCTGTAGCAATCACGGCAGTATACGGGCTTGTCACCGCGAGGCTGGAAAGGCACCTGAGTTTCTTTACCACAGGCCGAACAAACCGCATCATACATTTGGCGTCTTTCACGGCCATAACTATTACCGCCCCGGTTGGCAGCTTTACGGGCAGCGCGGCACTCGGGGCAACGGCCGGGTTCATTGGCAAAGCCCTTGTCGGCATAAAACTGCTGCTCGGAAGCAGTAAAAACAAATTCAGCACCACAGTCCTTACAAGTTAAAGTCTTGTCTTCAAACATGAAAAAAAACCTCCTCCATTTGATTGCCCGTGCCGGGGATTTACAGGTTTATTCTTCCCCAGCCAGCAACAATAGAGAAAGCTACACCGTAATTCCAAGCATTTTATCGAGCTACATGCATTATAACTTGAGTTTCAAAAATTTGCAACATATTTAACCAAAAGTTATTAGTATATCTATAATTTCGGACCGGCTGCCCACTCTGACAGGCGGTCCCCATGTGCCAAATCCGCTGGTAACAATAACCTGTAAATTTCCCTTGCGCAAATACCCCCAATCAACTTCGAACATACGAGCTGTGACAATATTAAAGGGAAAGAGCTGGCCATGGTGCGTGTGTCCCGAAATCTGCAAATCCACCCCCAGGTCCTCCGGTTCATTTAAGTTTACAGGCTGATGATCAATTACAATAACCGGCTGTGCATTATCAATACCTTGTACAATTGTTTTTAAATCACTTCGCTGACGACCTCTATAATATCCGCTATACAAATCATCTCTTCCCACTACATAAAAACTATCCGCCACCTTGACAGCTTCATCCCGCAAAACCTTAACCCCCGCCTTTTCCAGGCCGGTAATTATTTCCGCCCCATGCCCGCCTATATACTCATGGTTTCCCGGCACAGCATAAATACCATGGCGGGGCGCCAGTTTGCGAAGGGTATGACCCATACTTTGTTGGATAAATAACAGCGGATCTTCATCCACTATATCGCCGGGCAAAAGTATCATATCCGGGTTTAAATCAATAATTGTATCGACTAAACCGCTTAATCGCCCATTGTGCACAATGTTTCCCAGATGCAAATCGGAGACTGCCACTATGTGTAATTGTTTAACAGTGCCGGCCTGTTTGGGAATGCTTATGTCATAATGGATTACCTGCGGATTCCCGGCATTCCGCCAGCCGTAGCCCACAATAACCAAAACAATCATCACTACACCCAAACCGATCATAAGTGCGGAGGGAGATTGGTCGAATCCCCCCGGAGGCAAAAACGCAAAGTATTTATCTATAAAACGCACTAATTCCAATAACCCAATAACTATAGCCAAATAAACCATGACCGCCATCCAATAAGAACCTAATACAATTAGAAACCGAGATATTTCCGGAGCCATAAACTTTTTACATAAACGACCTAATATAAAGGATAAAACGATAAACCAGAACACCAGCCAATACAAACAGGCGGGAACATGGGCTATATACTTTCCGGCCAACTGCCACATACGTAAGCCTATCCAAAAATTAAGCAGCCCGTATAGTAAAATAATTATTGCAAAGACCAAAATTCGAATCATAACGGTATCCCGTTCCTTCATCTTTAGTAGGTAGCGTCCGACTGAATCAAGGGGTGCAGCACATTAATTATATACTATTTAAATTATTTTGGTTAAACACCAAACCTTTCCCTGAAATACCGGTTGGAAAAGATTATTGATTGCTTTCCGGCCCGCGGGCAAACAAAGGCCGGCAGCTCATCAAGCAGAAAGAACAGCCTTTCACGTTACTTCCCCATTATGCTATACTATAGGATAGTATTGGGATAGTTTAAACTTCCATAATGAGATTGGGTTTTTGAATATAATCCGGAGGAACTTAATGAACCAGCAAACAGCAAAGACAAACATTAATGAACTGGAATATGAGATTGCCCGGCGACGCACTTTCGCCATTATCTCCCACCCCGACGCCGGTAAAACCACTCTGACAGAAAAGCTATTGCTTTACGCAGGCGCCGTTGACCTGGCAGGTGCCGTACGGGCCCGTAAGAACCAGCAGCATGCCACCGCCGACTGGATGGAGCTGGAACAGCAGAGGGGCATATCCATCACCACTGCCGCGCTGCAATTCGACTGCCGGGGATACCGGATCAATCTTCTGGACACCCCCGGTCACCAGGACTTTAGCGAGGACACCTACAGAACATTAATGGTTACCGACAGC
This sequence comes from Desulfoscipio sp. XC116, assembly GCF_039851975.1. Taxonomy (GTDB): domain Bacteria; phylum Bacillota; class Desulfotomaculia; order Desulfotomaculales; family Desulfallaceae; genus Sporotomaculum. The sequence continues at coordinate 2,273,771 of NZ_CP156660.1, forward strand.
GCAGTAATGGTACTGGATAGCGCCAAAGGGATAGAACCTCAGACTAAAAAATTATTCCAGGTTTGCCGACTGCGGCACACTCCTATTCTCACTTTTATTAATAAGCTGGATCGACCGGGACGTGACCCATTAAGCCTGTTAGATCAAATAGAACAAGAATTGGGCATCGGCCCTGTGCCCATGAATTGGCCCATCGGCAACGGGCCGACCTTCAAAGGAGTATACGATATTTTAAAACAACAAGTACTGCTGTTTGGGCGAACTGATCACGGACAGCAGCGGGCCCCCGTGCAGGTGCATGACCTCTACGATCCCCTGCTGGCAGAATTACTGGGCCTTGATGAGTATAGACAGCTGGTAGAAGAAATTGAGCTTCTGGCCGCGGCAGGGGCATCCTTCAGCCTGAAGGATTTCCTGGCCGGTGAAATCACCCCGGTATTTTTCGGCAGCGCCATCAATAACTTCGGTTTGGAGCCTTTTTTACAGGCACTCCTTGATTTAGCTCCGGCACCCGGGCCACGCATGAGCAGCCAAGGCATAATAGAGCCGACTAACCGGGAATTCACCGGACAGATTTTTAAAATTCAGGCCAATATGGACCCGCAGCATCGGGACCGGGTGGCCTTTCTAAGAGTGTGCTCCGGCCGCTTTGAAAAAGATATGCAACTGTATCATTCACGCCTGCAGCGGAAAGTACGCATGACCAGAGCTTACCGGTTCTTTGCAAGAGAGCGGGAAATAGTGGAGGAAGCGTTTCCCGGCGATGTGGTGGGATTAGCCAACCCGGGTCTTTTTAATATCGGTGATACTTTATGTTCGGGAAAGCTTATTAAATTTGACGACATACCCCGTTTTACACCTGAACATTTTTGCATTCTGCACAACCAGCAAATAGCAAAATATAAGCAATTCAACAAGGGTATTGAGCAACTGGAAGAAGAAGGCGCTATCCAAGTGCTTTTCTTTACGGACAGTTTGCGTAAAGAACCGGTACTGGCAGCGGTTGGCGAATTGCAATTCGACGTGGTAGTGGCACGGCTGGACTCGGAATACAGAGTAGAAACCACCACGGAAAGGTTGCCTTTCACATGTGCCCGCTGGGCTTTATGCAGCCCGGAAAAGCAAACCGGCATTGTCTGGCCCAGCCGAAGCAGGCTGGCTTACGACCGCGAAGGACGACTGGTGGCCTTGTTCTCCTCCGACTGGGAGATAGCCTTTTGCCTGGAGAAAAACCCCGGCCTGATTCTGGAGGAATTAGGGTAACAGTTAAAAAAAACCATGCAAGCAGACTAAATGCCGGGAAGTGACGGGACGTGTATAAATTCGGGGATTTAATTCTATGCCTGGGAGTCTTTCTATTCTTTCTGGGAGGCGTGGCTCTGGCTTTTGGGGTATTAACCGCTAATAGTCCATTATTGCCTGTTATCGCTGCCTTTTCATTAATATTAATAGCTATTGGCGGTTTTATTAAGAAAAGAAATGCATAGAAGGGATAACCATTGAAAATTTCCGTATTAGATAAGAACATAAGCAAAGGGTTTAGAACCAGTGTCGTAAAAGTAAATAAAAGTAAGGAATTTCAAGACTCCTTGGACATGGCCAAAAGAGATCAGCAGCACCAGGAAATTAATAAAATGATTAAAAAGATAAAAGCATCTGGTAATAAATTAAAAAATACCCGCAGTATTGTGGATGTAAGAATTTATAAGCAGCACATCGCCGATTATCTAAATCATGTATTGAACTACTGCTATTCTATATCGCACTCCCGTGGATATCAGGGTCTGCTTTCGAGGGTGGAAATAATTAATCAGAAACTTGAGGAACTAACTCAGGAAATATTGAACGAACAGAAGCAAAATATTGTCATAGCCGGTAAGATAGATGAAATAACCGGGTTATTAATAGATTTTCACACTTAAAAAAAGCAATATAAATAGTATTCAACAGTTATTTTCCGGTTAAAAATGCATGCCCGTGTTTATTTACACGGGCATCGATAATAGTATTAAATAATATCCCTTGGAAAATCCTTATTACCCTAATTTTGACCGCTGGATATTACCTTAAAATATTGGCTGCTATTACCATCCGCTGCACTTCGCTGGTTCCTTCATAAATCTCGGTTATTTTAGCATCCCGCATCATGCGCTCCACCGGGTACTCCCTTGTATAACCGTAACCGCCAAATATTTGAACTGCCTTGGTGGTAACAGCCATGGCGGTTTCCGAGGCAAACAGCTTGGCCATGGCTGCTTCCTTGCTATAAGGCAATTTGCTGTCTTTTAAATATGCAGCCCGGTAAATCAGCAAGCGCGCAGCTTCAATACCGGTTGCCATATCCGCAAGCATCCATTGTATACCTTGGTTAGCGGAAATAGGTTTATTAAACTGTTCCCGTATCTTGCTGTATTTTATTGCCTCCTCATAAGCTCCCTGTGCAATACCAAGGGCCTGGGCCGCTATGCCTATACGTCCGCCGTCCAAGGTCATCATAATTATTTTAAAGCCCGCCCCCTCTTGACCAAGTAAATTGGCTTTGGGAATACGGCAGTTCTCAAACACCAGCTCATAGGTAGCCGAACCCCGAATACCCATTTTATGTTCCTTTTTACCGAAAGAAAAGCCGGGCGTTCCTTTTTCAACAATAAAGGCCGACAGTCCCTTGTGTTTTTTTGATTTATCAGTGGCGGCTATAATTACATAGATATCGGCGACATAACCATTGGTGATAAATATTTTGCTGCCGTTTAAAATATATTCATCACCGTCCGTAACAGCAGTTGTCTTAGTGGCACCCGCGTCGGACCCGGCGGCTGGTTCGGTTAGGCCCATAGCACCTATACTTTCACCGCTTGCCAGAGGTTTTAAGAATTTTTCCTTTTGCTCCTCAGTACCAAAAGCGTAAATAGGCCAGGCGCAAAGGGAGGTATGGGCTGAAACAAGCACCCCGCTGGACGCGCAGACGCGGCTTAGTTCTTCTACCGCAATGGCATAGCTCAGGTTATCCATTCCGGCACCTTCATACTCTTCGGGATACGGTATGCCCGAAAGCCCCATCTCCGCCATATTCCTCCATAAGGCGTAGTCGTATTCTTCCTTCTCATCCATTTCAGCAGCCTTGGGGGCTATCTCATTTTCAGCAAAGTCCCGTACCGTTTTACGCATTAATTCCTGTTCTTCATTTAATTTAAAAATCACTTCAATTCCTCCTTTGCTTTTGTGATACATATTTTTACAACTATATCAACCGCATTTGACGCGCTGCTGAACGTAATTCCGAGCGGAAATCCGGGTGAGCAATGGATATCATCGCCAACGCCCTTTCCCTGGCTGTTTTACCACGAAGTTTAGCTACGCCGTATTCGGTAACAATATGATCAACATCATTTTTAGAGCAACTTACCACCGCCCCTTGCTTCAAAACCGGCACTATCTTAGAAATTGTCCCCTGTTTGGCTGTGGAATTTAGAGCGATAAAACCTTTACCGCCGGGAGAGCAAAGACAGCCCCGGGCAAAGTCCGCCTGTCCGCCGGTGGCGCTATACTGCTTTGGGCCTATGGTTTCTGAAGCGCACTGACCCAGTAAATCTACCTCAAGAGTAGCATTAATAGAAACCATTTTGCAGTTTTGGCCGATTACGTATGGATCATTTACATAAGATACCGGATACAGCTCAACCATAGGATTATCATTTAAAAAATCGTAAAGCCGCCTGGTGCCGGCCGCAAAGCTGCCAATTATCTTACCCGGATGCAGCGTTTTTTTCCTGCCTGTCACCGTGCCACGCTCAACCAGGTCAACCATCCCATCTGTAATCATTTCGGTATGAATACCCAGATTCCTTTTATTGCTCAGCGCCATGGCCACGGCATTCGGCATGCCCCCGATGCCCAGTTGAATAGTGGAGCCATTCTCAACCATTTCTGCAATGTACGATCCAATTATCTGATCTGTTTCTGTAATGGGCGGTATGGGAATTTCCGGAACAGCAACCTTGCTTTCTATAACATAGTCCACCTCTGAGATATGAATAAGACTGTCTCCACGAGTCCGGGGCATATTGGGGTTAACCTCAAGAATCATTATTCGGGCCTGTGCCGCCGCGGTTGAAGTATAATCCACAGAAAGCCCCAGGCTAAAATATCCTCGCTGATCCATGGGTGAAACCGTTCCCATAAACACATCCACCTGGATATAATTTCTGAAAAGCTCCGGATAATCATGAAAATTACCGGGCATAAAGTCAGCCAGTCCTTCATTAACGGCCCGGCGGCTTGGCTCGCTTGTAAACCATGATACATGCCGAAAGCTATCAGCCATGTCCGGCTCCAAATAAGCCGCTTTTCTTAACGGCAGCATCTGGTGAACTTTAACGTTTTCAACTTCACCCTTCCGGCCCGCCATAGCATCTACCAGAGACACCGGTTCCCCACAGCCCAGGGAGAGTACAATATTATCTCCGGATTTGATCAGTTGTACCGCTTGCTCCGCGGTAACCAGTTTATTTTTATATAAATCCCACACTGTTTTGCGGCCACTGGGATAAATATATAATCTTTGCCCCGTATCACTACCGATCAATTCCCTGGTTAATTCTAATGGCATGTTTGACTTCCCCCTTTGTCAATCAATTATGATTAATTAAACTAAAGGCAAAATAAGCAAAAGTCATACCATGCTCTTTTTTTAGTAAACTACCCCCGGTTTATCCATACTTTATTTATACTGTACATCTTTAAGTGATCACGCCGTAGACATTAAAAATTCAAAGGCTGCCCCCAAAAGGGAGCAACCTTTGAAAAATACCGTTCGTGTCTACTTCGTGGATATTGTAAACTAAGTAAGCAAATAATATTAGCTATCCATTAATTTTGTAACGCTTCATCTTTTTATAAAGACCGGCTCTGGAAATTCCAAGGCTTAATGCCGCCTGTATTTTATTACCGCCGCTGTTGGTCAGGGCCTCAAGTATGGCTTCTCTCTCAATTTCTTCAATTAATTGCGGCAGGCTGCCCTGATTAAGCCTGCTCCTTTTTTCTATATTTTGCAGGTACATGGGAAGGTGCTCTTTTTTTATCTTGTTATCATCCAGCACGTTGAAAGCCCTTTCCACAACATTCTCCAACTCCCTGATATTGCCGGGCCAGCGATAATTGCGCAGTATGGACGTAACTTCGGGATCAATGCCTTCCACCCTGCACCCAAACTGTCTATTATATTTTTCTATAAAATATTGCAGCAGCAACTCCAGGTCGTCCATCCTTTTACGCAAAGGCGGTATGTTTAAAGTTACTACGTTTATCCGGTAATATAAATCCTCCCTGAATTCATTATTGGCGATCATTTCCTCCAAGTTGCGATTTGTGGCGGCAATAATTCTCACATCTACATGGCGTGGCTTAGTATCGCCAAGTCTTTCTATTTCCTTTTCCTGCAGCACCCGCAGCAGCTTGGACTGCATTTTAATTGACATATCCCCTATTTCATCAAGAAATATAACCCCCCTATGGGCAAGCTCAAATTTACCAATCTGCCCGCCTTTTTTGGCGCCGGTAAAAGCCCCTTCCCGGTAGCCAAAAAGTTCGGATTCCAAAAGGCTTTCCGGCACTGCGGCACAATTTACCTTGATAAAGGGGCCCCGGTTGCGCCTGCTCTCCGTGTACATGGCATGAGCAAAAAGTTCTTTGCCTGTGCCGCTTTCTCCCCGTATGAGCAGGGTAGATTGGCTGTTGACCACTTTCCTGGCGGTTTCCTTTAGAGCCACAAAGGCTTGATTCTCACCGATAATTTGATCAAAGGTAAATTTATCCCGCTGAACCCGGTTCAGCTCGTCCTTGTAAAAATCAAGCTGACTGCGCAAGCTTTGTATTTTCTCCGACAGTGCATATAGATCGGAAATCTTTTTAAAAACCACGGTTCCCAGAGCGCCCACTATCCTGCCGTTTTTCTTTATCGGAACCCGGTTGGCAATAATAGTTTGGCCGTTTAAATTGGCTACATATCCATATTCGGCCTCGCCGGTCTCCATTGCCCTAGGGAATAATGGGTTGCCGTAAACCTCTTTAACATGCCTGCCGATAATCTCTTCCACCTTTTTATTAAAGAAACTGGCAAATGCCTGGTTGGTCATGGTAATGATATAGTCCCTGTTTACCGCTACAATACCATCACTGGAAAGCTCAAGGATATTACTTAATGTTTCCTGCAGCTCTTTAATGTTCTCATTTCTGGCAGTTAACTCATTAACAATATTCTGTATATCCGTAACATCCTGAAAAATCGCCACCGCGCCAACAATTTCCCCATCCACTATAATGGGATTGCGGTTAGTTAAATAAGTGCCTTTTTTTAAGGACATCCTGCGACCGGTCTGAGGTTTTCCATCTGCTAAAACATCCAACAGCCCGGTAGTGGGAAAAAACTCTTTAACATGCCTGCCCAGTATTTGCTCCGCAGGCTGTCCGAGGAATTTTTCCACCTGGCAATTGCAATAAAAAATTTTACCTGATGGCTCAACGGCTATAACTGCATTGCTGGCGGAATTCAAGATATCTCTAAGACCTATTTTTCTGCCGGTTTTAATGATAACCATCCTCCAAATACGCATAACTTTTTGTCGAGTTTAAACCATTATAACACCTCATTAACAAATAAGGACCTTATAATAAGCGGTTATCGTTTGTTGTTAATGGCAATATACCCCTCCAAAAAGCAAAAACCGGACTTTACCGGTGCAGATTTTTTTAACGTAGTCGTGCATGGCATATCCGTCCCGGCTTTAGTATCTACCTTATCAACCATCCGTAATCTTGCCTGCAATACACAATATAATCAACGTACACTATTTGATCTTTAATCTGATACAAAATCAAATACCAGTTTTCCACGAACATTTTATGATATTTATTGGGCGGGATAAATTCAGCCTCGAAAAATGGATAACGCTCCGGCATTTGATGTAGGGAACACATGGCGTTCATCAGATTGTTTTTCACTTTGCGGGCGGCGGAAGGACTTTTCTGCAGCAAAAAACGGACATGGCCCGCCAGCATCTGACGGGCACGGTCGGAAACGGTCACCTTATATTGAAGCTTTTTCATGCTCCACCTCGTTAATGATGCTTTCCAGATAGCCGTCCAGTTCTTCCAATGTTGTTCCGACACGACCAGCCAAACGGTCTTCCTCAACGGCCAGCAGCTCTTCCCGCAGCTTCAGCATTTTTTCACGACGGGTAAACGCCTCTATATCCATGACCACGAGATCGCCCTCACCGTTTTTAGTAAGATACACCGGTTCTCCGGTGGATTTGCATAAGGCTGCTATCTCATTATAGTTCTGCCGGATGCTTGCGGATGGTTTAATCTGCATAACACCAACCCCTTATAGCAAAATTCTGACCATATTATATTTCTATTATACTACGAAACTCGGCTGCAGCCAAGTAACCATCCGGAATTTCCAAAGTGAAACCGGTTATCTTGTTTGTTGTTAATGGCAATATACCCCTCCAAAAAGCAAAAACCGGACTTTACCGATTTAATATAGATCATGATCATCAGGGGTATTAAAACCATATGACCAGGTCCGACCCAATAGTTTTACCCCAGGATCTGTTGATGTGCAGTGCAAACTGGACAATGAACCTTGAAACAACTACAATATATAACCGCCCGATAATTATCTATTGACTATCTATAGATAAAAATTGCATAAAATAATTGTTTTCAAAGGTATAGTTACAGTAGCCTGAAGTTTGATATAGTTAAAGATATAGGATTTCTAGCTGCTATAAGGAGTCAATAATATTAATGCAATATTTTAAACAAGGAAGCACAAAACACCTGATACTTATAGTAGACGATGAACCGGATCTGCTTAGCGGTCTGAATAGTATCTTAACTGCTGCCAATTTTAGAGTAGTCACCGCCAGGGACGGCGGAGAAGCCCTGTCTATTTTCAGGTCGGAAATACCCGATCTTGTTATCTTGGATCTCATGCTTCCTGTTATGGATGGCTTGGAGGTTTGTCGGGAATTGCGAAAAACCTCTGATGTACCAATCATTATGCTGACTGCCCGGGACGATAGCCTTGACAAAATTTTAGGACTGGAATTCGGCGCCGATGACTATGTGACAAAGCCCTTTAATGGACGGGAGTTGGTGGCACGCATCAGATCAATACTGCGTCGCACCAACAGACAATACCGGGGCCCTTCCATATTAGTGGGCAATGGAAGGGTTCGCATTAATCTTAACGAGCAAACCGTTGTTGTAGACAGCCGGCAAATTAACCTAACTCCCACAGAGTTTGATTTAATTACCCAGTTAGCTCGTCACCCCGGGCAGGTTTTTTCACGCAGCAGTCTGCTGGAAATTGTCTGGGGCTACGATTTTCCAGGTGATTTGCGAACAGTAGATGTGCATGTGAGGAGATTGCGCCGGAAAATAGAGGCAGACCCGGCTAATCCAACGATCATTTTGACAAGGTTTGGTGTAGGCTATGTTTTGGCCAAGTAGGAAATTTAATCTAAATAGCCTGCGCTGGCGTTTGGCCCTTAGCTACGCTATTATATCCATAGTCGTTACCGCTCTTCTGACGGGCATGGCGGTGCGGACTTCTATTAATAAATCAATGGCTTCACAAAAAGAGAAAGCTATTTCCTCAATAGCAGGAATTGAAGCAGCATTTTCCGACTCTCTGATATCTTCATTAGACCCCGCCCAAACAGCTAGACAGCTTGGGTTATCTGCCGGCGGGCGGATTTTATGGCTGGGGCCGGACGATCGGGTTAGGGTGGATAGCTATGGTGACACCAGTTTAAGTGGCCGATCTCTCACTCTACCGCCTCAACTAAAGAATGCTAAAACTGCCAACGCTCAAATTTTTGATACGGGGAAAACGTGGGCAGCCTACACAACAGCACCTTTAAGCATCACTGACAAACCATTGGGCCGCCTATTACTTATACAAGATCTTTCAACACTACGACAGGAGTATACCCAGTTACAACAGCGGCTTTGGCTGCTTGGCGGATTATTTTCAATTTTACTGGCGGCTTTAGGATTGCTTCTGGCCAACTCTATGTCGAGACCACTGGAAGACCTTACCCAGGCCATAGAACGGGTTAAGGCAGGAGAATTAAATCAATCGGTACCCGTAACCGGAAGCCTAGAGACTATAGCTTTAGCAGCGGCCTTTAATAACATGGCCGCCCGGATTGCCGGCTTGGACGAGCAAAGACGTGCCTTTATAGCTGATGCCGCACATGAATTGCGCACTCCTCTGGCCTCTCTACAGGCTCTGGCCGAAGGAATGAATCAGAGTTCCGCACCTAGACCAAAGGAACTTGCTGCTTTTGTCCGGCAAACTAAACGGCTTAGCCGTTTAGTTTGCAGTCTGCTGCTTCTGGCGAGACTAGATAACCCGGAGTTGCAAATAACGAAAGTACCAGTTATGGTTGCCGGCCTGATAGAGGAAGCTATTTGGGTAATAAAACCTCTGGCGGCGGAACGGCAAATTAAATTATGCATTGAAACCTCAAAGGAAATCTTAATTGCAGGTGACCCCGACTGGTTACATCGGGCTCTGGTAAATGTCCTTAGCAATGCTGTTTACTACACTCCGGCCGGCGGTCTTATTCACTTAAGAACAGGGGTAGAACAAGACTTGGCTTACATCATTATTAAAGATTCGGGACCAGGAGTGTCACCCGATGTGTTAGCTCAACTGGGAACAAGGTTTTACCGCCCAGCCACCGCCAGAGAGAGAAGTTCCGGCGGCACGGGCCTTGGTCTGTCCATTGCCAAGGAAATACTAACTCTACATAAAGGCCGATTGGAATTTGCCTCGCCCCCTGATCAGGGACTTATTGTTAGCATGCTTATCCCGGTGCTGCCCTCAGAGATACTAGATTCCGATTCTGTAACAACTTTGTAACATCTCGTAACAGGATTGTAAAATCATAGTGTTATAACTGAGGTAAGGAGGTTGATGCAAGATGAAAATTAATCGTTTTGTCCGCCCCGCCATGCAAGGAATAGTAATAGGCGGACTCATTACCGCGGTGCTTTGGCTAAACCAACCTATACACCTGCCCTATTTCAATCAACTGGAAGCAACGGCCCAGGCACAATCCCAAGACACCGAACAAACCCCCACTTTAAGGGAACAACCTGAAGTAAATAGCGCCGCCTTCAAGGGGCAGGGCAAGCTTGCCTTTATATCAAAAGGTTTGCTCTATGTCCTTGACGGCAGTACCTCAAAGGTAAAACAACTTACGGAATTCGGCAGTGCTCTGGAGCCCACTTGGTCTCATGACGGCGAATGGTTGGCTTTTAAACTTATAACCGATAAAAGCGCTATGACCGGACCACTGTGGCTGGTTCGCAAGGACGGTACCCGGGCCCACCAGGTGCAAGGATTACCCGGAACAGTTATGACAGGGAAATTTGACTGGTCCCCCGCTTCTAACCTACTGGCCGTGAGCACGGAAGATGGTTTATGGTTGGTGCCGACGGAGGGCAAGCCCCACCGGCTTATTGCTAAACAGGGCGGTTATCCGACTTTCAGCTGGTCGCCCGATGGTAAGGCTTTAGCCTATAATGATACACTTCCTTATAAGGTGTACCATGCCGCTGATGATGTACTTTTAACTGTGGATATTAAGGGTGGACAACCGGTTAAACACTTGCAAACTTCCGGAGCGGGTATAACACTGGCCGGTTGGCAGCCGGACGGTAAGGGACTTCTTTATTGGGTGAATCCCAGTCGTGGGGCTTCCGCCGCAACCGATGGCCTGGAGCTATGGAGCCTCCAACTGGCCGAGTCAAAGTCCAGCCCCCTTACAACAGGTTTACCCAATAAAGAATGGCAGTCCTTTTCACCTCAGGGACAACTTCTGACAGTGGAAGGCAGCGATCGTATTGTCTGGGCTAACAAAAGCATTGCTGTAGTCGATCCGCGGACCGGTCGGCTGCAACATATAGCAAGCCCCGACGGTTGTGTTGCCATTGATCCTGACTTCTCACCCGACGGTAAAAATATAGCCTATGTTGCCGCCAAAAATCTGGGCAGAGATGTTTGGGGCTTTGATAAAACGGATGATCTTGATGCTTGGGTAAATTCGCGGACCCTTTATATAGCCAATGCCGACGGCTCTAATGCCCGTGCCCTGCCAACAGCGGGACAGGGTATCTATCAACCTGCCTGGTCCAAAGATGGACGCCATATTTTATTTATCAAGGATAACGCTCTTTGGAGTATCAATATAGAGGGCGGAAACCCCGAAAAAATATTTGAGCCGGTCTCTGAGCAAAAAGATCAGTTCGGTTTTTATGGCTTTACATCATACCAGGATACTTTTTCCTGGTTTAAAGGTTAATATCTAACAAGGGAGATCTACATAAAAAATTAGCCTTAGCACTGTGTTGCCGGTCACTATTCAACCGACAGCAGAACCAACGGAAATCGATGGCTCTCGCTAGGAGGACAAAGCTCTACGAGAGAGCAAACTGAGCGCCTAACGGGGTTCTGCCGGGGATAGCGAAGGGGTGACCTAGTTTGCCTGCCCCTCCGCTATCCCTGGCATCTATCCCGGAGGAGAACAAAAGCGTAAAACTCAATTACTTGTTTTTTACATGGCCGTCTCTGATTCTATCTTATCACCAAAGTATATGGTAAATGGGAGATGCAATTTTTCTAATATTTAACTGGCATAGTCTACTTTTTGGCTGTCTCAACAGTGGCCAGTTAAATATTTTTTTCAGTGCATCGTCTGTTGGATAGGCAGTTTAGTTTTGGTTACCTTTTCAGTAGTTGCCTGTGATAACCCTTAATGATAGTGGTAGTATAAATCATTTTGTTGCAACAGCAATATTAAAAAATGATCACTATCTTAATATCATCGGGTGTGACCCTTTTAAGGGCTAGCTAGGCAATCAATGCAACATCATGGCCTGAACGAAGTGAAAGCTAGTGCGCAGGTCAAGTATTAAGCACTTATAGGGCTGGGTCAAGACCACCCCTTTTAGAAGTGGTCTTAACTCTGTCTCAACCTTATACTTTCTAAATATTAGATTTTAGCACTTTAAAACTTTAAAGAAGCATACACTTGAGCATTGCCAATATAGGATTTCTCCAAAATATATCTTCTGCCATCTGGTGTAGGGACTTTTTTGGGCCATTCTTCTCTTGTAACGTTGTTCCCATTAGTAAAACTAACCCAGGTATTGGCACTGTTTTTATATTTCATTTCGGATGCAAATACTTGATTATGCTTTACACTGTTCCTGCCGCCCTGTAATGCCCGAAAGCTGATGGTGTTGCCTGTCCAGAAGTTGCCATATATAATGACCATATCATGAAGAAAGGAAAGACGCCCCTTTTTTTGGTGTACTGCTGCAGCAACAGCAATACCAGGGGCGCCACCACGTATGGTCATTTTAACAGAATATGAGCTAATTGAAAACCTTGAAAAAAGTGTTTTTTGTAAAGAGCGCGGAGCAGATTCCCTGTCCCTGTTGTAACGGGCCACTGGATGTCATCGGCAGCCGGCAACGCAAGTACATAAATGGCCTTGGCGATCAGATCGTGCTCATCATTCGCCGGCTCCGTTGTGAACACTGCCGTCGGATCCATCACGAACTTCCGGATATACTCGTCCCGTACAAACGCCACAGCAGAAAAAGCATTGAGGCGGTCATAGCCGGAGACACCGCACTGACCGTCACCGCTGACGAATCCACATTAGGCCGTTGGCGCAGTTGGTTTAGTGAAATGTATTATCACTTCCTGGGTTGCCTGGCCTCCATCGCTACCTTACTCGGTAACCAATCTGTGAAAGAATCGTCCTGTCTTTCCCAGTCTGCGCTCACAAGGATTTGGGACTATGTTGGCAACGCCACCGGCTGGCTGGCCAGAGTTGTCCGATCAGTGGCAAACACAAATTGTTGGGTACATACCCGTTCTGCATTCCCGTCCTGACGGTCAGGATATAAACTCATGCTAAGCCTAAAAATTAGGGGGTTTTAGCATGAAAGACCAACAAAAGGCCGAAGAGATTGCCGCTCAGCGGATGCAACTACTATCCCCGCTGCTAGCGGACGGGCTTGATGCGGCCAAAATCAGGGAAATTAAGAAAGATATCTGCCAGCAGACCGGACTATCCGAGCGTACGCTGCGCAGATACCTGGCCCAGTACCGGGCAGTCGGCTTTAGGGGACTAAAACCTAAAGGCAAAGGCCGGCAAACCGAAGAAGCTATACCATCAAATATCCTAACTCAGGCCATCCTGTTGCGTCGTGAGGTGCCCGGTCGCAGCATCGCTCAGATCATTCAGATTATGGAATGGGAAGGGCTGATCCAGGAAGGGCGGATTAAACGCAGCACCCTGCAGGAGAAGTTGGCCGAGAAAGGCTACAGCACAAGACAGATGCGCATGTACTCCGACAGCGGCGTGGCGGCTCGGCGATTCCAAAAGAAGCACCGCAACCAGCTCGTACATTCCGACATCAAATACGGCCCCTACCTGCCAATCGGCAAGGATGGCGCTAAAAAGCAGGTCTACCTGGTCACCTTCATCGACGATGCCACCCGCTTTGTGCTGCACGGCGAGTTCTACCCGACGCTGGATCAGGTCATTGTAGAAGATTGCTTCCGTAAAGCGATTCACAAATACGGAGTTCCCGAAGCGGTATATTTCGACAACGGTAGCCAGTATCGCACTAAATGGATGCATCGCACCTGCAGCAAATTAGGCACCCGGCTAGTATTTGCAAAACCGTACTCTCCGGAGGCAACCGGTAAAGTAGAAAGGTTTAACCGGGTGGTGGACGCCTTCTTAGGCGAGGCCAAACTGGAAAAACCACAATCGCTGGACAAGTTAAATGAGCTGTTTTGGGTCTGGCTGGAGGAGTGCTACCACAACAAGCCGCATTCCGGGCTAGATGGTAGCGCCAGCCCGCATGCTGCCTACCGCAGTGACAACAAGGCACTAAGGTATTTGGATCCACAAACCATCGCTAACGCCTTTTTGCACTGTGAAAAACGGAAAGTGGACAAGGCTGGCTGCATCAGCTTTAACGGCAATAAGTACGAAGTCGGGCTGCCGTTTATCGGGTGTAAAGTGCAAGTCATCTACGACCCCGCTAACATCACTGAACTGACTATTGAATATGAAGGGCACGCACCCTGGACAGCTAGGCAGTTAGTAATCGGCCAGCGAGCCGGGAAACGCCCCCCGCTGCCGGAACACCTGCAGCCCAAGCCCGCCGAATCGTCGCGACTCCTGGCTGCAGCCGCCCTGAAAAACCAGCAGCGTAAAGAGCAGCAGGCTCCAGCCATTTCTTTTAGAGCCGTGAACAAGGAGGATAACAGTCATGTTTGAATCCTTCTACGGCCTGTCTAAAACACCGTTCTCCCGGGACATCCCAACGGATCAGTTGTACCAATCGCTGATGCTAGATGAGACACTGGGCCGATTGGAATATGCCGCCCGTAGGCAACTTTTCGCCGTGGTTACCGGTGACTGCGGTACCGGTAAAACAACCACCATCCGCCTGTTCAAGGCCTCTTTAAATCCGGCCATGTTCATGGTGATGTATCTGGCGGACTCCAAACTTACCCCCCGGCATTTCTACAAGGGCCTATTGGAACAGCTAGGCTGTGAAGCCAAGTTTTATCGCGGCGACGCCAAGCGCCAGTTGCACCGGGAAGTCGAACTCATGCGCGGTATTCAGCAACTGCAGCCGGTTGTTATCGTAGACGAAGCGCATCTTTTGGACAAAGAAATGCTGGAAGAGGTACGATTCTTGTTGAACTTTAAAATGGATGCCCAAAGTCCTATGGCCCTGATCTTGGTGGGTCAGAGCGAACTGTGGGATAAGTTCCAGCTTCAAGCGTACGCCGCCATCCGCCAACGGATCGACCTGCAGTGTAAACTGCCGCACCTGGACCGTTCCCAAGTCGGGGAATATATTAATCGGCACCTGGCTTATGCCGGCGCCGAACACGATATCTTTTCAGATAATGCGGTTGATCAGGTGTTCCGGTATTCCAGCGGTGCAGTCAGGCTTGTTAACAAAGTCTGCACCCATTGCTTGCTCTATGGAGCTCAAAACGGTCGTCGGATTATTGATGATCACATGGTGAAGTTGGTTATCCAGGGAGAATTGTTATAATTCTCCCTTCCCCGGGCCGGTGGGCACTAAGTCCGTCAATTCACGGACAACTAACACCGTCTATTGCTGGACGTTACAGATCGTCAGTAACATTACACTCCAAATCGCTAACGGAACAGCAACTCCAGTTGATTGATAAGACGCAATAATTAAACGAGCTTCGTTGCTATAACTGCCACTTGGTAAAGTATTGTTAAAAGTCCTAACCGGGCTGTCATTTACTTTAAAAACTACTTTGTCCTGACTATCTCTTTCTATAGATATTTTTACGGTAGTTCCATCAGCATATAAACTACCATATTTCGGAACTCCTTCTCCGTTAGAGAAAACACGCCATTTTAACACGCCGTTTTGTTTCCAACCATCTTGATCTTTACAGGATAAGCCACATTCATAGGTACCAATGCCAACATAAAAATTAATATAGTCCCATATTAATGGTAACGTTTTAGCAGGACTGCCACTTGGTAGAGTTATTTTTGCTTGAAAACCTTTATCGGCAAGATTACCTGTTTTAATTTTAACTAATTTAGCATACTCAGTAGTCTCACTCATTTACCGCATCTCCTTTTTATTTCTATTTAGCCGGCTATGTATAATAAAGACAAAAAAATGGTTGAAATGTAAACGTTGGTCACCAAAAAAAAATTAAGCCCGTTTACATCCGAGCTTAATTTAAGAGAAGTTACCATATTTGAAGTTATGTGCGAAACTCATATATCATTTAGCATACGGCTTGAACATCCGTTTTATGGAGTCAGCTTTTCATGGCTCTGGCTTGTTAAACTGACTTTGTAACGCCCAGTGTTATTTCTTTTCTCTTTAAAGTCGCTAGTACCTAAACTATAAAAACCGGAAATATAAATACCATCATCTTTAATTTGCCAATTATCCCTTTCAGCCGTAAAACTACCAATGGGCCCTTCCTTCAAGATGCAACCATAAACATATCCCTTTACGCCTATATATTCACTACTATAATCTTGTAGACTTAATTTCAGCAAATTACTGTGTTCATCTACAGCAAACCACTGGTCGATTCCCGGACCACTAACTAAAATATACATATAATCATTGGTAAACTTTATATCAAAAATTGCTTCAGAATAAATTAGCTTTAGTTTTCCATCTTTAAACAAATAAATGTAATCATAAGGGGCTCCTTCTGGCTCATTATGGAAGACCAAGTATTCTTTTCCTGAAATATTGTACCAATGACATGGGGCACCTTCATACGGATTATAACTTTTAAAATGATATTCACTAATACCACTACCCCAATTTTTCAAATACAGTTCTCCATCATTCTTATAATAAACAAGTAAGATGTTGTCTGCATATAAGATTTTTTTACCTTCAATAACCCAGGAAAATAGCGTATAATAGCTATTATAATCATAATTTTCAATCCATTCAGGAGAGCCGGCTATAATAATTAGGTTATAATCTTGAATATAACTCACCGATTTTCCTAAAGCTTCACCAATAGCCCGCAAAGGTAAACAAGTACGGCCACTGTAGGTTTTAGCTGCTACGTCTAACTCTTTTTTGGCCCCATTAACATACATGTTCTTGCTGCCTAAGAAAAGTTCTAATTTTTGACTATTTAGCATTACAGTAACCTTATTATCTTGCGAAGTCCAATCCACCTTAGCGCCGAAAGCTTCGCCAATTGTGCGCAGTGGAGCCATGGTACGGCCATATTCAACAAATGGCTTATCTCCACTGGCCTCATTACCGTTTACAAAGAATCTCTCTTGTCCTATCTCCATAATGATAATACCGGTAAAATCTTCTTTCGATAAATTCATGTTGTAATCAAAGAGGGAAGCTGCATGCGCAATAGGTGAAAAGATAGCAAATAAGCCCCAAAAAGCAATGAACATAAAACCCATATATTTCCCCACCATATCCTTCTCCTCTACTATTTTTTTCAACTTTAACATAAAAGACTAAAATAAAATATTTAATTGATAATTATAGCCAACTAATTCAATATGTTGACGTAGCGGAATGTAATGATTGAGTTTCCAACAAATTACCAGAAGCATTATAAACTTTAGCGGTAGCACATACCTGATAGGTGCCTCTAGCAACGTAATAATCCTCTTCTATATCGGCGATGGAGACCCCGGTCGCTGACGCAGACCATGTCTTAATTGTGCTCCAGCCACTGCCGGTAGACTTTTGCAATTTGACAGTCAGCTTTGTTGTGTGCGAACTATTGTAAGCTGAAGCAAGCCCCATGCAGGTGGCTTTTCCCGACGAATTGATAGATAAGCCTGGACTTAACAATGAAATGTACGTGAATTGAGGAGTTATTAACTCTTGGGTCTTTACTTCTTTTGTCCCGTCAACCGCATAAGCAGGGATGATGGAAAAGACAGCCATAAGGACAAAAATACCCATGCAAATAGATCTTTTCATAAAATAAGAACCTCCCTTAATAATCTTCAATTATCTTTAAATACCTTCGTTTTTCTTAGTTTTTCAATTTGTGCTTGGAGAGCTCGTCTCTTGTTATTTACATCAATGTGTAATTCTGGATGATGGCGTGTGACCTTCACCAAGGCCGCGTGTTTTTTGTATTGTGGCCAGTGGGATTCCACACCATCTCCCGGCAGCAAACCTCCCATGTCTTCCTGGGTCTCCGCCCGAAATTCCTTCGTCCTGCCTATCCAAGAGGTGGAACGTCAGTCATGCTCCTTAACCGGGTCTTTGCCCTAATGGAAAAATTCAACCTGACTGTCCCGGCTCTCCGTTCTCAAGGTGCGTTATAAAGCATGTGGATAATGTTTGGGTCATTCACATCATCGTCTGGATGGGCTGCGGCACTCTCCACTCGGCGATGATGTGCTTATGTTGTTTCTATGTTTTGTTAGGATGTCTCTACGTCTTTATGCGGCTGTTTTCACCGACTGTTGAATATCGCCCATCATCTTCTCCGGATTGTAATCAACGCCCTTGCTGAGAATGGCGTAGAATACACGGATGAGTTTTCCACAGAGGGCAACAATGGATTGCATCTTGTTTAGCGGGTTCTTTTCCCTGGTCAGGTTGCGGTGGTGCAGTTCCCTAAACTCCGGATTCTTGCCCAGGATGGCGATCATGGTCATGAACAGCCCATGTCGTAACCGCTTCCGTCCCCGGTGACTGATGGTGGTCTTTCCTTTGTGCTTGCCGGAACTGTTCTCTACCAGGTTGAAGCCGGCCAGCTTTTGTATCTGCCGTGGGTCTTCGAACCTGTGGATATCACCGGTTTCACCGACAAAGGTTGTGGCTGTAACCAAACCAACTCCCTTGATGCCCAAGAGTTTGACTGCGTTCGGAACTTGAAGCAACAGTTCCAATATCAGTTGTTCCAAGCGTTCAAGCTGTACACAGTACAATTCGTACTCAGCAAGCAGGTTCTGCAAGCTGGCTTCTGAAGCTACATGGCCGTTGGTTCTGCCAATGCTGTTGGTTGCAGCTTTTACCAGCGCTTGTGCTCTTTTTATGCCCACAGAGCGCTTTACAACTGTCCTCCAGGTGGCCAGTATTTTGTCCGCGCCGGCTTCCAAAACCTTGGCTGGTGTAGAATATATCCGAAGCGTCAGAAGCGCCGTTTTTCCTGTCCATTTCTTGAATACACCGTCAAACTCTGGAAACCGGATATCCAGCCAGCGAACAACCCTGTTGTGGATAGCAGTTAGCTGCTTTTGCAGCCGCTCTCTTTCATCCACCGCTTCCCGTAGTTCTTGATAGATCTTGTCCGGGATGTACACCTCCCGGTAACGCCCGTCTTTCACCAGCATGGCGATTGTCTTCGGGTCCTTGCGGTCATTCTTGGTGGGGCTGTTGTCATCCAGTTCCTTGGTGCGTTTGACATGGAATGGGTTGACTATGGCCAGTTTATGGCCTTGGCGCTTGAGATGGTCACCCAATGAAAACCAGTAATGTCCAGTGGGCTCAAAGCCGGCGATGATTTCCGACTTTCCTTGCTGCTTGCAAATGTCCTGCATCCATCGGTCCAGGAGTTTAAATCCTTCCGCCGTGTTGCTGAATTTCAGCAGCTTACCCAGTTCAATCCCTCTGTAATCAAAGGCTCTGGCGTAGTGGGTTTCTTTCCCAATGTCGATTCCGACTACCAAGGTTTCAATTCTGATTTGCATAATCTTCTCGTTTTGTGTACGCTTCATGTAGAGGCGCCTCCTCAATTTTGGTTTTGTGCCTTCTTTTGCGGGATTAGCACATTACCATTGTATTGATGGGCGTCTCTTTTTTCAAAGGTCGTTTTTAATGATTACAGGAATGCTCCTTTTAAATGTCTTTCAATAATAAAGACAACCAAGAAGGTTTTTTGCAACAAGATTTCTTTCCTTATTTATATTTTTCCTTCGTTAAATTTATATATTTCACTCCTCCGGCCACCTTTATCGCCGTATCTTTTTCCGTCTGTGCCCAAATCATAAACATACGGTTACTTATTCCTGAAATAGTTATAACCAGGAAGTGTTTCACTATAAGCGTTCTCTCATACCCCGTTGATACTTATTATTTTTAAAATTAGAAGAAATGTAACCATTGAAGTCATTTTTTATCTGTACCATCAATCTTTAAGAGAATGTCTTTGAGCTTTTGCGGAAACGGTATCTCCATTCTTGCGGCGTTTTCGAGTATGCTAATACCTTCATTGGATAGATAAAACATGATAAGCATTGTTCTTAGAAAACTGCCTGAACCAATTATATATTGGTCAATTATATTTCCTAGTGCAACCAAGGCAAATATCAATACCTTTTTGGAGATACCTTTAAATCCGATATTACTTGAAACTCTTTTCTCGTAGATTGCCAACAGCAAGCCGGTTAAATAATCAATCGCCATAAACGCAACCAGCGCATAAATTAGAGAGTCAACTTCCCCTATTATAGATCCTAAAATACATCCTAAAAGAACAATTATTATTTTAAAATTGTTTACAAACGTATCCATTTTAGCTCACCCTATGCAAGTTTTTTTCAAACCATTTTTTTAATTTTTGTAAAGCTCGTTTTTCCGTCTGGTTGACTGCTTGTCTACTAATTTTATAAATACCTGCAGTCTCCGTCACTGTATAGCCCAACAGATAGACCATCTTGACGATGGATAATTCCGATTCAGTCAGCACATGATCAATACCCGTCAATTCTAGTTTTAAATATGAGTCAGTGGTAGCCAATGCAGCTTCGGCATAATATAGTTCGCTATCGCTAAGAGCCGAATACGGCACAAAATCCTGAACTCTTTTCATGGCCAGCAACCTTTTTATATAGTTACTGCGAATAGAAGTACACATATAAGAAATAAGGATTCCCTCACTCGTATCGCGCATACAATCAATCCGAATATTATTGAGAAACTCGATGAAATCAAAAAGGAGATCATTATAAGCATCATCATAATAAAGCTTATAAGCATACTTTTTTAATAATGGATCGAATTTTCCAATTAGTCTTAAAGTAGCACTGCTATCACCTGTTTGTGATTGGACAACCAGATCCTTAGTCATTAGGCACACCACCCTTCGACTGCTAAAGAGATGGAATGCCAAACTTTGTAAACCCTAAAAATTAATTTTCCAACATCAATTTCACCTTCTTCAATAAAAAAGGAACAGGAATCGCAGCAATTTAACTGCTTTCCTGCCCTTTTACACTCTTTGAGATATAATATTTTTACGTTAGGAAACGCAATTTATTGCCAGCAAATAGCATACCGTTCATCCCATATATTTACTTTAATGACTCAATAATGAGTTATTTACATTTTTATCTTTTCTTATATCTATATAAGACAATCCAAGAATTAATTTGCAACATTTCCTTTTATACTTTTCTACTTTTCCTCCGCTTTACACAGAAAAATAAAAAAATAAGTCTTCCCCAAACAGGGAAAAGACACAGAAGTTGTTCACCATAATAAAGAGAAAGAAGAAAGCATATTGTAAACAAAAAATTTAAAAAACTTTTTAAATAGGTGTTGCAAAAAGCCTCATTGGTTGTCTTTTAATAGTAAAAGTACAATGTCCAATTTTAAGCACATATGGCTAATAAGCGCAGGGCTTGATAAATTGCTTGAAAACAATCTTTTTATTCAACAGAAGAAATATATTAACTAGGCTTTTACAATCTTTGGGCAAATACAAAACGTTGGCAATATTTAACTATAATTAGTTTTATTGGCGGTTCTCAATCGGTAGAATGAATTACCCGCAAGTTTAAAGAAATTCCAGGAAATGAGGGGATCTACATGGTGTAACGCAAAGTAAAGTAAACGAAACTGATATTTCTAAATATATAGTACACATTTTAGCAATAAAGCAGTAAAAAGTCGGGATTTACTATTATGCATAAATATGGTATAACTTAAAAATAATTATCAGGTGCGTTACTGCAAAATAGCAAAGCTCTTTGCTAAATATAACAATGCTACTAGGGGACTTATTTTATAGAAATTACCAAAAATAATATAGGAAAAATTTAAAAGCAATCTAGAAAATATAAATTGAGGAGAGATAATAGCACATGACATTAACATCTAAGCCAAATTTACGAAGATTTATGGTTTTAATACCAATATTCTTATTAATGATAACATTTGGGGTAATAATGGGATGCACAGACACAGAAACACCATCAGAACAGAATTCTGAAAGTATTCAAATACTTTCAGGAGCAATAGATGTTGAAGGTAAAGGTATTAGCATAACATTTACAGATAATGAATCCAATAAAAACGATATGCGCTATATTGTTCACGATGAAGACATTATAGCAGTTGTAAACCAATTAAACGCTGCAGGAGCAGAAGTTATTTCTATCAATGATGAATGGTTGATTTCCACAAGCAAAATAAAAGCAAATGGAATGTCGATTAAAGTAAATAACAATGATTATAACAGTCCCTTTATTATCAAAGCTATAGGAGATCCTGATGCTCTAAGTGATGCATTAAAAGCAGACAAAAGCTATGTTGGTTTATTACGCAATGATGTGGGGGTAAAAATAGAAAAGGAAGACAAATTGTTAATACCCAAATATAAAGAAAACATATATTTTCGGTTTGCCAAGCCAGTAAAAAATTAAAGAATTCGTTGGTTTTTGTGGGAATATAATTAAAAATCTCCTTCCTGACTAAGAGCCAGGAAGGAGATTTTTTAGTTTGTTTCGGCAACCACCGGGTAAGGTAGCTAAACCGGTAGTATCAAAAACGAATGAGTGACCAACCTATTGGAAGAGACCGATCTAGATATTCTGTTATTATCTGTCCATCAGATAACTTTCCAATAATATCATAATTTGTCCCGGGCCCCGACCGAACATTTAAATAACTTTCAGGGTCTTCCAGCGTAACAGTTACAGGCCACTCCGAACCTCTATTAGCTGGTCCTTCGTAAAGTAAATATCTTGAAGCAGCGTAACCTCTCATAATGCAACACTCCTTTCTTTAAAATCTAATTGAGAATTTTTAACCGGTTATTTTCTTCTCACTGAATAAAGACAACTTTTAGGCTTAAATGTAAACCCTCTTAAATAAAAACTTTTTATGAAGATAGTTCCTAATTAAATAACACCCATTTATTTCACAGAATAAAAAAACCTCCGAGCCATCAATTCACAATGATACTGGAGGCTTTATTGGGCTATTAATTTCAAGATTAATAAGACTATATTTTCCCCCTTCGTTAATCTATATATTCCACCCCTTCGGCCACCTTTATCGCCGTGTCCTTTCCCGTCTGTGCCCGAATCACAAACATACGGTTATTCATTCCCCAGATGATTGTAACCAGGGAGTCTTTGACTACAAGCGTTCCCTCATGCCCGTTGATATCTACCGTTTCAAAGATGGAAGCATTCTCCGTATCCAGCGCAGGCTTGCTGCCTTCGCTTAATTCCGTATAAGTGATAAAAGAACCCTGCTGATTTTTGAATTCGATTTTTCTTAAAAGTTTACCGTTGGAAATAGCACTGACTTTAAATCCGGCCGGTATATAGGTCGGGATATAAGCTTTATGGCAGTTTATAATTAAACTGCCACTATCCGAACCGTTGTCCTTTAATTCAAGGGACGTATATTCCGGTTGGATATCCATCAATAAATTCAATACCCTGACTTTCAATGCTTCTACGCTCGTCACGGCAATAGACGATAGAACAATCACAATCAGCATGGCTACAGCAAATCTGTTTAAGGCCTTAAAAATACGTTGTGTTCTGGCATAAGTCAGCGGCTTTTTTAAATGAGCGTCCAGTTGTTGGCTAAACCTTTTGAATGCTTCTGCGGAAGGCAGGAATTCCACGGCATTTTTTAGCTTCTCTTTTTCTTCCAAAAAAAGTTTTCCTTCTTTTTCCGCAACGTCGTGCATAATCAATTTAAACAGACTATCTTCATATTCCTCATAAAGTTTTTTTCGAATTTGTTCCGGGTTGTTCTTCGGCACGCATACTCATCTCCTTATCCATGAGTTTTTGGGCTTCTCTTCGGGCCCTTGTCGAATATTGCCGCACACTGCCGGGAACTATCCCGAAAGTTTCTGATATTTCCGCATCAGTCATTCCCAATATGTATTTAAAATACAATAGATCTTTCTGCTTTTTCGGAAGCCTTAATATGGCATTCCTTATTTCTTCCATCTCTTCCTGATGAATAATCCTATCTTCCGTGGTGTTTTCAAGGCTGGGAACCTTCCCGGCCAGATCCATATCTTCTCCATAATACGCATGTTTTTTCTGTACATCTCTGCGTTTTACAAAGTTAATTGCCACGCTCCTGGAAGTATAGACAACGTAAGCAGCTATCTTGCAACTGTCTAGAGTCCGAATTAAAGATATCTTTTCAATTAATTTCATGAAAGTATCGTTAATTAAATCTTCCACATTGTCCGCATCATGGGTAATATTATAAACAGTCTTTCTTACAATACCATAATAATCTCGATATAAGTTCAGCATAAAAGCCTTGTCATCTTCGCCTACTATTGCGGCTATTATCATCATGATCACTTGCATCACACCCTTTGTTATTGATTATACAGGCATTTAGAGAGTAATTGGCGACAATAAACAAAACATCTTCAGTGAGCTAAAGTATGACTTGATAAAAAAATTATAGAAAAATTTAGAAATGAGTGTTGCAAATGTTTTTTTAGATTGTCTATATAGATAAGAAAGCTTTAAAGGAAAATATTGCATATCAAAAATATACCTGAATCCAATTTGATTTTAGACAACAATTATCACAATACCATCGGCTTGGATGTGCCGCAGCTCCGTTCGAGCAGATGCTTCTTGAACTGCAGAGGAAAAAGAAGTTAACTTGGTTTTAATCAAAAGCCAATATGGTTTTTGATTAAAATAATAGAATCGAAGGAGAGGTGATTCATTTAAAACAAAAAGTCTAGATTCTACCATATTAATAAGACCCAATATAGTAATGCAATCACACTTATTTCTTCGCGCTCCTCCCGATCTCGTCAATTGCCAGGTTCAGTTAAATCGTATATCCGGAACAAGAAGATGCAGGAAATTTTCATGACAACTACAAATTTTAATCCATCTAAAAATAAAAAAATTACGAAAAATTAGGAGGGCTTAAAAATGGGAACTCCAGCAACTGAATATGCAAAAGTTATTCGTTGGTGCGCCCCAAGCACTGTGTATGGAATTAAAACAACGATTACGCTTCCGACTCAAGCTTCGATTGGCGGCTCCAACGGCAACGGCTTTATTAACTTTTACCTTGCAGTAATCGGTTCGAGTACAGGCTATGAGTGCGGTCTTTCTACTTACAAATCCAAAGCAGATGAGGATAAATGGCATTGGTTTTGGAACACTGGCTCCGCCAATGACGGAGGCAGTTACAATATCGCAGGTAGTGCAGCTGTGCCGGTTGAACTTTCAATCAATGCCTCAAAGACACTGAATTTCAAAGTGAACGGCACAGTGGTCAAAACCTTTGTTGGGGCTACGGGAACGTTTAGTTCTTTAACATCGGCACGGCTTATTATCGCTGCCTGTGATCAAGACTTTGGCTCCAATGTTCCAAGTCCTCTTCCAAACTGGAATACGCTGCATTATCAAGTGACATGCAGCAATATCCAATATCGGAACAGCAGCGGGACCTGGGTTACCATTTCCGGAAGTCCTGACCCCACGGAATTCTGGCCAACGCCAAGTGCCAGTCATCCCCATACCGGAACACCGGCCGATTACACGCGCTCAGTCTCGACCGGGAAAATCATTGCCTCCCTTAAACGTTAAATTTATTAAAAAAAGCCCTGATTTCCAGGGCTTTTTTTGATAAATTTCAATTTGTGATCCGTTACATATTTGCCGGTAGTTTTAGGATCAAATCGGAGTATATCTTCATACTGCCTGTAACTCGCCCTAATTCTCCATAATTGGCAATTGTTTTGTCTCCTATCCTTCCAAAACAAACAGAACCGCGACTAGCGGGAATCCTCGTAATCGTAATATCTCCAGCCGTTTTCACATAAGGTTCCCCCAGGGCGCCATCAAGAATTTGCCCGACAACCTCTGCTTTTCCGTTTTTAATTTCTACAAAGGACTGAACGCGAGAATCCGAAAAAATGTAATTATCCGCTTTCCCTTCAGGGAAAACATAATCCTCACTATCATATGTCTTAGGGTCCTTGAAGCTTAAGATTTCAAAGTTTGCTGTCAAGGGCAATGAGATAGCCGCTTTGCGCGCAGCTTGCAAATCGTCAGTCTGAGTCAACACGTCAGAATTCATGGTGTAGTCTGCTGATTTAACAAAAACAATATCCCTAAGCGCTTCATATTGAACGTTATAACCCAACGCTTCCGCTACGAAACGTACGGGGACAAAGACACGATTGTTCTGTATTTGAGCCGACACGTCCAGTTGGATTGCAGTCGAATTTTTATAGGCAGTCTTACTGTTGATGGTGACTTTAACAAAGTTGCTGCTTTGATCGGAAATGGTCGCTGTATTTGTCTTACTATCCCAGGTGTAGGTCAGTCCCAGTGAAGAGAGCGCTCTTATTGGAACAAGCAGCCGCCCGCTGCTAAGCACAGGATGGGTATCCGTCTGTACAAATTCCCCGTTAACGTTAATTTCCGCTGGACGGGAAAGAGTATTTACTGCGGCAAACGCAGGGGCTGCAAAATTTTGCATGCCCAGCACTAAAGCTAAGATTAGTATAATCCCTTTTTTCTTCACCGTAGTATCCTCCATTTTCTTTGATAAATTCATGACGTTAAGCATAATTATTACATACTTTGGTAAGTGGGGCGTTCTTTTGAATTAGTGTCCCCTTTTTTAGCATTCATGTCTTCTATACTAGAAAAGATTACTAAAAGTCATTATGCTGGTGATTAAATTTTTATCTATGATTTATCTATGATTATATTGATAAAAATTTAGAAGGGCAACGTCATTAAATTCCAATTTGTTCTCTTCTGATGCTACCGGTACCTGTTGTTCAAATGACTTCCATTCAGATTATTTAAGTTTCTCAACGTTTTCGTCCTATACAGGCAGCTTTCCCTGACGAGTTGATACCTGGACTTAACAACGAAATGTACGTGAATTGAGGAGCTGCCAATTCGTGTGTTCTTTCGTTTTTTGTCCCGTCAACCGCGTAAGCCGGAACGGTGGAGAAAACAGCCATAAGGACAATAATAACCAGGCAGATAAATTTTTTCAAACTAAAAACCTCCTTTAAAATATTTTTTAATAGTAAAGACAACAAAGAAGGTTTTTTGCAACAAGTTTTTTGCTTTTTATATCTCCTCGTTAATCTATATATTCCACCCCTTCGGCCACCTTTATCGCCGTGTCCTTTCCCGTCTGTGCCCGAATCACAAACATACGGTTATTCATTCCCCAGATGATTGTAACCAGGGAGTCTTTGACTACAAGCGTTCCCTCATGCCCGTTGATATCTACCGTTTCAAAGATGGAAGCATTCTCCGTATCCAGCGCAGGCTTGCTGCCTTCGCTTAATTCCGTATAAGTGATAAAAGAACCCTGCTGATTTTTGAATTCGATTTTTCTTAAAAGTTTACCGTTGGAAATAGCACTGACTTTAAATCCGGCCGGTATATAGGTCGGGATATAAGCTTTATGGCAGTTTATAATTAAACTGCCACTATCCGAACCGTTGTCCTTTAATTCAAGGGACGTATATTCCGGTTGGATATCCATCAATAAATTCAATACCCTGACTTTCAATGCTTCTACGCTCGTCACGGCAATAGACGATAGAACAATCACAATCAGCATGGCTACAGCAAATCTGTTTAAGGCCTTAAAAATACGTTGTGTTCTGGCATAAGTCAGCGGCTTTTTTAAATGAGCGTCCAGTTGTTGGCTAAACCTTTTGAATGCTTCTGCGGAAGGCAGGAATTCCACGGCATTTTTTAGCTTCTCTTTTTCTTCCAAAAAAAGTTTTCCTTCTTTTTCCGCAACGTCGTGCATAATCAATTTAAACAGACTATCTTCATATTCCTCATAAAGTTTTTTTCGAATTTGTTCCGGGTTGTTCTTCGGCACGCATACTCATCTCCTTATCCATGAGTTTTTGGGCTTCTCTTCGGGCCCTTGTCGAATATTGCCGCACACTGCCGGGAACTATCCCGAAAGTTTCTGATATTTCCGCATCAGTCATTCCCAATATGTATTTAAAATACAATAGATCTTTCTGCTTTTTCGGAAGCCTTAATATGGCATTCCTTATTTCTTCCATCTCTTCCTGATGAATAATCCTATCTTCCGTGGTGTTTTCAAGGCTGGGAACCTTCCCGGCCAGATCCATATCTTCTCCATAATACGCATGTTTTTTCTGTACATCTCTGCGTTTTACAAAGTTAATTGCCACGCTCCTGGAAGTATAGACAACGTAAGCAGCTATCTTGCAACTGTCTAGAGTCCGAATTAAAGATATCTTTTCAATTAATTTCATGAAAGTATCGTTAATTAAATCTTCCACATTGTCCGCATCATGGGTAATATTATAAACAGTCTTTCTTACAATACCATAATAATCTCGATATAAGTTCAGCATAAAAGCCTTGTCATCTTCGCCTACTATTGCGGCTACTATCATCATGATCACTTGCATCACACCCTTTGTTATTGATTATACAGGCATTTAGAGAGTAATTGGCGACAAAAAGTTTCGACCGGGAAAATCATGCTTCTCCTAAACGTTGAGTTTATCAAAGAAAGCCCTGACTGAGTTCTCTAAATGGACAGAGCTGTTTGAAAACGAAATCATGGTTGCAGCTTTAATTGATAGGGTGACATTCCTCACATGTACTGAACATGAACGTCCAATAGTCCTACCGCTTA
This sequence comes from Desulfoscipio sp. XC116, assembly GCF_039851975.1. GTDB lineage: Bacteria > Bacillota > Desulfotomaculia > Desulfotomaculales > Desulfallaceae > Sporotomaculum. Next base: position 2,302,310 of record NZ_CP156660.1, read on the forward strand.
GAACGAGGTTAATGAAGAATCAGGAGCAATAGATGTTGAAGGTAAAGGTATTAGCATAACATTTACAGATAATGAATCCAATAAAAACGATATGCGCTATATTGTTCACGATGAAGACATTATAACAGTTGTAAACCAATTAAACGCTGCAGGAGCAGAAGTTATTTCTGTCAATGATGAACGATTGATTTCCTCAAGCAAAATAAAAGCAAATGGAATGTCGATTAAGGTGAATAACAATGATTATAACAGTCCTTTTATTATCAAAGTTATAGGAGATCCTGATATTCTAAGTGATGCATTAAAAGTAGACAAAAGCTATGTTGGTTTGTTACGCAATGATGTGGGGGTAAAAATAGAAAAGGAAGACAAATTGTTAATACCCAAATATAAAGAAAACATATATTTTCGGTTTGCCAAGCCAGTAAAAAATTAAGACGTTTTTGAACCGCAGATCATGTTGCATGTTTGCCCGAATTAAAAGAAGCGTTGCTCCAAGATTTATTAACAAAGATAAGCTAAAGATATTGATAAAACTGATAGAATGTACAAATTGCCAATACTGTATTTTAGGACAAGCTGACCCTTTGACTAAATCTAATTTATTGGCTTACAGGATGTCGTCGGCGGTGTCCTCCGGGCATTCGCTGGTGATGGTGTAGACGGTGCCCCTGATCTTGGCTTCATAGATCTTGCTGAATTCAGATGTCAGCATGGGATTTTCCTCTCTTTTATTGCAGGCAATAGATTTTGCTGTAAATTCGCAGTTGTATTTTACAACAGAATAGCGTATTCTATAGGCAGAAAGGGGCGGATAGAGTTGCCGAACATCAAACCGATTTCCGATCTGCGCAATTACAGCAAGGTGCTGCATCATGTGGCCCCGGGCGCTCCTGTCTTTTTGACGAAAAACGGGCGCGGCAGATACGCCATTGTGGATATGCAGGACTATGAGAAAACACAGGCGACGCTCCGTCTTATGAACGAACTTGCAAAGGGCAGAAAGTCCGGCGAGCAGGAAGGCTGGCTGGAGCCCGAAGACATGAGGGCGCATTTCCGCGCAAGAACGGATGAAGTATAGGCTCCGCTACTCTATCCAGTCGCGCAGGGATTTGGAAGAAATATGGGACTATATTGCGGCGGAGCTTCAAAATCCATCTGCCGCCGCACGTGTCGTAAACACCATTATGGATGCCACTGACCAGTTGATAGAATTTGCGGAGATGGGCGCGCCCCTATCCTCAATTGCCAATGTCGAGAGCGATTACCGCTTTCTTGTGCATGGAAATTACCTCACATTCTACCGGGTTCATGGCGATGAGGTCTATGTGGATCGAGTGCTTTATGGCCGCCGGGATTATCTGCGTATCCTTTTCGGAGATCTTATGAAAGATGAAACAGCAGAATAAAAACCGCCGTATTCCCACTTTGACGGACACCGATTCGTGATTAGTGGAAAAGGGCCGGGCCATTAGCCGCCGCCTGCGGTCGGAGCGAAGCGGAGAGCCTTGACTCCATGTGCTAGACTTAAACAACCCGACCGAAGGTTAGGCTACGAGGCTTTATAACCCCATGTCTTCATTTACCACCAACACATGCAGGTCTGTCAGGCCGGGTTTGCGCTCAATAACCGTCATGATCCGGCAAATACGGTCCGGTGAACTGCATTCCTGGCAAAAGCCGGTTTTGGCGCAGGGAGTGTTTTTGCTCAGGCGTTTGGCATTACGCGGCGCAGCGTATCTTTTTATGCGCTTGATTGCTTCTTCCGTATTGTCAACGATTTTATTGCGCCCGGCGACTACTATAACTTTTTGGGGACCAAACAACATGGCTCCCACGCGATTGCCTGTCATATCCATGTTTACCAGACAGCCTGTTAAGGTTAGCGCGTTAGTGCCGGATAAAAACAGATCACTAACTTGCTGCCGGCGCATTACTTCCAATGTCTCAGCAGGTGTTAAGCCCGGCTTCCCGTGGATAAGCAGTTCCTTGCCCATTACCTCTAATTCCTCTGTAACCCCAAGGCCGGCCACCGATAGAGAACCGCCGAAGCCAATTGTTTGCGCACCTTCGGCCTCTTGTATAATGTAATCATAAGCAACCTGCTTTGTTGGACAGTAAACGGCGGTAAAACCGTTCTTCTCCAGGGCTTGTACCGCTTTCCGGATCATTTGCTCATAATTCCAACTAATTAATTCATCTAAATTCATCAACGCACCTCCGGCAGAAATTTTCCGTGATCAATAGTTTCTGCTAAGAATGAAATTTTCACCCTTACAATGACCTTGGAAATTTTATTAGCAGCTTACCTTCCGGATAATAATACTTTTTACGCAATATGAGAGCCATTTTACAGCTCCCATATTATCCAGACTTACCAATAAACATCATACACCATGGATTTATCAAATTCCCAGGGGGCTGTTGCACAAAAGCTAGTAATTCGTGGTACAACAGATTTTTATAAAGATATCAAGGCTATTATTGAAATAATTCGCTGAATTTAATTTTATAGAGGAAAAGGAGCATCGCTCACTGCTCTAAGAAAGTAGTTTTGCGACACTCCCTTCTATTTTTACTTCAGGTGAGCTAAAATCCCCACCTGAATCCCCGATGTTCAGCTTTAACTAAACGAGCTCACTAAACTTCTTTCAGCAGGTTTTTCAATTCCTTGATCTCATCTTCACTCATTTTATAGGTATGCTCTTCCTCAACAGGGAATTTATTTTCGCGCACTTCCCGGGCATAATCTTCAAAGGCGCTTACCAAAACTTGCCCTACACCGGCATATTTTTTAACGAATTTGGGAGTAAAGTTATCATATAAACCCACCATGTCAGCGTAAATAAGCAGTTGTCCATGAGTGTGCGGCCCCGCGCCGATGCCCAGTATGGGAATGTTAGCCCTTTCCGTGATGGCCTGTCCCACTGCTGACGGAACGCCCTCTACCAGGATGGAAAATGCCCCGGCTTCCTCAATCAACCTGGCCTGTTCAACCAGCTGCATAGCAGCTTTGGCATTTTTCCCCTGAGCCTTATAACCGCCGATTTGTCCCATAAACTGTGGAGTAAGTCCTATATGGCCCATAACTAGAATACCGGCCTCGTTAATAGCTTTGATGCGGCTTAACATGCGTTCACCGCCGCCTTCCAGCTTAACTGCGTCAACCAAAGCCTCTTTAACCAATCTCCCGGCACTTTCCACAGCTTGTTCATCGGATACCTGGTATGACATGTACGGCATGTCTCCGACGATAAATGTATTTGGAGCACCCCGGCGCACTGCCTGGCAGTGACGGACCATATCATCCAGAGTAACCGGGAAAGTAGTATCATAGCCAAGGGATACCATGCCCAGTGAATCGCCGACAAGAATCATGTCCACCCCGGCTTTTTCCTGCATTTTGGCTACCAGGTAATCATAAGCTGTTAAATAGACTATTTTTTCTCCGGCCTCGACCATATTATGAAAAGCACCAATATTTTTTTTGCTCATAACTAGTTCATCTCCTAATTAATAATTTTAATATAAGCTTTTTAAGTTTACGATATTGAGGGTAAAATCCCGGTTCACCCATAAACTCATTCAACAAGCCTAAAAAGAATCAGTCTTCTTTTTCAGCACAGCTCCCGTGCCTGCCGAAGTTACCAGCTCAGCATAACGGGCCAAGTACCCCTTCTTTACTTTAGGTTCGGGCATTTCCCATTTAGCTAGCCGGTTAGTCAACTCTTCCTGACTTAAATCCGCATTCAAGCTGCATGCTGGGATATCTATGCTGATAATGTCGCCTTCCTTTAAAGCAGCCAGGGGACCACCCAGCGCAGCTTCAGGTGTAACGTGACCGATGGAAGCTCCACGACTGGCCCCGCTAAAGCGCCCGTCGGTAATTAAAGCTACCTCCTTATCCAGCCCCAAACCCGCCAGTGTGGCGGTAGGAGTAAGCATTTCCCGCATACCCGGACTACCTTTGGGGCCTTCATATCTGATTACGATTACATCACCTTTGCGAATCTGATTGCTCATCATAGCAGCTACGGCATCTTCCTCGGAATTAAAAATCCGTGCCGTTCCGCGGTGCTTCAACATCTCCGGGGCCACCCCGGCTTTTTTGACCACCGCGCCGCCGGGCGCTATGTTACCGTAAAGAATCGCAATACCGCCAGTAGAACTGTACGGGTCGTCAACATTACGAATAACCTCATTGCGGCTTATTGCGGCATTCTCAATATTTTTCCATAAGGTTTTACCGGTAACGGTCAAAGCGCTTCCGTCTGCAAGCCCGTGTTCAACCAGCTGGCGCAGTACCGCGGAAACACCACCCGCTTCATCAAGATCCTGGACATGGTGAGTACCGTTAGGGCTTAATTTGCATAGATTAGGTGTCTTAGAGCTAATTTCGTTAATTTGATCTAAATTGATTTTCACACCTGCCTCATAAGCAATGGCAGGCAAATGTAAAACCGTATTAGTAGAGCATCCCAAAGCCATATCCAAAGCCAAACCGTTTATGAAGGCCTTTTTAGTCATAATGTCTGAAGGACACAAATTTTCTTTTACCAGATCCATAATCCGCATGCCCGTTAATTTAGCTAAACGACGGCGTGCGGCGGAAACCGCGGGGAGGGTTCCATTGCCGGGCAAAGCCATACCCAGTGCTTCTGTCAGACAACCCATGGAATTAGCGGTAAACATACCTGCACAGGAACCACAACCCGGGCAAACTACTTCTTCAAGTTCAGACATATCCGACTCGGACATACGACCCGATTTCACAGCGCCGATAGCTTCAAAAATATTACTAACGGATACGTCCCGCCCTTTAAAACTTCCGGCCAACATAGGGCCGCCGCTAATAATAATAGTCGGAATATCCAGCCGGGCTGCAGCCATGAGCATACCGGGCACAACTTTATCACATGCGGTTATTAATACCAGGCCGTCAAACGGATGCGCCATACTCATAACTTCCACTGAATCGGCGATTATTTCCCGACTGGCAAGAGAATACTTCATTCCGTCATGGTTCATAGCTATACCGTCACAAACCGCGATGGAGGGGTATTCAATAGGCGTACCACCGTTAATTCTTACCCCGGCCTTTACCGCCTCACTAATTTCCCGCAAATGCATGTGTCCCGGTACTATTTCATTAAATGAATTGACTACCCCGATCATAGGTCGCCCCAGTTCCTGATCGGTAAGCCCCAACGCTTTGAACAAAGATCGGTGCGGCGCTTTTTGCAGTCCTTTTTTCATAGCATCGCTACGCACTTTAACAACCTCCTTTCTAATGTTCTTTGCATTTCCCTGGAACGCTTCCAAACCAGTATTTTAACAACGCGGGTATTAAAAATAAGATAAATAATAGACGAAACATCTGGTATGCTGTGATTAATGAAATATCCGCATGGACCTGTAGCGCTGTTAACCCCATTTCCGCTATACCCCCTGGCGCCATACCTAAAAAAGCATCAATTAATCTTAGCGGGTACACGCATGTTAGAATATAACTTATGGAAAAAGAAAATAAAATAATGGCCAGATTCCCGCCAAGAACGTATAACAATACCTTCCTCATATGCATAAGGTTTCTTAAATTTGTAGTTAAGCCCATATATGAACCAACGCATATTTGAGAGGCAATGACCATAAATGATGGTACTGTTGGCACCGGGAAACCGGCTAAAACAAGAATAATAGACCCGATAATGGGACCCAGAAGAAAAGGAGTAGGCAAATTTACACGCAGCGACAACCACACAACCATCAATATTAATACTAAGAACAAAATGGTATTCCACGAAAAATCAATTAATAAATCAACACTCCCTGATTCACCGCTAATTGCGTTTGTTGGTAAAACGTTATCCGCCAAGCCATGGATAACGATAAACGGAACAATAAAAACAACAGACATAATTCGTATGGTTTGCATGAACGTTATGACCGTTGCATCTGCATTTTTAACTTCCTCGCTTAAAGCAACCATCTGAGGAAGACCCCCGGGTGTGCTTCCTATGATAGCAGTAGCCAGGGATAAACCTGTTTTGCGACTGGTAACATATCCCACCAGTAAACTAAATGATACTGTTAAAACTGTGGCCAGTACTATTAATGGAAGCTGCTTTAAAATCTGCAAGCCCGTTTCTACAGTGAACGAAATCCCAATAATTAAACCAAGAAAGACCAACCCCGCATTGCGTAAACCAACAGGCCAATATAAAGACCTCTTTGTCGCGGATTTCCAAAGCATAATTAAAACCAAAGGCCCCAGCAACCACGGCAAAGGAATCTTTAAAAAGTTAAAAATAGAGCCACCGATTAAAGAAACTATTAACGTTTCAATAAAAAGGGCCATATCCGGTCACCTCTTCTTTTCATCCCCTGGCACATAAAATTACTGCATATTTTTGTTCGTTAAAGAAACAGGGGTTGGCGGCCCACCCCGGTATGAGCGGGCCATTATAGATTATAAAAATGTACTAATTATTTTCCTTATTTACCATTTCAGCTATTAACTTAGCGGCCCGGTCAGTATTAAAGATTCCACACATGCATGGTTTAAAGAGCTCCCCGGCGGCTTTTTCAGGGGTTAACTTACCTTTTTTAACTTTTTCGACCATCTCTTGTATTAAATTTACTGAAACCATCGCATGACCGCACATAGTGGCAATTTCTAAATATTCCTTTTGAGGAAGTTTTTCCAGTTTACCCCATCTTCCCAAAGAATGCTCTACAGTATGAGGTTTTAGACCGGTTTTGGAACAGCACTCCGCCACTTCATCTGCGAGGCCGGAGACCACGATGGAAAGACCCAGGTCTTCTTCCTTTAAAGCTTTTAACATCTTAACAACTGCTTCCTTATTGTTAAAAGTAGCTGTTACTACCGCCCGGTCTTCAACGTTAGCTAACATATTTTCCATACTCCCCTGATGATATTCATTTCCTTTACGGCAATCACCGAGAGTTACGCAATCATTTTCCAAGCATATTTCCAAAAACCTTCTTAACTTAAGACCGGAACCTTCGTGATTAATATCCTTACTTGGCATGCATAAGAATACCCAATCCCCCTCCAGGCTTTCCCGGTTACCCACTCTGTGCAATGTGTGCGTCATTCTTTTAGTCCTCCTTTACCAGCGGTCTTCCCAGACCTACGTTGGTTTTTGTGTTGGGAGAGATCCAAAGCCCCAAATCTTCTATAACTTTTACATGCGGAACTGTTCCGTCCGATTCAACCCTCGAACATATATCCAGGCTAAATACTGTATCCAGTTGGGGCGCTACCTTTTCCAAGCGTTTAATGATAGCCGGCACTTCTTCCAGGGGAACGGTAAACTCGATGATAGCCGAAAGTACCCGCTCATTGAGCAGTTCTTCCTTGAACTTGCCTGTTTTGGGATCAGACATCATGCTCGTAATAGGATTTTCTTTTTCAAACGTCACATCTTCTGCGGCCACCGCCATAGCCACCTTTTCCACATCATACATTCTGGTGGCAACTCCGGGGCGGCCCAATTCCATGGCCAAGCCGACCCAACCAGGCTTAAAACGCCCGGTCACTTCATTTGTTTTCATTTCTTCAGTGCCACGACCGGATATCTGTGACTCTTCAGCAATAGTCAACACATCACTCATAATACTGCGAATGCTGCGCGGCCAGGTCAATTCCTGCTGATAAATAGAATTGGTGGGGCATACCCGCCAACGCAGACAAACCCCGCATTCAACACACTCATCAAATTCAATGTAAATTCCCTTATCGGCATCTTTCTTAATTGCCCCGACCGGACACCTGTTTACGCAGATGCCGCAGTTTTTACACGTTTCTTTGTTGATTAACATCCTGTCTTTTCCCCTCTTTCCGTAATGTCTGTAATTTTGACTAATCAATTATCAAAACAAAATTTTTTAAAGGATATGAGCAGGTTATTCCGACGCCGCAGCTTTTCTCTTTTTTAGAAAGGCATTTAAGGTTGGGAACGCTATTAAAGCTACTGTAATAATAATCAGCGTAAGTGATATTGTACTGGTAAAAAAGATACCAATCTCACCGTGCGAAATCATAAAAGCCTGACGCATGGATGTCATTAGCCGCGGCCCAAGTACCACCGACAAAATCAGGGCCGGGATAGGAAATTGAAAACGATTCATAAAATATCCGATAAAGCCGAAAAATAACATTACCCAAAGGTCAAACATATTGTTATTGACACTATAGGAGCCAAGAATACAGATAGATACAATAACCGGCGCCATAACAGCACGAGGTATCTTTAAAATGTATACAAATAATGGTATTGCCAAAATACAGGTTAGAGCTACAAGAAAATTACCGACATACATACTTGCAATAAGGCCCCAGACAAATTCCGGCGCTTCACTGAAAAGCAGGGGACCCGGCATTAAACCAAACATCATCAGACCGCCAAGCAGTAAAGCCGAGGTTCCTGATCCGGGGATCCCCAACGAAAGCAACGGGGCAAAAGAACCTATACTGGCGGCGTTGTTGGCAGCCTCAGAAGCGGCTACTCCTTCAAGAGCGCCTTTGCCAAGTCTCTCAGGGTGTTTGTTGAGTCGTTTCTCCGCTATATAAGATAAAAAGGCTGCTGTGGTTGCGCCCGATCCGGGCAATAAACCAATGTAAAACCCTAAAACACCACTGCGTAAGGATGTCCAGAGACCACGCAGGTATTCACCGACGGGGGGTATACTGTTTCGTAAAGACACTTTAGGCACTTTATCAATCGGAAATTCATTCGGCCTGGCAATCATCAACATTACCTGGGAAAGGCCAAACAGACCAATAACCATCGGAATAAACGAAACTCCAGATGCCAAATTAGCCGATCCGAAAGTGAACCTGGTCATCCCTTCGATTAAATCTGTGCCGATAGTAGCGATAAGCAGTCCCACTGCAGCTGATATTACGCCTTTTATGGGGTTATCACCAAGAAGCCAGCCTATGCTGGTTAAAGCCATTAAAATTAGCGCGGTAAACTCCGCCGGCCCAAATTTTAAGCCAAGACTAGCCAGTGCGGGGCCAACCACAGTAAGTGTGACAATTCCAAGTAAACCGCCAAAAAAGGAAGCGGTAAAAGCCATGAATAGAGCATGTCCCGCTCTGCCCTTTTTGGCAAGCTGGTTCCCGTCCAAAGCAGTCATAACGCAAGGCGAATCCCCGGGTATATTAATAAGGATGGCGCTGATGGAACCGCCAAACATATTACCGTAATAAATACCTGCCAACATAATTATGGCCGCTGTTGGATCCATTTTAAAAGTAAGCGGCAGTAATAAAGCCACCCCGGCAACAGAGCCCAATCCGGGCAAGGCACCCACAATTACCCCCATAGCGCCGCCTAAGAAAGCCATCAAAATATTGAAAGGCAACAATGCCTGGCTAAAACCCAGCATTAATTGGTTGATAATGTCCATATAATATCCAACCTTTCGTTAAAAACCTAGCACGCCTGTAGGTAATGGTACCCGGAGCCATAATACAAATACCAAGTAAGCAATTATGGCAGTTCCTGCGCTGACTTTAGCTGCTGAAAACCAGGTATAACGCTCTAAAAACCTAAGCCAGGCAATTATCAAAATAATTAAGGTAAATATAGTGCCGAGAATGTTAAGGGATATCAGGGCCGCCGCCACTGTTGCCATAATCTTTCCAATTACGCGCAACTCCTGACGATCAAGACTTTCACCTTTTTCTACACGTAAAGTTTGAATTAACAGTATTAAGCTTAAAACAGCAGTCAGCAAACCAAAAACTACCGGTATAAAACCGCTTCCGGGGCCGAAATCTTTCCAAAAGCCATATATAAACCCCATCACGGCCCAATAGATACCCATAAGAATGCCGACGAGAGATGCAATACGGTCACCAGACATATTTTTCTCACCCCCAGTAACTGTGCAAAGGAGGGACCTTGATAGATCAGCCTCCTCCTTTACACAGAAATTTAAAACAGAAGGTCTAATATGATACTTTTACTTAATTTGTCCCAGGTCGGTAAGGATTTCCTCATATTCTTTCTCTGCGTCGTTAATAGCTTGTGCGAACTCATCGGGCCCCATGTACTGGGAGGTCAAACCGTTTTTCTCAATGTATTCTTTCTGCCAGCGCTCTGATTCCGAAACTTTCCTAAATACATCGGCAAGCGCATTCACTGCATAATCCGGCATGTCAGGAGATCCGGAAATAGCCCGAATTTGGCGAAATTCTGCGTCGACCCCCTGTTCTTTAAAAGTAAGTACGTCAGGGAAAGCATCAATGCGTTCAGGAGCCATGATACCCAGTGCCTTAACCATACCTGCATTAAGCTGAGAAGCTGCTTCGGATGGATTGGCCCAAGCTAACTGGATATGTCCGCCAAGGAGAGAACTCATCACTTCACCGCCGCTGTCGAAAGGAACATATTCCGTTTTAATGCCAGCAGCTTTTTGCAACAGACCAAGGCAAATTTGGTCTTCCGCACCGGTTCCTGTGCCACCCACTGTCAATTTGCCGGGATTTTTCTTAGCATATTCAACTATATCGCCTAAACTTTGAAAATCAGAATCCGCTTTGGCTAAAAGCATATACTCGTCCAGTGCCAGTGCAGCAATAGGTTTAAATGTTGAGGCTTTAACTTCAGCCCCGGTAGTAAGCGGGTTACTGATCTGAGCAGATACAATGCCGATAATGGTATAAGGATCGCCTTTTTTCGTAGCCACTTCGTTCATACCAACAGCAGCACTACCGCCCGGTTTGTTAACTACCACTAACGGCTGGGGCATAATGCCCTCAGCTTGAACAACATCTGCTACCATGCGTGCCATTCTGTCACTACCGCCGCCGGCGCTCCAGGGTACCACGAAACTGATTGGTTTCTCTGGATACTTCACTTCTGAGTTTTCATCGCCACCGGTTTTACCGCAACCCGCGACTAAAACCAGGACCAGCAAGGAAACTAATGCTACTAACAGTCTCTTGCTCATTTAAATACCTCCCCTTTATAATTTATTTTGGTTAAGGAAGCATTTAGCTTGCCTAACCATTTTTTAAAACCAAAATTAAGAATAGCAGCTTTATATATAAGCTTGATCAGCAAGCAGGTTTTTAATGAATATTACAAAAAGTGTGATGAGCTTATATCCTCTCTACTTTCTATATTTTTCGTATGCCAGCATACTTGCATTATTGTATACAATTATACATAATAAAAAAATCCCACTATGCTTCACATGCAATAAACATCCAATTAATTCATCTTCTTAATTTCTTCTTCCGCAGTCTGCAGCATCCATTTTTCCTGCATTATTGTTTTACATTTTCCAACATCAAACGACGCGCGATTATTAGATGCTCCTTCATGTAATGGCAAGCTTTTTCTTTATCCCCCAGTTTTATAGCCTCAAATATTTGCTCATGCCCGGAAAGAGATGCTTCCGGTTCCTGGGAGTGGCGTAGGCTTACCCTGCGGTAGGCTTGTAAATAATCGCGCAGACTACAAATTATCTCATAAACTTTTTTGTTTCCACCGGCTATAATTATTTCAAGGTGAAATTGTGTGTTTAATTCAATTATTTTCTCCATTAACCCTTTTTGCTGGGCAACCCGGCCCATTAAAATGATTTCCTCTAAAGTTTTTAATTGTTCTTCGCTGATGTTGTCCACAGCTTTCATAGCTGCATGGGTTTCCAACAGATCTCTCACGTCAAATATATCGTTAATCTCTTTGGTTGAGATTTCTGTCACCTTAACCCCGCCGCCAACTAATGGAGTGACAAGCCCTTCCTGCTTAAGTTGATTAATAGCTTCTCTGACAGGCGTTCTACTAACGCCCATTTTTTTAGCCAGCTCTTCTTCTTTTAATCGTTCGCCTGTAGGAAAAGTACCGTTAATAATTGCAGATTTAAGGGATAAATAAACTTGTTCAGTTAAAAGTGTTCTATTGCGAACCGGTAACAGACCACGCTTTCCTTCGGGCACTGCAGCTCCTCCTAAATTTTTCATTGTTAACTTTTTTGCGTACCTATACTCTGGGCTAAAATATACTTGCATTATTGTATACAAAAATGCATAATAAAAAAAGACAGAGGCTCAGACCACGTTAGTAATTATAATTTATCTCTTCCTCTTTGTAAAGATCCTAAATAAAATATTCTGAAAGTCATTATTCTCTGTAGGTGTTCACATGCAACACCTCCTCTTATGCCGGATTTTGTTTTCCCTGAGCTTTGCCCGGTACCGGCGGGAAAAATTAAAATTTTCGTTTTCCCATTAACTTGGTTAAGCACCACGGCAGGGATCAGGGCGATCCCACGACGGTCTGTTTTTTTTGCGCTCAATTACGAAGGGAAAGTGTTTCCTAAAATTCACTCTTAACATAAAAGAGCGGGATACATCAGTAAATCTTTTTTCTTGGAATTTCACTAAAATATCATGAAAAATAAGGTGAAAAATTATGTGGCCCATAGCAAAACTGCTGTTTGTTTTCTTATTAATGGTTTTAATGTTACGTAAAAATATTGGTATTGGAATAACAATGATGATATCAACAGGTATACTGGGCATTATCTATGGCCTTAATATAGTACGTCTAATAAAACAGTTTGGATTAACAATTATGGATGTCAACACACTATCATTAGTATTAATCCTAGTATTAATCATGATTCTGGAATCAATAATGAGACATACCAATATGCTCGAAACCATGACTAACTCATTATCACATCTACCCTTGAATCATGGCATCCAAGTGGCTATTATTCCAGCGATTGTTGGATTTCTTCCGTCCGCCGGGGGGGCCCGGTTTACTGCACCATTAGTAGCGCAGGCAACTGCTAATACGTCATATAGAGCTGAGGATAAAGCTTTTATTAATTATTGGTTCAGACATATTTGGGAATTTTCTCTTCCCTTGTACCCGGGATTGATTTTAGCGGCCCATATAGCCGGTATTCCCATAGGAACGATGTTCCTTTGGCTCTGGCCAATTTCTATATTCTGGGCTCTATTGGGATACTGGTTGGTTTTTAAATATAATAACAACGAAGTCCAACAAAAAGCAGAATCCCCTGTTACCTCAGATTCTGCCCATGAAATCAGAGCATTTTTACAAGTATTTATTAAAAATACATGGCCCTTATGGGTTACGGTTGTACTTGCACTCTTTATACCTATCCTTTGGGCGCTAATTTTAGTTTTATGCTGCCTGATATTGCAGAAGCGTTATCCCCTAGCTTTAATTTGGCAAACTTTAAAAGAGCCTATAACGATAAAAATTGTTCTCCTCACCTGGGGTGTTATGGCTTTTAAAGATGTCCTTGAATTATCAGGAGCTGTCGTTCAAGTTAGCAACGCAATAGCTATCTTAGCAGTACCAATCTTAGTATTAGTAATTATTTTACCCTTGATAACCGGCATGTTAACCGGTATGGTTCAAGCCTGCGCCGGTATTGCTTTCCCATTATTAGTATCTATAGTTGAACCTACGACAGGTTATGCGGTGCTTGCATATGTGGCCGGTACGGTTGGCGTTATGATCTCACCACTGCATCTTTGCCTTATATTGACAATAGATTATTTTAAAGTGAACTTTATGAGCTGTTACAAGTCTCTGATTCTACCCGGCTTAATGCCAATAGCCGCAGCTCTGGGGATATATTGGCTTCAAAAGTTTTTTTAAAAAGTAAACTCGTTCCAGCTAAAGATAAAATTAGCATTAGAGGTTAGAGGCCGGAGGCTGGAATGTTTTTGAATTGACTGCGTCAATTGTCAAAGGCAATTTGTAGTTGACCCGTGCGAAGCTACTTGGTAAACGTTAGCACCGCCTTGCCACAATATGGTCAGAATCTCTTCGGCCCTTTCCCGGCGGTGGCGTTTTAAGCTCGTTAATTCTTTTCCGCACGTCGTGAATCAGACTCCGGCGCCCCGGCAGCACCAGTCCAATATCCATGTGGTAAGCTTTATCCAGATTGGCCAGTAACCCTCCAGGGGATTCTCCTCTTCGGGCACAATCAGGGAAATATTCGATGTTATTGTCAACGAGAATATGGTCCCCGGACACCAGCACCCTTTTGTCCGGCTCGTACAGACACATATGTCACCTGGTATGGCCGGGGGTGGCCATGCATACGCTAGTAAACCACGTCCATTTCGATTACGATCTTGAAGAGCATAGGTTTCTTGTCGGCTACCCACTCCTGATACCGCATAAGCAGGCCGTGGGAGCCGGCGTCATCCCTGTCAATATCCATCTCGAAGGACACCTTGGCGGGACTTTTCGGCGTCACATTGCTTCCCGACACGGGTTGTCCATCCTGCATTTTAAAATACAAGTACTCGGCGTGTTTCTCGTAGGAGTTCAGGCTGCTTCCCGCAACCCGGGCATATCCCACACCCTCCGGCAAGTGGAAGTGCAGTTCCAACGGCGCGTTTCCCATCACCGCCTCCACATATGTCTTTTCTCCCAGGTAGACTTCGGCTTTGTGCTCGTCGATCATTTCGACTGTCCCCTCGCGGGGAACGGGAGGCGGGGGCGGCCCGAGCACCTTAATCCGCTTTTCCGGGGCGCTTATCTTTAGATCATGCCCGCCGGGCCCCCAATCGTATAGCGAATAACTGGTCCGGACAGCGTACTGTCCCGAATCCGCCGTCTCGGGAATTTTCAGGGCTACTGTTTTTGAATCGCCGGGAGCAATGGAAAACGCCCCTAGCTCTTTCCGGTAGCCACCAAAAACCGCTTCTGACTCCAAGGCGGCAATCAAGGAATAAAGCCCTCCCGGAGAGCCTTCCAGTGGGTATCCCAGTTCGATTTCGGTATGGTTGGCCATGGTGAGCAGAACAGTGTCACCGGGCGCATATTCATTACGATCAGTGGCAAGCGCAATACCGTCGCCGGCTAGATGGCGCTCGGTTACTTTCAGCTGTTCATAGGACATTTCTTCCAGATCCCTGATCAGCCAGGGCATAAAACTGTAAACAGCCCAGCAGCAAAACATAATTTTGTTCCAACCTTTAAGCATTTTTAACACCAGCACTTTTATAGAACGCTGCCGGATAAATACGACAACTTTTCGCGCCCAACTGGAAACATTCACGGAAACCCCACGTTTATAGTCAGGAAACCCAAAAGGACAAGGGATCTTTTTGATTTCGGGTTCTATTTCTATCATTTCTATCGTCCGGTAGGAGTGAATTTGAAAATTTTTCACAGCCACCACCAACCAAATGCAACATCATACCGGCAAATTTCGTCTAATAATAAAAGGGTTAATTTATAGGAGGTTTGTGGAAAATGGGAAAGCGCTATTTGAATTTAACTTTATTGATAACAGCATCTTTACTGCTTATGGCCGGGGTTAGTTACGCTAATGATAACAACACCAAGGCTTCAAAAGAGAGCTGCACGTGGACCAGTTACGTCAATCCCAATGATGTTACGGCAGCCGTGGAATTTAATGACCGGCTTGTCATAGGAACCAACGGGTCGGGCCTGGTAATCAGAAACAAGAATAATTTACAACCGGAAACAGTTTATACATCCCATAATTCCCCCTATTTACCGGATAACGCAATCGAAGGTTTGCAAAAACTTGGCGACCGGCTGTTTATAGTTACAGCTAAAGGTTACTGCTGGTACGACGACGGTAAAATCATTCCGGATCCCAACTTGGAGGCAAGTCCCTACCTCAAGCTGGCTGCCTTAAATAACCATGAAAAATACTTTGACGGTTCTATCTATTTACCGGACCAAATAAACGACCAATCGACCATTGTAAAAATCGACCCTTCTCTGGAAATAAGCCGCATTGAGCCGGGACTTGCCATCAGGGATTTTACCTTTCAATCCGACGGCAGGCTGCTGCTCCTGTCCGATGATGGAATCTACCGGGAAGAAAATAACCATTTCCAAAAAATATTAGAACTTCCCGCCGAAAATAAGGCAAAGGAAGAGGGCAATTTTTTACGCTACGCCTCCATATTTTATGACAGCGGCAACGATGCCATCTGGTACTCATATCGGCAAGAAAAGATGGAGGAACTTTCGCCCCCCGCGTCTTTTTACCCGTATTATTTAGTAAAACAAGCCGACGGCAAAGCCACAAAATATGATTTGGGCAAAGGCACCTACCCGGAAAAAGCCTTTTTTGTAGACGACAAAGCTATTTTTGTTCTGGAAAAAAGACTAAGCCTGGACACCACCGGTGCGGATATTATGGTCATTGAGAACGGCAACCAGCGCTTCCTTGGCGCCGGCAGGGGTCACTTTATCGGCAAAGTAGACCGGGGCTTATGGTACTCATATTTCTATCCATATTCAACCAGTAAACTGGTGCTGTTGGACTTTAACTTGCAACCCGTGAAAGAAAAGGAAATCCAGGGACTGACTACCGTCGGTGACAACAGCATACTGGTTTTTACAGACCATAAGGTATATAGGATCAGCGACAGTGAAGAGCAGTCTATTTCCCATGCGTATCTTCCTTTTAATAATGCTTACAAAATAGAAAATGTGGGGAATAACACGGTTTACCTGACAGGCCATTTTGCGGAACCATGTTCCCAAGAAATGAACGGGACAAAATTTGTCTTTAACAATGACGACCGCAACGGGGGTTTATCCGCTGATAAATATCTTGCTAAAGAGCCCGCGTTGATCGACAATCGCGGCAACAAGTGGTTTGAAGGCGTTGAAGCGGGGAAATGGTATTGCCTTGCGCCCGACGGTACGGAACAGGTCTATTCCCGGGACCAGATGCCGGGCACACCTTTTTATGATTTTTACGACTTGGCCGAAGACCCGCAGGGCAATATCTGGTTCATGAGCTCCGAAGGGCTGACGAAAATGAATCCCCAGGGTGAGTTTTCCTATTTTGTAGGCCGGGAAATCTTTGGGGAGCAGCTCAGCCAGGCCGATGGGGATTACCAATCCGCTCCATTTTTTGAGGAACTGGAAATTGATGAGCAGGGAAACCTGTGGGTTTATACGAACACCCTGGGGCTAATTAGTTTCAACAAGCAGGTTGAAGTCAATAAAATATACGGACCTGAAAGGTGGCCCCTCTATGCTTTCTTCCTGGATCGTAGCGGCAACAAATGGGTGGTCAATCAAGGGAAAGATCACGTGAATTGCACTATTTTAGACCGGAACAATAATGTAGTCACAGAACATAAGACCGCAGGTTTTATGGCCGACTTTGAACATGCCAAGTATTATTACGATTCCGTGGGTAAAGCCCATTTCATCGCCCTCAGCACCTTTGACCGGGACAAGGAAAGATTTGGGATTATTAAAGTGGAGGAGGACGGGGTATTTGACATTTACCGTAACCAGCTTGACTTTGAATATTCCGGCGGGGAAATGTTTACGGAGATGTACCGCGAGCAAGGTTATGTATGGTTTGTAACCCCCGCGGGTATTGTCCGGTACGATGGCGCCCAATTTTTGACTATAAATTACGAAGGTGAGGGCCTGATAGGTCATGACAGCTACGTGGAAAGCCCGAACAAAGTCTGGGTATTGACGACAACCGGAATCGCCCGGGTTAATTTTTAGCATGACCAATTTAGACTTAAAAAAATGGAGGCCATAAACCGGTGATGCTTCTACATTAATAAGCGGCCGGGGGAATATTCCCCCGGCCCGGGTAAGCCCATACATCCCCCACCGCCTTTTCCCGAAGCTTGCGCTTTAGGTTAGAGAACACTTCGTCATGCTTAAAGCGTTTGCCGGTAATGCTTAAGATGCTTGATAAAAACGGTCAGGATATGATAGTCTGCTTATTACAATCTCATACGCCCACTTTTTACTTACGTAATTTACTTTACTTACGGAATTTACTGAAATCGGGTTCTCTTTTTTCCATAAATGCATTTCTACCCTCCACGGCTTCATCTGTGCCGTAGTATAGATTTAAAGCAATTCCGGCCATAGAATGAATACCCCATATGGATTCGGTATCCGCATTAAAAGATGTCTTGAGAGCAGCTAAGGAAGTAGGACTGTGGGATAGCAAAGTATCACACATCTTTTCCACTTCTTCCTCTAAATTTTCAGACGGGACTACCTTGTTCACCAACCCCATTTCCAGAGCATCATCCGCAGTGTACTGCTGGCAGAGGTACCAGATTTCCCTGGCCTTCTTTTCACCGACCACTCTGGCCAAATAAGCGGAGCCATAACCAGCGTCGAAACTGCCGACCCGTGGGCCAGCCTGGCCAAACTTGGCCTTTTCAGAAGCTACGGATAGATCACAGACCACATGAATAACGTTGCCACCACCAATGGCGTAACCGTTGACCATAGCCACCACAGGCTTGGGAATCATTCTAATTATTTGTAGAAGCAGGGCGTGGTTGTTGGCCAGGGGCAGGTTTTCCAGTCCCTCCAGACCGTTCTTCTCAGACTCCGCACCGGCATAACCCCCTTTTGAGCGAATAGATTGATCTCCTCCGACACAAAAAGCTCTATCACCAGCACCGGTAATGATAACCACACCTACATTTTTATCAGTCCAAGCATCTATAAGAGCACTGATCATTTCCTGCAAAGTATGGTTGGTGAAGGCATTTAGTTTATCGGGCCTGTTAATAGCAACCTTGGCTCTCCCATCGTATTTTGTATAAAGGATATCTTCA
The DNA here is from genome assembly GCF_039851975.1 of Desulfoscipio sp. XC116. Taxonomy (GTDB): domain Bacteria; phylum Bacillota; class Desulfotomaculia; order Desulfotomaculales; family Desulfallaceae; genus Sporotomaculum. The sequence goes on from NZ_CP156660.1 coordinate 2,320,947, forward strand.
AATCTCATAATTAATCCCTCCCGAATTTATTTAAAGAATAATAGCAATCTACAAAAGCTGCCTTGCACACCTTTTCTTAATATGGTAGATATTCCCGACCAAAAACTTCCCTGGAAATAATAATTTTTTGTACCTGAGCCGTACCATCGCCAATTTGCAGTCCAATAACATCCCTCATGCGCTGCTCTACAGGAAATTCCCTGGTGTAACCATAGTGTCCGTGAATAAGCAGACAGTCATGGATGGCAGTCACTGATATCTCCGGGCACAGCCATTTACACATTGCGGCTTCTTTGGTATGGGGCAATCCTTCATCCCTTAACCAAAGGGTGCGATAACATAGCCAACGGGCAGCTTCCAGCCTGGTAAGCCATTCCATCAGGGGGAAGGAGATACCTTCGAATTTCGCCAAGGGCTGGCCAAAGACGTTACGCTGCTTCACGTATTCAATAGTCTCTTCAATAGTTTTCTGCGCCGCACCCAGGCACATGAGGGCAATAATCACGCGACTGTAATCAAAGGCCTGCATTACCTGAATAAAGCCGCCCCCTTCGTCACCAATTAAATTTTCCGCTGGTACAACCACGTCATCTAAGAAGAGTGAGCCACGTACAATGGCTTTGCTGCCCATATCCGGATACGACTGTATGGTAATTCCCGGCTGGTCCAGGGGTACCAAAAAAGCGCTAATCCCTTTAGCTCTGGCCGTAGGATCAGTTTTAGTAAATACTACGGCAGCATTAGCAGCCCTGAGCAAGCTGATGGCGGATTTTTCCCCGTTTAAAACATAATTATTTCCTTTTTTGATAGCCCGTGTACTTATGGCTGCCGCGTCGCAACCCGCATGGGGCTCGGTTAAAGCTATACAGACTATTTTTTCCCCTGTGGCCATCTTAGTCAACCAGTTTGTTTTTACTAGTTCGGTCGCGAATCTATCCAATATATCCCCAACCAGACAGTTCATCAGTACACCATATGAGCAGTTAAAGTCACCCCTGGCAAGCTCTTCGGCAATCAAACCGGCCGTGACGCAGTCGGCTTCTTGACCTCCGTATTGTTCGGAAATCCGCAGGCCCAATAGATCCAGCTCAGCCATCTTGGCCCATTGCTCATAGGGAAACTCTTCTTTCTCATCCCAATAACCATACTTGGGAAGCAGTACTTTATTAGCAAAGTTCCTTACAACCTTAGCCATAGATTCCTGAACATCGCTAAATCTAAAATCCAAGTCAATCTCTCCCATCTAACATTATTTCATCAATAAATCCGAACCCTAATCTACATAACTTAAAGCATCCCTTGGACTTTTAACCTATCAGCAACTACAATTAATTGGCTACAGCATATTTAACCCGCCATTAACACTTAAAGTCTGGCCGGTAATATAAGCGGCCTCTTCAGAAGCCATAAACAACACTGCATTAGCAAGATCATCCGGCTGAGCCAAACGACGGAAAGGTATTGTTTTAACCAGAGCCTCAGCAATTTTAGGATTCCCTGCCGCAATTTCGGCAAAAAGCGGTGTATCGGTAGGACCGGGAGCCACACAATTAACGCTGATTTTATTCCGAGCCATTTCCCTAGCCAGAGTTTTGGTGAATGCAATAACCCCTCCTTTAGCAGCGGAATACACCGCTTCACCCGAAGAACCAACCCTGCCGGCATCAGATGCTATGTTGACAATCCTACCCGATTTCTGAGAAATCATTATAGGTAATACTGACCGGCAAAAACTTATTGTCCCTTTAAGATTAACAGCTATCACCTTATCCCAGGTGTCTTCCGTACTTTCCATAAAGGGCTCAATTTTATCCCAACCGGCGTTATTAATTAATATATCCACCCTGCCGTATTTCTCCAGCACAGCATCAACCAAATCATCCACCGATTTTTTTTTAGCTACATTTACTCTCACAGCCAGGGCATCACCGCCGAGCGACTCAATTTCTCCGGCCACACAGGCAGCCGTGCTTAAATCCAAATCAGCCACCACAACTTTTGCGCCTTCTTTAGAAAAAGTTGTGGCAATGGCGCAGCCAATCCCCCTGCCAGCCCCAGTGACAATAGCTACCTTATCCTTAAGTCTCATTTTTACACCTCCGCAAATTTTAAATATTCAAAATTAATGGAATTGCAATTTGTTTGCCAGATGCCAACCTATTCATTATTAAAGTAATTTCTTAAAATAATGCACTAATCAACTATTCAATAGTGCAATTTATCTTGCAATATTGCAATTAGCTGCTAAAAAATCAAAAACCGCTACCCACTGTAGCGGTATAAAGTAGATTAACAATCTATAGTTTTTCTAAAGTAAATAATATACTGCAAATGCGGAAGGTTAATTACTAAACCTTTTCGAGTAACCCTAGCTGCATGTCTTTTTCAACCTGCCGCGCCAGCTTATAATGTATTTTTTTCCCGGTGGCGGTCATGGGCAACTGTTCCACAAATTTATAATATCTCGGTCTCTTATAATTTGCCAGCATCGGATGCTCCACGCAATATTTGTTCAGCTCACCAGCTGTAAGCGAAGTATCGCTTTTTATCACATAAGCAACTATTATTTGCCCCCATTTTTGGTCACGCAACCCCACTACTACCGAATCATAAACTTTCGGGTTCTCGTTAAGCGCCTCCTCAACTTGTACCGGAAAAACGTTCTCACCACCGGATATAAGCATATCGTCTTTTCTGCTAACAATGGTTACATATTCGCTTTTATCCCAGGTAGCCAAATCACCAGTATACATCCAACCTTTATAAAACCGTTTTTTACTTTGCCCTGGATTATTAAAGTAGCTGTAAGAACATTTTCCGGGACACCAAACAATTACTTCCCCGACTTCCTGATTGTCCCGGGCAACACATTCATAAGGCTCGGCCAGATGATCATTGTAGACCTTCACTACAGCCATATCATCGTCCGTGCAAGTTCTCCCGGCGCTGCCGGCCTTCTGCGGCAGATCAAAAGGCCTTAAAAAAGTATTCCAGAATGACTCGGTAGTACCATACCCGTTGAAAATGTTCGGCGTGAGCACATCCTGGTATCTGATACAGGCCTCTTTTTCCAGTGGAGCCCCCATAGTCACTATGCCCTTTAGGGTACTAATATCTCTTGAGCTATTAACTTGCTGATCACACAACATCTTAAGCACGGGAGGCACACCAATTAAAAAAGTAATACTGTATTTTTGCACATAATCCAAAACTGTTTCGGCATTGAAATTTCGCAACACGATCACCTCTCCGCCTACGTAAAGGGTCGGATTCGGACCTCCCGAATACAACCCGCCACGATGGAACCACGGAGTCATATTCATTGTCTTATCCAGGGGACTCAGAGGGAAGTGCATTATCACATCATGGGCGCTTAATATTTCGTTTATTTGATTCAAAGGAACCCCTTTGGGCATGCCGGTGGTCCCTGATGTATACAGGCGAGTGACTTCATCATAAATATAAGGGCGGTGCTCAACCGACGGTTCTGTATCGGGCATATCGCGAATATAATCCTCGAAGGTGATGGTGCCGGGAATATTACTGCCTTTATCGGAATAGTCAACCAGCACGATCCTTTTAGGCTTGTGCCCGGCTATCTCCAGTGCTTCTTCCACTGTCTCACTAATATCAGAATCATAGACAAATACTGCAGGCTTGCATTCGTCAATTACATAAGCAGTTTCTCCGGGAGAAAGGCGGAAATTTATTGGGCAATTAATAGCACCGATTTTTTGCGGTACAAGATAAAGAAAAACATATTCGGAGCAGTTAAATAACTGGTACATAACCACATCATGCTTATTAACACCGTCTTTCAGCAGCGCATTGGCCAGTTTGTTACAATCCAAATTCAATTCCGCATAAGACCAGCTTTTTTCCCTGACAGTACAGGTTAAAGCCTTCCTGTCCCCGAAACGGCGGGTATTACGCAAAAAACCATTAATATAAGTAAATTCATGTTCAAATGTCTCTCTGAACATCTCAACATCATAAGTGAGCTGCATATCCAACATATTTTCACCATCCTTTCTTTTCTTCTCAAACAGCTACCTGGACTAAAGATTCACCTGCACCCTACCTTCAGCTGTTGACACGGCTATTGGATAGAAAACAATACCATTGCATCCCATGATGATGGACTAACTTAACCTTGGGCTTAATATCAACACCTCCGATATCCGAATTGAGTGATTTTTTCGAATTGAGTTAATTCATATTGCAATTAATCTGCCAGGTGATACACTGTAGATTAACAAGTGTTTCTTAAATAAAAAAAGTAAAGTTGCACTCAAAATTGCAACTTCTTCTTGCAGCTTTGCATGCAATATTGTAATTGTTTTACAGTTTCCCAAATCTGAGAAGTGCTATTGTACCTATTTAAAGCATTTCACCCGCTGAGACACAATTCATCAAAGTAAACTCACCATACTGTCCACTCATAAGGAAATACTTTACTAAAATTATTATTCTGCTATAAAATTAAAAAATAATTTATCCTTTCTTAAAACTTGCATTAGTGCAACTACGTACATGTCCATAACTGTTATAAATTTGCATGGATAACCACAAGGAACTGAAAACATGGGGGGATAACATGAGTAGTTTTGCCGCCTACAGGCATAATAATAATGATTCGCTTGTTGCTCAATCAACTGAAATGAGAGAACTTATAGGAACAGCAACTCAAGTGGCCAAGGTGGATTGCACTGTTTTACTGCTGGGTGAATCTGGTACCGGTAAAGAGGTGTTGGCCAAGTTAATACATCAACACAGCAAACGCCCCGGTCCCCTGGTCAAAGTAAACTGTGGTGCCATTCCCGAAACACTGCTAGAATCAGAACTTTTTGGATATGAATACGGCGCTTTTACTGGCGCCAAAAGAGAAGGTAGCGCCGGGAAGTTTGAGCAAGCCCATATGGGCACTATTTTACTGGACGAAATTGGCGACTTACCGCTGCATCTACAGGTTAAACTACTGCGTATTCTCCAGGAAAAAGAAGTTATACGGATAGGAGGCAACAAGGCCAAACCGATAGATACCAGGGTCATTGCAGCCACCAATAAAAATTTATACAAGATGGTGCAGGAAGGTACATTTAGAGAAGATCTTTTTTATAGGCTTAATGTTATCCCCCTTAAAATACCTCCTTTAAGAGAGCGTAAAAGGGACATTATGCCTCTGATTTACGCCTTTAAAAAAAAATTTGAACAGAAATATAGACATAAAATGAATTGTTCTCCCGAAGTTATTCGCGTTTTCATGTCCTACGACTGGCCAGGCAATGTCCGGGAACTTGAAAATGTCGTTGAAAGAATTTATGTAATTTCATCACCCTATGAGTTAGTTACTCAAGAAATACTAATACAGGATTATTTAAATATCCATAGACAAAAACAGCTGGCGGATAAACCCGTATCCGTCTACGGTTTATAATGGACCCAGGAAATGCGACACGATTTTGCGAGGGATAAGCGACACCAATCTCGAAGTAAAATAACTAAGTGAAAGGAGCATATCCCATGCAAAAAAAACAATGGTTACCGGAGCAAAAACTGCAGATAGTTCTAGAAGCCTTAAAAGAAGAACGCCACATAGGCGAAATTGCCTCGGAATACGGAGTACATGTGAGTGTGGTTCACCGCTGGAAGAAGGAGCTCTTAGAAGGCGCCGACAAGGTATTCGCCACCTCTAAGAATGCTAAAGCCGCTGCCCAAGAAAAGCGCAAACAAGAAGAAACCATCGAGAACTTATACGCGCAAGTCGGCCGTCTAACAACACAGTTGGATTGGCTTAAAAAAAAATCTAGCGGCATCTTACCCCGTGAATGAACGCAAAGCTATGGTGAATTGGGATATCACAAATTCACATTTAACCATAAAAGTTCAGGCCGAGCTATTATCCTTGAATCGAACGGGTTTATACTGGACTGCCCAAAAGGTGTCTAAACACGAAGTGGAGATTAAACATCTGATTGACAAGATCCACACGCAGCATCCATTTAAAGGCTCCAGGCGGATTGTTGACGACATAAATAACATGGATGATGTAGATTACAAGGTCAACCGCAAACGCATTCAAAAATATATGCGGGAAATGGGAATACGGGTGATTTACCCCGGCCCCAACCTCAGCAAACGTAACAGAGCTCAGTATGTTTACCCATACCTGCTTCGGAATGTCAAAGCAGCCCACCCCAACCATGTCTGGGGAATTGATATTACGTATTGTGCCATGCAAGGCCGCTGGATGTACCTGGTGGCTATAATTGACTGGTACTCCAGGATGATTGTTGGATATGAGCTCTCCGATACGATGAATAAGGAATTTGTCATTAAAGCTGTAAACAGAGCCATCGAAATACACGGAACTCCTATCATATTAAATTCTGATCAGGGCAGTCAATTTACCAGCCCTGTCTATATAAATACACTCAAAGAACATAGCATCAAAATCAGTATGGACGGTAAAGGTAGGGCCCTGGATAACGCTATTACAGAGCGCTTTTGGAGAACCATTAAATGGGAAGATATTTACCTGAAGAATTATGAAACCCCCCGTACTCTCCGACAAGGAATTGCTGCTTTTATGCGTTATTACAATTTCGAGCGTCCACATACATCTATTGGCAAGAGGACTCCAGCAAGCGCTTATTATGCTACTAACAACTTATCGCAGCAATCTGCATAACCAAGATATTTGAAAGTGGATGTAAACAAAGAGGCCGCCGGTCTTGACTCCATGTGCCGCTTAATAGATAACCCGACCGACGGATATACGCCAAAAAAATATTTGCCTTCGGTCGGGTTGTTTAAGTCTAGCACATGGAGTCAAGGCTCTCCGCTTCGCTCCGACCGCAAGCGGCGGCTAGGTTTTGTGAATAGGGATAACGTACCCTCCCTCTGGAGACCGCCACATTTTATGACTACTGTCAAATATTAGGCTAGCTAGCATGTGTTTACCTTAATGCGGCTTTCTAACGTATCGAAACATTCGACCATGAAGGCCTTGCTGTTAATACTTACTCAGTGTCGCTTTGAATTTGAAAAATTGTGTCTTGACATTGGGGTCCATTGTAGTTTAACTTCGCTTAAATCAGCAGTGGAAGAAGTTGAACGTCAGTTAATAACCATGGCTTTGAACGAATATAAAACTTTAAAACAAGTTGCTCTGGCTCTGAAAGTGGATGAATCAACCATTAGCCGTAAGATTAAGAAACTCAGCATTCCTTTGCGATAACGCATGACTTCGGCACGAAACCAGGGGGTAGTTCTCAGCAAAACTATTCACCGGTACCTTTAAAATCATAGTGTAACCACCTGTCCCCCTCCAGGGCATATCCCGGAGGGGTAGGATGGTAACAATGCCATTCCGGAATGTTCATTATACAAAAAATGAAGCGCAGCCAAATCGTACCTTTCCAATGCCCCTTGGGCCAACCCAACACCTTGAGAGGCAACCATTATCCTTGTCATATCAAAAAAATGCATTAATTGGTAAAACCCTTTACCCTTTTGACGGATCAGATTCTCCTGCAGCACCCTGACATCCTCAAAGGTGATCTCCGCCGTATCGGTAGCCCTGATGCCCCATTTTTCCTTTAATTTTCATTTTGGCAATTGCATAAATGCAATTTATACCACTAGAACATCCAGGTATAAATATTATTTCTATATGGTATGGAATTTGCATTTGTACGGATTTAAAGTATAGGGGGTGTTTTAAATGTGCTGTTACTGTACCTGTAGTCATGCCATTTCGTAAGCATGAACTCGATTATATATTGCAATTATCAAATTCTATTGCAGCAATTATACCGTATAAGTACAATAACCATAATTATTATCAAATCTTTAACGAATTAAAAGGAAAACACAAGCAATTAGACAGTTTGGTAATATATGGAGAGAAAAAGGTGCCTGAAGACACAATAAGTCTTACAAAGTTAATTAATAAAATCAATAGAAAATCAATGTGTCGCAATAAATTACTGAATATTCACAAAACAGGTAGGGCAGTTTTAGTTAGGCTTGTTGAACCGAACCTACTTTCTATCAATGCACCCATTATGCCGGTTTTCCAAATCCGAACCTCTTTGGGTATTCGGAAACAGACAAAAGTCATCTCTGCTGTAAGCATGAAACGTTCTGCCGAATTTAGATTTCGAACATTGAATTATACAGAAATTTGCTGTCCACTTCTTCACCATGGGCAAGGTGAAATGTTGCATAACTTAGCCGAACTGACGATAAAGCTAGCTGCAACATGTCGGGAAGCAGGGTAAATCTTGTATTAGAAAAAACTTTTTATGTGGCAAATTTTTAGATATTCCCGCAGCAGAATTTTCAGCGCGAATTTCCAGTTAGATATGCTTTAAGTAAAAGCATTGCGTTTATTTAACTAAGTGATGTAGAGTCTATTAACTATCCAAGGAGGTAATTACAAAAAAATGAATTATCGGGAAGGATTAGTTAGCTTAACCCATGATAAGCTTATCCGTGCGGCAGCATCTAAAAGGCCATATAAGGAAGCCCTTGTGGATATTGAAACAAGGGAAATAATCACTTATAAAGAGTTATGGCTAAGAAGTAACAAAATAGCTAATATACTAATAGATTTATCGCTAAAAAAAGGGGATAAAATAGGCACCCTGGGATACGAATGTGCGGAATTTCCCGTTATATGGTTAGGAATAATGAAAATGGGAGGCGTAAAGATAGGTTTAAATTGGCGCTATACAGCCCGTGAGATGGAGGATGTTATTAATAGAAGTGACACCAAGGCTATTATTATTGGAGAAGCCTTTATTGATTTTATAATGAAATTTAAAGATACGCTAACTAATATTAAACATTATATAGTGATAGGCGATAATGTCCCCGAAGGTATGATAAGCTATAAGGATTATTTATCACAAGCATCAGATAAAGATCCTAACGTTGAGATAAAGGCTGAGGATATGTGTGCCTTATTCTTTACTACAGGGACAACTTCAGCTCCCAAAGCGGCAATAAGATGCCATTCTGATTATGTTGCGGCTATCTTTTTATACTGCTGGGCATGGCATTATCACCCACAAATGAAAGAGCTAAATTGTTTACCTGACTTTCATATCGGCGGACACTACATGATTGATGGTACCCTTTATGTTGGAGGAACCTCATATGTTGGCCGTTTTAATCCAGAACAGTTTCTGAAAATTATTGATAATGAAAAAATAAGTTACACTACCCTCCCCCCTACCATGATGGGACTGCTCATTGCATTACCTGATAACATTAAGTCGAGATATGACTGCTCATCAGTTAAATGCATAGGCTCAGGAGGAAGTGTATATTCCGCTGCAATAAAAGATATATCAAAACAAATTTTCCCGAATGCTGAACTTCATGATGCCTATAATGCTACAGAAGTTGGAGTTACTGTTGTTGAACCGGAAGATTTTGAACATTACGGTTGCGTTGGTGAGCCAATGATCGGCATGGAGGTTAAAATTTTCAACAGAAAGAGGGAGGAGTTACCCCCAGGAACAGAGGGTTTAATTTATACGCGAGGTCCTAGTCGAATTACAGGATATTATAAGGATTTAGAAGCTATGGAAAAATGCATTATTAGAGACCCAACTGGGGACTGGTTCACCCTTGAAGACATGGGTTATATTCATCCGGTAACAAACTTATTATATATAACGGGTCGCGAAAAAGACATAATCATAACTGGCGATGAAAACGTATCACCGGCAGAGGTAGAAGGTGTAATCTCAAACCATTTTGCAGTATCAGAGGTTTCCGTGCTTGGGATATCTGATAAAAAATGGGGTGAACAGGTTGTAGCAGTAATTCGGGTAAAAGAAGAATACAATTTAAGCGAAAAAGATATAAAGGCTTATTGCAAACAAAACCTAGCCGGTTTCAAAATTCCCAAAACTTTTAAATTTGTTGAAGAAGTATTGCCAAGAAAGGGTTTTAAAATAGACAGAAATCTAGTCAGGGATAAGTACTTCTAAAGAAATTATAACGCAACTATTAATTTTAATGATTCACCGTTACATCTATATGAAACCACACGTAACAATCATTATTAATTGAGCAACTAAAAAGATCCGAAAAGAGTGAAGGAGAGCGTTAAAAGATGTTTAGTATGTCATACGAAACCTTGCTAATAAAAACAAATGATAACATTTTAACAATTATCTTAAACAAACCAAAATCTATGAACGCCTTTAGCCTCACTATGTTTAATGAATTGAATGATGCGTTTAACGAAATTAATAAGCGTGAGGACATCAGGGTTCTTATTATTAAAGGAGCTGGACGTACATTCTCAGCCGGTGGAGAAATGGAAATGTTAAATACACTCAATCAATTGAAAGGAGCTAAGCTGGAAAAGACCCTTACAGGAATCATATCCCTGGCAAGTAAGTTTATGAAACTAAGGCAGCCAACAATATCTTCTATCCATGGTTATTGTCTTGGTGTCGGATGTTCAATTGCTATGCTTAGTGATATAAGGATAGCTTCCGAGGATGCTGTGCTTGGGCTGGAATTTGTAGGCATGGGAATTATCCCAGATACAGGGGCACTCTACAGTCTACCAAGAATAATTGGCCTTAGCAAAGCAAAGGAGTTAGCTCTTACGAACAGAAGAGTAAATTCCCAAGAAGCAGAAAAAATAGGTATGGTTAATTCTGTAGTCCCAAGGGATCAGCTGGAAACTAAGGTGGAAAAAGTAGCATGTCAGATAGCTTCTTTGCCACCGATTGCAATAGAAATGACAAAAAAGCTTCTTAATGATTCCCTTAGACAGAACTTAGACGAAATTTTAAGATACGAAGCTCTGGCACAAACAATTTGTCTTAATACCGAGGATCACAAAGAGGCTGTTTCTGCTTTTCTTTCCAAAAGAAAACCTTTTTTTACAGGCAAGTGATTGTTTAAAGTAGTTATGCCTAAGGTATCCAGATTTTCTTGATAATAACACGTCTAATATAGCAGAACAAAAGGGTGTTTATTACTACTTTGAAAACGAAAAGGAGAAAACAATGAGTAATAACGATGTGGTCATAGTCAGTGCAGTGAGAACACCCTTCGGGAAATTTGATGGAATCCTCAAAACCATACCTAGTTTTGATCTTGGAATCATTGCATTGAAAGAAGTCGTCAACAGGATCAGTCTGGCTCCAAAGGATGTGGATGAAGTCTATTATGGAACATGTATACCTGCTGAATATGCAATCTACACAAACGTTCCAGCTAGACAAATAACCTTAGGTGCCGGATTTCCCGAAGATAATATATCTTTGACCATAGACAGGGCTTGCTGCTCATCTATGACAGCGCTGCGGCTTGGCTACAGGGCTATTAAGGCAGGAGATGCCGAAGTGGTTATTGCTTCAGGGGCGGAAAACATGGCTAATGTGTCACTATTAGCCAGTGCTGAAAAGGTGCGATGGGGTAACCGATTAGGTCCTATTGAATTGGAGGATGTGCTTTTTGAATTGGGATATGGACGGCGAGGGTTTGCACCGGTAGCTACTGATTCGGGATATGTATCCCTTGAATACGGAATTTCTCGGGAAAAGCAGGATGAGTGGGCAATTGGAAGCCACCAAAAATGGTTCACAGCCTACAATCAAGGCAAATATAAAATCGGAGAAGAATTAATATCAATTGAGGTTCCACAAAAAAAAGGTGAAACTATCATAATGGACAGGGATGAATCGCCGAGAAAAAATATTTCTTTAAAGAAGATGGCGTCATTGAAACCAGTCTATGGTAGTCCTACGGTAACAGCAGGAAATGCCCCCGGCATGAACTCCGGTGCGTCCGCTATTGTTCTAATGTCCCTAAAAAGAGCAAAAGCAATGGGAATAAAGCCACTTGCTACTATCGAAGCGTGCCATGCAGTAGCGGGAACTCCGAAATACATGGCATGTATTCCCGCCAAAGCTATTAAAAAAATATTAGATCGAATTGGGATGACTATTGACAATATGGATTTGATTGAAATCAATGAAGCTTTTGCTGCGGTGACGCTGGTATCACTCAAAATGCTAGCAAACAATGAACCAATAAAATGGCAAGAGTTACAGAGCAAAACTAATGTGAACGGTGGTGCCATTGCCATCGGCCATCCAGTGGGCGCAAGCGGCGCTCGTATAACCATGACTCTGATGTATGAACTAATAAGAAGAGGTGGTGGCAGGGGAATTGCTGCTATCTGTGGTGGTCTCTCTCAGGGTGAAGCTATAGTAGTTCGTGTGTAATGTAATTGAACCGAAACATAGAAGATTAATTTAACTGAGCGTTTATATAATGGACTAGTTTTAAGCTCTTTCAAATCAAAGTTTAGACTAAAAACTGGAGATGAATATAAAAATGAAAACCAGAATAACCAATTTGTTGGGTGTTAAATATCCCATTATCCAGGGTGGTATGCAGTGGCTGTCCAAGGCGGAACTGGCCGCCGCAGTTTCAAATGCCGGCGGTTTAGGCATTATAACCGCTCTCACCCAGCCCACCAAGCAGCACCTTGTGGCAGAAATTCGCAGAACCAGGGAACTGACGGACAAACCCTTTGGAGTTAATATCTCTATGCTGCCCGATGCGGAGCCTCAGGATAAAACAATTGAATATTTCGAGGCTGTAATTGAGGAGCAGGTGCCCGTGTTGGAAACCTCGGGGCGCAGCCCGGAGCAGTTTATACCTTATCTTAAGCAGGCGGGGATAAAGCTGATACACAAGGTGCCGGCTGTACGTTTTGCCGAAAAGGCCGAGCAACTAGGAGCGGACGCCGTAACTATCGTGGGTTTTGAATGCGGTGGCCATCCTGGCATGGACGATGTAACCACTATGGTTCTGGTACCCAAGACCGCTAGCAGGTTGTCCATACCAGTGATAGCCGGAGGGGGCATAGCCGATTCACGTGGCTTGATAGCCGCCCTGGCGTTGGGGGCCGAGGCCGTGGTAATGGGCACCAGGTTTGTCGCTACCACCGAGTCCCTGGCCCACTCCAACTTCAAGAAATGGATAGTTAACGCTCGGGAAACCGACACAGTATTAATACAACGGTCCATTCGTAACGCCGCCAGGGTGATGAAAAATGCCGCTGCAATAAAGGTACTGGAAATGGAAGAGCGAAGCGCCAGCTTGGATGAACTGCTTACCATAATCAGCGGCCAAGTAGGGCGGCAAGCCCTGCACAACGGCAATATCGAAATGGCTACCTTAGCATTGGGACAATGCATAGGTCTAATTGGTGAGGTTAAGTCTGTTAAAGATGTTATCGAAGAAATAATGTCTGGTGCAAAGGATATTTTGACCCGTCTGCAGCAGATGTAGTGCCGATCTAGTCAAAATAGCATTATCAACTGCCTTGATATTCATTAGTTAGTATCAAAGCATAAATACCGAAGGGTTCCTCTATAAATATGGCTGCAAAGTAAATTAAAGCAAAGCTTTAAAACCCCCTGGCGTAAAACCAGGGGGCTCATTAAAATTAATTCCGGCAACGACCAACTTTTCCACTTCTTATTTATAATTTACAATTTGTTTGCTGCTCGCTAAAGAGGAAGTTAAATCATACCAAGTCCCCTTATTGTAATATTAAAATATTTGAAATATTTAAAATACTTTGCATCAAACAAACTGTCTGGCTGAAAATTATTCTTTAGAAATAGCGGCGAATTTGTTGCACCAGTTAAGTTTTATTATAAACATCAGCGTTTACACAGCTTTATAATTACAAGAGTTACTTGGGCTGCATCCTTATTGCTCCGTCAAGACGAATGGTTGTACCATTTAGCATGACATTTCCGACTATATCTTGCACCAATAGGGCAAATTCCTCTGGCTTACCTAACCGTGAAGGGAAAGGAACCATTTTACCCAAGGCTTCGCGTACATTTTCAGGAATTCCCGCAAACATAGGCGTTTCAAATATACCGGGGGCAATCCCCATAACGCGAATGCCGTATGCAGCAAATTCCCGTGCTAAAGGAAGAATCATCCCCACAATTCCACCCTTCGATGCACTATATGCTGTTTGGCCAACCTGACCTTCATAAGCTGCTACCGAAGCGGTGTTGACTATTACTCCTCTTTCTCCCTCCTTATTTGGCTCATTGGATGCCATCATAGCCGCAGCCAGGCGGATGACATTAAACGTTCCTACAAGGTTTACTTGGATCACCTTGTTGAAATTTTCTAAAGGCATGGTTCCTTTTTTACTCAACACTTTTTGCGCAGCACCGATACCGGCACAGTTGACAACCACATTTATAGAACCAAACTTCTCAACTGTCTTATCTAACGCTTTTTGCACACTTATTTCATCCGTGACATTAGTTTTAATAAAGAATGCGTTTGTTCCCATCTCCCCGGCCAACTTTTCACCAGCCTCATTCTGCATATCAAAAATAGCAGCCTTAGCTCCTAATGATACAAAGTTTTTCACCACTGCTTCTCCTAAACCGGACGCTCCACCAGTAACGACTGCTGTAACATTTTTCAGGTCCACGTATATTATCCTTTCTTTTAATTAATTAGTTTCTTGCCTAAATATTGATCACGTAAAACTCTTTTCAGTATTTTCCCTGATGGGTTTCTTGGTAACTCATCCACAAAATCAACAGACCTAGGAATTTTTTTCCTAGACATTCTTCCTTGACACCAATCGATAATCTCTTCCACTGATGCGGTTTCGTTTTCCTTTAAGACCACAACTGCTTTTACCTCTTCGCCATACTTTTCATTTGGTACTCCTATTACCGCCAGATCAAATATTTTAGGGTTATTTTTTAATGATTCTTCAATTTCAGCAGGATAAACATTTTCCCCACCATGAAGAATCATATCCTTCTTCCTATCAACAATATAAATGTAACCCTCTTCATCCATCCTTGCCATATCCTGAGCTGTATTAAATCCATCTCTAAATGCATCTTCGGTAGCCTTTGGATTCTTATAATAACCATCAAATTGCGTGGGGTTTTTAGAATATAAAATGCCTACCTCGCCCCTCGGAACCTCATTTCCGTCATCATCTAAAATCTTTACTTCATCTATTGGTGAAGGCAACCCAACACATCGAACTTTCCTTATTTGATCTTCGGGCCGCAAGTTTGTACACAACGCAAGTTCTGTAGCTCCGTAAAATTCATGCAGTCCCGCATTTTTAAAGAAATCAAGAATTTTTAATTTGGTCTCAGTTAATAAAGGCGCGGCTGCAGAAACCAAGACTTTTACAGAACTTACATCGTATCCCTTTCTCACTTCTTGCGGTATGCTAAGAATCATGTTAAACATAGCTGGAACCATAAAGCTGTGGGTAACTTTCTCATTATTAATAATTCTTAAAGCTCCTTCATGGTTAAATCTCTTCATGGAAATTAAAGTGGCCCGCGCAGCGATTGCCTGTACAAAATTCACTAGTGGCTTGGCATGATACATAGGACCTGGCGAAAACCACTTTGCGGTTTCATCTACCATATATTGTGCATTCTTTATACCCGCTCCAATTGAACGCGCGTAATGTGAGATAACAGCACCTTTTGGTCTTCCCGTGGTTCCAGATGTATATCCAATATATAAACAGTCTAAATATCTAATGTCCACTTCGGGTTCTTTGTCCGGTGCATCGGACAAAACTTCCTCGTATCCTAAAGAATTTTCACAAGTATCTCCTACGTAAATATAATGTTTAACCTGCTCAAAGCTTTTTCTAGCCATTGAAACCTTATCTTTTAAGACGTCATCAAAAAATATGGCCTTGGAATCCGAATGGTTTATTATATAGGACAACTCATCGGGCACAAGTGAAAAATCGACTGGCACAGCGGGTGCACCAATTTTTGCTAACGCAAGAAAGATTACAGTATATTCAATAGAATTTAGCATGTAAAGTGCGACGTGGTCATTCTTTTTTATTCCCATGTTAGTCAGCGCATTTGCAAGGCTATTGCTTTTACTATTAAGTTGTTGATAAGTAATGGAACTTCTTTGTCCGTTTTCATGATAAAATACTACCGCCTCTTTTTGTGGATAAGCATGGGCAGCAGTTCTTATCAAATCACCTACACATGGAATATACACAGTCTGCCCCCTCTTTTCAATTACTCCATTCAAATTGACTACATCACAGAAAAGGTAGGTGTAACACCTTCTCCAGAAGTATAGTTCATTCCATTCACAACCTGATGCCCCACAATTACCTTTTTACCGATTAAATCCATGCCAGCTTTTTCAGGTTCAACATTTACTACATTACCCATAATCCACGGACCTTCTTCCAGTTCAACTAAAGCCACATCTTTTCTGTGGGCCCAAATTTTGTCATTCCTATGCCTGCGATTGCCACTTTCTTCATTAAATAAACCTCCAATTTTTATTATTTAAAGGCCAAGCTTACGTGCAATAATAAGCTTCATTACTTCCGTGCTTCCGGCAAATATGGTATGTGCCCTGACATCACGGTAATCCCTTGCTATTGGATACTCTTCAGTATAGCCGTAGCCCCCGTATAGCTGTAAGGAATTGTAAGCAACTCGGTTGGCCATTTCAGCAACCCACCATTTAGCCATAGAAACCCGGGTTACAATATCCATCCCAATTAAATGGTCAGCTATTAAAGATTCTAAGAAAACTCTTCCAAGCTCTATTTCTGTTGCCATTTCCGCAATTTTAAAAGAGTTGTGCTGCTGTCTACTAACAGGCTTACCAAAAACTTTTCGACTTTTTGAATATTCTATTGCGCCAGAAAGCATACGTTCTGCAAGGTATTGTGAAATAGCCGCGGATACTAGCCGCTCTTGCTGCAATTTCTTCATCATATATGAAAAGCCCATACCCTCATGGCCTAGTAGATTTTTTACAGAAACCTTGCAATCTTCAAAAAATAATTCTGCGGTATCCTGGCTATGCAAGCCTAGTTTATTTAGCTTACGACCTTTATTAAATCCCGGCGTACCGTCTTCAACTACTATTAGGCTAATTCCCTTGTAAGGAGTGTCCTCATTTGTAGTTGTTTTACATGCTACTATTACAAGATCTGCGCTAATACCATTGCTAATGAAGGTTTTTTGACCATTGATGATGTAATAATCCCCTTCTTTTTTAGCAGTAGTTTTAATTGACTGTAGGTCAGAGCCGGTATTAGGCTCGGTCATGGCTATAGCGGTAATTATTTCACCTGTCCCGCAACCTGGCAGCCAATTTGTCTTTTGTTCTTCATTGCCATAGCTATTTAGATATGGTGCAACTATATCGCTATGTACCCCTATACCTACTACAGCCCCATTAATACCCGCTCTGGTAAGTTCTTCAATTATAATCATAGAATACTCAAAACCCGTTTCCGAACCGCCGTATTTTTCCGGCAGCCAAGGGCAGAGGTAACCATATTCCCCGAACTTGCGCCATACCGATCGGGGTATCTCTCTTTTTTGTTCCCATTCGTCTATATGAGGAGCAAGTTCCTTTTCTATAAATTTTTTAAATGCTGTGCGAAAAATATTGTGTTCCTCGTTATAAATTGCCATCTGAAACCACCTTTCATATTAAAAAAATTATTTTTTTGAATTATTAATATTTTTAAATTAATATAGCAACATTAATGCCACTCATTTATAATAAAAAAAGCATGTTTTTCCCTAGCAATTGGCTCATTAAAACAAAGGACAACGTCCTTTATTTAGGACACTGTCCTTAATACAAAACACACAGTTGGTATTAGTTAAAGTATTCTTGGTTTTTCGTGGTAAATAATTTATAAAAACCTGCCTCTGAAAACCCACGGGCTCGTCCCGTGGGATGAAAGAGGCATCGCCCGTAGGGCGATAAATACTTCACAAACACATGTTCCCATGGTATAATATACCTGTACTCTTTAACAATCAGTATAGGGTTACAGCGGGCCAATGGGCTGCTGCGTAAAACTGATTCCCGAAAGAGATTGGTGCTTTCAAGTAAGCACACGTATCTACGTAGCCGTATGGCGAAGTAGTAGATGCCCATGGACCGGGCCAAGGCTGTGCTAACACAGTGCTGTAGCTCACGAGAGAGTATAAGACCTTGCTTTGCCAGGGCAGTTCCCAATGAAGCGAGAAACTTCCGAGAAGAGCCTCCGGGCTCGTCCCGGAGGAGGTTCACATGCCGCCTGTAAAATTTTAAAATATTGTATCATCAGCCCTAGAATTAAAGGTATAATTTCAATGAGTGCAGAATTCGATCCTGAAAGCTGTGAGTTCTGATGCTCTGGAGGATGGCAATCCGATATTTAGACAGGGGGTTACTTCTTTGTGTGAGTTCTGTACCAAACACGGTGAAGGTAAAAAATGGTACGAAATAATGGAGAACTATTCCACAGCGCTGTTGGCTGAAAGTAGTCGCCAAGCTTATATTAACGGGTTTATTCCATATCTACATAGCGCCGGCTTAAAAATAGATAAATTAGGCACTTTTAAAAGAAAACATCCCCTGGTTTATCGTTTCATCAGAAAAATGGGAACACAAAAAATGAAAAAAGATCATTTTGGCCAGGTAGTTCCCATTGAGGATGCCGAGGGAATAATTGATTTGGTGCAGTCAATTACAAGAATACCGTGTCTTTGCAGAAAGATTAAAACCGGGGCAAGCAACCACAGGTATTGCATGTTGCTGGGCATTGATCCCACCGGCCTGATAAGTGAATGGCCGGAGCTGCAGTATAATCTGGAGACACTTAATTCAAGCGAAGCCAAAAAACTGCTCAGGGAGTTTGACCGGGAGGGTCTGGTGCACTCAATCTGGACATTTAAAACACCTTTTATTGGAGCGATATGCAATTGTGACCACGACTGCCTTGCTTTTAGGTTTCAGATAAGTTCAGACTTACTAGATGTTATGTTCAAGTCGGAATACATAGCTGAAATTGTTCCGGCTCAATGTGTGGGGTGCCGGGAATGCCAGAAATTATGTCAGTTTGGAGCCATACAGTATTCTGCAGTGAACCACAAATGCTATGTAAACCCCCTGCAGTGTTACGGGTGCGGGGTATGCAGGGTCGGATGCAAGAAAGAAGCTATCAATCTATTGGATAAAAACGAACTTCCTTATTGTAGCGATTTATGGTAGAAGCTGAAACAGTTAACCCAAGTAATAGGTTTTATCCAGGTTATTCAGGATTTGCAGGCACAGTGACAACCTCGCCGTTAATCTCCCTGATGTTTTCAAAAATTTACTTCACCTCAACCGCGGCAAGATGCCGCTTTTTTCTTTGGTGGGCTTGTTTGTTCTGCACTTATAGATTGTTGAATTTAAATTGGCAAAACACTTAACCCCTCTTTCAAAAAACTACAAAAACGGATATAATATGAACAAGAAACCTAATGAAGCTGGCGCTTGGCAACTATGACTTGTGACTGCAGCAGCATTTTAGAAAAGGATGATGTTTTTTTATTAGTGGAGAATTTGGATATACATTACTTTTAAACTGGGGAAATATGTTGGTTAGGCACCCTCGGAAGAAATGAAAGCAAGATGATTATTCGAATGAAAAGCATAACAAAACAAATTTGAGAATGTCAAAGATTAATCTTATTTATCGTTAACTTAATTTAATTCCGATAACGAGTACTATACAATACAAAAGAATCTTTTGCCTGTTTCGCACCGGCAAGGGGGTTCTTTATTTTATTTTAGGTCTTTAGCATTAACTAAAATCTTAGAACACCTCAATTGCCATCCGATGGCAATTATGTAAAACACAAGATAATAATAATTGAACATATTTAATAGAAACAGGTCTTATTATTGCAACTAACTGGAGCTTTTTATACTTTTATGATGGTGCTCCGTTAAACTTTCGGACACAAAAAGAAACTACATATGCAAATACCCTAAATAAAGCGTGGTGTCACAATGAATACATTCATAAATTATGTGCACTAAAGTTACTATGTCGAAAGCGAGGAATATCGGTGAATGTTTTTTATATAGATATGGGAACTCTCTTAATGGTTCTTGTGTTAGGACACATTCTAACAGGCATACTTATTATTTCATATACAGTTCGTCATAACAAGGAGAAGTCGGTTAATATATTTTTATTGTCTAAATTACTTCAATCAGTTGCATGGATCATGGCCGGATTCAAAGGTGCTATTCCTTATATCATTTGGACATCTATATCAAATTCTATGATATTTATTGGTGCAGCATTGGAGTTGATTGCCTTTTTGATTTTAGTTGATAGCTACAATAAGGTCACAAAAAGAAATTATAACATCCTGGTTTTTGTTTGTATTTTTATTTTTAACATCTTAATAATATATGACGTTCCAGAAAACATTAGGATTGCATTTACATCTTCAATTACAGCTACATTAATTGCATTTCCGGTATATAGGATTTTTGTACATAAAAGTCCATCAATTTTACAAAAAGTAATAGCTTCTTTTTATAGCATTACAATGGTTTCTTTTCTTTTTAGAGCCTATACAGCACTAACTTCGGCGCATGATATGACATTATGGTCAACGGATATCTCCAATACGGGCTCGTTTCTTTTGTTATATCTTGTAATGCTCGTAGGAAGTATGGGTTTTATTCTTCTGGCAAAAGAAAAGTTAGATATTGAATTGCTTAGAGCTGCATCATTCGATGAATTAACTAATATACTTAACCGCAGAACCTTTATGTTGCGCGCAAAAAAACTTATTTCTTTATTTTCAAGAAAAAAAGAACAGATTTCATGCTTGCTTATAGATATTGATAATTTCAAAGTGATAAATGACGTATACGGCCATTATGTAGGCGATGTTGTCTTGAAGGAGTTTGCTGCCGCCATCAAGGTTCAATTAAGAGATTATGATTTATTTGGCAGATACGGCGGCGAAGAGTTTGCCATATTGCTTCCGGGGACAGATGAAAAAAAATCCATGGAAGTCGCGGAAAGATTAAGAAAGACAATCGAAAATGGATCAGTTAGCATTAATCCTAAAATAAAATTTACCATAAGTATAGGAGTAGTCACTCTAACTCCGAATTCGGAAACTAACGTCGATATGTTTTATAAACTAAGCGACAATGCTCTTTATATGGCGAAAATGCAAGGAAGAAATCGTGTTGTGAGATTTCAAAATACAGGACATCGGTGTTCTGTTAAGCCAGCTATGTGATTAAGGGAATACCAGAAAGCCCAACATCCGTGTTCGGTTAAGCCAGCTATATATCATTAACAACCGAAAGCAGTACTTTACCCCTGGAAATTAGGATTATTCGCTAATTAAAGAAGGAATGGCACTATCTTTGTGGGAATTTCCTCCAGGCAATGCTTATAAGGAGGAACCATACAACAAATAAAAACAAAAAAATGGGGGGCTCTCCCCCAAATCAAAATTGCGGTTTACCACTGTGCTCCACCGGCATTTGCACCAAGAGCTATGGCCTTTAAATAATCTCTCGGAGTCTTATCCGCCTGATACCATATTAAACGATATACATATATTCCTTGACAAGCAATAACCATCCCGGCTTGCTAGAAGAGTTTACAGTTAGTTTAAACAAGTTTAAGCCTGACCCCATTCCCTCAAAAATGCACAGCTGAGCAAGTTTTATTTTAACAAGTAAACTATCTTGTATCCGGCAGCAGTATGGTTGGTTTATCGCCTAACGGCAACCAACCGCCAACTTCCGATTAACAAAATCAGAGCACCGAATTTAAGGTCAAGTCCTCGACCTATTAGTACCGGTCCGCTGCACACATTGCTGTGCTTGCACGCCCGGCCTATCTACCTGGTAGTCTGCCAGGGGTCTTACTCCATTAACTGGATGGGAAACCTTATCTAGAGGGGGGCTTCGCGCTTAGATGCCTTCAGCGCTTATCCCGGCCGGATTTGGGTACCCAGCGCTACCGCTGGCGCGATAACTGGTACGCCAGTGATCCGTCCATCCCGGTCCTCTCGTACTAGGGACAGCTCCTCGCAAGTTTCCTGCGCCTGCGACGGATAGGGACCGAACTGTCTCACGACGTTCTGAACCCAGCTCACGTACCGCTTTAATGGGCGAACAGCCCAACCCTTGGGACCTACTACAGCCCCAGGATGCGATGAGCCGACATCGAGGTGCCAAACCTCCCCGTCGATGTGGACTCTTGGGGGAGATAAGCCTGTTATCCCCGGGGTAGCTTTTATCCGTTGAGCGACGGCTCTTCCACGCGAATGCCGCCGGATCACTAAGCCCGACTTTCGTCCCAGCTCGACTTGTTGGTCTCGCTGTCAAGCTCCCTTTTGCCTTTACACTCTATCCGCGCGATTTCCAACCGCGCTGAGGGAACCTTTGGGCGCCTCCGTTACTTTTTGGGAGGCGACCGCCCCAGTCAAACTGCCCACCTGACACTGTCCATGGAGCCGATTCAGGCTCCGGTGTTAGAATTTCAATATCACAAGGGTGGTATCCCAACGGTGGCTCCGTTAAGACTGGCGCCCTAACTTCTCAGCCTCCCACCTATCCTGTACATGCAATACCAAAATCCAATGTCAAGCTGCAGTAAAGCTCCACGGGGTCTTTCTGTCCTGTCGCAGGTAGCCGGCATCTTTACCGGCATTACAAGTTCGCCGAGTCCCTCGTTGAGACAGCGCCCAAATCGTTACGCCTTTCGTGCGGGTCGGAACTTACCCGACAAGGAATTTCGCTACCTTAGGACCGTTATAGTTACGGCCGCCGTTTACTGGGGCTTCGGTTTAAAGCTTCGCTTGCGCTAACCTCTCCCCTTAACCTTCCAGCACCGGGCAGGCGTCAGCTCCTATACGTCATCTTGCGATTTAGCAGGAACCTGTGTTTTTGGTAAACAGTCGCTTGGGCCTTTTCTCTGCGACTCCTTCATGCTCTGACAGTTAATGTCTTTACACTAATGGAGTACCCCTTCTCCCGAAGTTACGGGGTCATTTTGCCGAGTTCCTTAACGAGGGTTTTCTCGCGCGCCTTAGGATTCTCACCCCACCTACCTGTGTCGGTTTGCGGTACGGGCACCTTAGAGCCTCGTTAGAGGTTTTTCTTGACAGTTTGGGTGCAGCCACTTCGCTACTTGTTTTCGCTCCCCGTCACTTCTCAGGCTTCTTGAACCGCGGTTTTGCCTGCGGTTCGCCCTACGAGCTTGGACGCGCTTTTCCATCCGCGCGCTTGGCTTGCCCTGCTGTGTCACCCCATCCTTATAACGGCTTTAAGGTGGTATCGGATTCTCCACCGATTGTCCATCGCCTACGCTTTTCAGCCTCGGCTTAGGGCCCGACTTACCCTGGGCGGACGAGCCTTCCCCAGGAATCCTTAGGTTTTCGGCGGGCAGGATTCTCACCTGCCTTTGCGCTTACTTATACCGGCATTCTCACTTCCCATCAGTCCACTACTCCTTACGGTATAGCTTCTATCCAATGGGAACGCTCCCCTACCAATTCATTGCTGAATTCCGCAGTTTCGGTACCGTGCTTGAGCCCCGTTACATTTTCGGCGCAAGGTCACTTGACCAGTGAGCTATTACGCACTCTTTAAATGGTGGCTGCTTCTGAGCCAACATCCTGGTTGTCCGGGCAACCTCACATCCTTTGCCACTTAGCACGATTTAGGGACCTTAACTGGCGGTCTGGGCTGTTTCCCTCTCGACTACGAATCTTAGCACCCGCAGTCTGACTCCTGTACTTTAATAGTCCGGCATTCGAAGTTTGATTGAGTTCGGTAACCGGTGAAGGCCCCTAGCCCATTCAGTGCTCTACCTCCGGCTATTTTGTACAAGGCTAGCCCTAAAGCTATTTCGGGGAGAACCAGCTATCTCCGGGTTCGATTGGCATTTCACCCCTACCCACACCTCATCCACCGCCTTTTCAACGACGGTTGGTTCGAGCCTTCACGAGATGTTACTCCCGCTTCACTCTGGACATGGGTAGATCACCCGGTTTCGGGTCTACTTCAGCGTACTATGACGCCCTTTTTAGACTTGCTTTCGCTGCGGTTTACGGCCTTGATCAGCCTTAACCTGGCACGCTAAAGGTAACTCGCCGGTCCGTTCTACAAAAAGTACGCCATTACACGTTAATTGTGCTTTGACTGGTTGTAAGCGTACGGTTTCAGGTTCTGTTTCACTCCCCTCCCGGGGTGCTTTTCACCTTTCCCTCACGGTACTTGTGCACTATCGGTCGCTAAGGGTAGTTAGCCTTGGAAGGTGGTCCTCCCTGATTCCCACGGGGTTTCTCGTGTCCCGCGGTACTTGGGATGCTCTCTGAATTGACTTGCCTTTTCGCCTACAGGGCTGTTACCTTCTGTGGCCCGCCGTTCCTGGCGGGTTCGGCTAAGGTTGTCAGTCCGTTGTGAGAGTCCCGCAACCCCTATTCCGCACGCGAAATAGGTTTAGGCTGGCCCCGGTTCGCTCGCCGCTACTTGGGGGTTCTCGGTTGATTTCTTCTCCTCCGGTTACTTAGATGTTTCAGTTCACCGGGTGCCCTTCTTATGTCTATGTGTTCAACATAAGATGTTACCTCGTTACTGGTAACGGGTTGCCCCATTCGGAGATCTACGGGTCTATGCCTGCTTGCGGCTCACCGTAGCTTTTCGCAGCTTACCACGTCCTTCATCGGCCCTTAGCGCCCAGGCATCCACCGTACGCTCTTTCTAGCTTGACCTTTTGGTCTTCGGCGTCTTGTGCTTTTTACCTGTGCTTTACTTATACTTGCTTGCTTTCGCTGTGCAGTTTTCAAGGAACGTGCGGAGTTTTGCTTTCGGGGCTTGGCTGACCTTTTTTAGCGGTTGTCCAATGCCTTCGGCTTATCCGTTTTTTTTAATTCGGAGACTGTTTGCGACGCCTGACTTTTGTCTGGCGTCGCTGTGTAGTCCCTCAAAACCAAACAGTGCGTTTTATAGAGATGTCCGACCTAGGATTTAGGTGGTGGGTTATGGCTATACCAGTAACCACCACATAATCTCCTTAGAAAGGAGGTGATCCAGCCGCACCTTCCGATACGGCTACCTTGTTACGACTTCACCCCAATTACCGACCCCACCTTCGACGGCTGTTCCCTTTACAGGTTAACTCACCGGCTTCGGGTGTTGCCAACTTTCGTGGTGTGACGGGCGGTGTGTACAAGGCCCGGGAACGTATTCACCGCAGTATGCTGACCTGCGATTACTAGCGATTCCGACTTCATGCAGGCGAGTTGCAGCCTGCAATCCGAACTGGGACCGGCTTTCTCGGGTTCGCTTCACCTCGCGGCTGCGCGTCCGTCTGTACCGGCCATTGTAGTACGTGTGTAGCCCAGATCATAAAGGGCATGATGATTTGACGTCATCCCCACCTTCCTCCGTTTTGTCAACGGCAGTCCCTTTAGAGTGCCCAACCTCACTTGATGGCAACTAAAGGTAGGGGTTGCGCTCGTTGCGGGACTTAACCCAACATCTCACGACACGAGCTGACGACAACCATGCACCACCTGTCTTCCTGTCTCCCGAAGAAGAAGACTGTGTTTCCACAGCTGGCAGGAGATGTCAAGACCTGGTAAGGTTCTTCGCGTTGCGTCGAATTAAACCACATACTCCACCGCTTGTGCGGGCCCCCGTCAATTCCTTTGAGTTTCAGCCTTGCGGCCGTACTCCCCAGGCGGGGTGCTTATTGCGTTAACTGCGGCACTGGAGGGGTCGATACCCCCAACACCTAGCACCCATCGTTTACGGCGTGGACTACCAGGGTATCTAATCCTGTTTGCTACCCACGCTTTCGCGCCTCAGCGTCAGTTACAGGCCAGGGAGCCGCTTTCGCCACTGGTGTTCCTCCCAATATCTACGCATTTCACCGCTACACTGGGAATTCCACTCCCCTCTTCTGCACTCAAGCCCGACAGTTTCAATCGACAGCTACCGGTTAAGCCGATAGGTTTCACGACTGACTTGCGCAAGCCGCCTACACGCCCTTTACGCCCAGTAATTCCGGACAACGCTCGCCCCCTACGTTTTACCGCGGCTGCTGGCACGTAGTTAGCCGGGGCTTCCTCCAAAGGTACCGTCATTTGTTTCTTCCCTTTGGACAGAGTTTTACAATCCGAAAACCTTCATCACTCACGCGGCGTTGCTCCGTCAGGCTTGCGCCCATTGCGGAAGATTCCCCACTGCTGCCTCCCGTAGGAGTCTGGACCGTGTCTCAGTTCCAGTGTGGCCGGTCGCCCTCTCAGGCCGGCTACCCATCGCGGCCTTGGTAGGCCGTTACCCTACCAACAAGCTAATGGGACGCGGACCCATCCTGTAGCGGTTTGCACCTTTCTTCATCCGGTTATGCAACCAGATGAACTTATCCGGTATTAGCACCGGTTTCCCGGCGTTATCCCAGGCTATGGGGCAGGTTATCCACGCGTTACTCACCCGTCCGCCACTTGGTTTAGCAAGAAGTAAACTCCTCGCTAAACCCCGTTCGACTTGCATGTGTTAAGCACGCCGCCAGCGTTCGTCCTGAGCCAGGATCAAACTCTCCATAAAAGTTTATGCTAAGCGGGTTTGGTCTGCTTTAGGCTGCCCAGCCTTATTGGGCTGGATGACTTTATAGCAGCTTGTGCCCGTTTGCTTTTTAAGTG
Source organism: Desulfoscipio sp. XC116 (assembly GCF_039851975.1). Taxonomy (GTDB): domain Bacteria; phylum Bacillota; class Desulfotomaculia; order Desulfotomaculales; family Desulfallaceae; genus Sporotomaculum. Next base: position 2,347,529 of record NZ_CP156660.1, read on the forward strand.
AGTTTAATCTGCTCGTTTTATGATTTACTCGTTTATTCGTTTGCTAAAAACCGCTGCTGTTTGGCTTTGGCTTTTAGCTTCGTTTGACGAGGTTTGATTGGCCGCCGTCGCTTGGCTCGGTTATTAATAACCAACCACGTCCGGCGTCCGTTTCCATCTCTTTGCACTGTTTAGTTTTCAAGGACCGGGCGGTCGTCGTTTGGCGACCGGAATTGTATTGTATCACTTTGATCGGCTTGTGTCAAAGGCAATTTGTGGTTGGCATTGCATTCTATTTAATATTATTTCTATTAAATATTATTAAATATACCGCTTATCATTTCGCCTTATCATTTCTCCGCCGCCGTGGCAGCGACATTTGTTATGTTATCATTTTAAGGCTATTGATGCAACAAGTAATTTAAACCAGTTAAGCGCCGGGAAAATGAACTCGTTCAGCTATAACTGAACATCAGGCTTCAGATGGGGTATTCTACCCCACCTGAAGTAATAATAGGAACTCTCACTTATAGAAGTGGGAGTCTTGGGATTTGATCAACTCAATATTTAAAAATCAGCATACAAAATAATGAACTAACGGGTTATCTTAAAGTCAATAAAGTTTTCCTTTAATTGCGGGTTGCTTTTTGCTACTTCCACCTTAATCACCTCAGAACGTGGTGAACCCTGATAACACCAGGCAACCATGTTTTCCACAGTATCTTCGGGTCCTTCAAAAACAGCCTCTACCCTGCCGTCGGGCAGATTGCGCACCCATCCCTTGATACCCAGTTTTTCCGCTTCCCGCCTGGTATAATCCCTGTAGTAAACCCCCTGCACCCGACCGGAAATAAAGACATGTTTTTGTGTCATCCTGGCATCACCCCTGTATAGTATAAATTGATTTTGGTTTCCCGCTTGCTCATATCATATTTACGCACTACCCGGATACTGTCGCATGACCTCGTGAAAAGGTGGATATTCGCTATTGTGTATTCGCATTAAAAATCTCTAACTTATTAATGAATATTTTAGTCTTTTTTCAGGAATTCAACTAAAAGTCAAAGCTTAGCATTATGTATTAAATATTTTATCATAGAATACCATATTATTGCTGTTGAAATTAATACTGGGTCCATGCCCCGATAAATAACCAAGGGCTTATTTTATTAATAGCTAAACCGGTTAGACAAAAAATAAGCTATTAAGTTTATTTTCTTATTTTACGATATATTCTATAATAGATATTATATCAAATATACTATTCAAGGAGGCTGCCTGTTATGGACTATCTACATGAAGATGAACCTGGAAAAGAAAGCAAAATACAATCTTTACTGAGCCTGGCACCTTATTTGCGTGCTATGCTGGGCGAGGAATATGGTTTAGCTCTGGCGGATTTACATAAATATCTGTATGTTACGCATGGAAAAAAACTTACGGTTCCGGTTAAAGTTGGAGATCCTATAAAAAAGGGTGGTATAACAGAAACTGCTATGATGTCCGAGAGTCGCGAGGTAAGAAGGATACCCAAGGAAGTAATGGGAATACCATATGTTGGATTAGGAATTCCTGTCACAGAAGATGATGGCAGCATAGCAGGTACTATAACAATTACTTATCCTATTGAAACACAAGAAAAGATTATTACTATGGCTGAAGCGTTAAATTCGTTCACACAACAAATTAGCGATTCCATTAATGAATTACAGAACACTTCAGAACAACTGGCAATTACCGCTCAGGACCTTGAGAAAAATACTTCCGGTATTAATAAAGATATTAATGAGATGGATATGGTTATAGCCCTAATTAAAGAGGTTTCCGACCAAACCCACCTGTTAGGTTTAAATGCTGCTATTGAATCCGCTCGAGCGGGAAACTACGGGCGAGGATTTAACGTAGTGGCCGGTGAAATACGCAAATTAGCTGCAAAAACCAATAATTCAGTTAAAGGAGTAAATGAGCGGCTGAGTAAAATACGGGAAACGATATTAAACTTTACCATGGAGATACATCAGATTTCCGCAGTTTCACAGCAGCAAGCCGCTTCCACTGAAGAAATAACAGGCAGCATTAAAAAGATAGAAACTATGGTTGAGGAATTGGCGCAGATATCAGAGGATCTTGTTGATTTGTAATAGCATAGCATTGCGATAAAATTTAGCCTTTAGTGATAAATTTGCATTAATATAGATATACAAAATGACTTTATAAAACAGAAATGTCTGAATTAGCAGGGATTGACAATGGTTTTGACGAAAGATGCAGTGGGGGTATACATATAATGCTGACCATTGTCAAAAGCTTAGCCTTAAATGGCCTGGATAGTTACATTGTGCGGGTTGAGGTGGATGTGTCCAGTGGTCTTCCAGGATTTGACATTGTAGGCCTGCCGGGTGCTGCGGTGCGGGAAGCTAAAGATCGAGTGCGCGCCGCTATAAAAAACGCCGGGTTTGATTTTCCCGCCAAACGCATTACTGTTAATCTGGCCCCGGCGGATCTAAAAAAGGAAGGTCCGGTTTATGATCTGGCCATATCACTGGGAATATTGTCTTCAACAGAACAAATTGATTCCGAGTGGGTCAACGTCTATATATTTATTGGTGAGCTGTCCCTGGACGGGTCAATCCGGAGCATAAACGGGGTATTGCCCAGGGTTATGCTGCTGCCGGCAGATGGCTGTGATCAAGTTGTTGTACCGGCTGAAAACGCTGACGAGGCTGCCCTGATTCAGAGCATAAAAGTATATCCCGCTCCCAACTTGATTCGTTTAATTCGACATTTGCAAGGTGAAGAACTTATATGTCCCCATACTGTGGACAGCAATAAATTCTGGACCAAACGCAACGTCACAGGGGATATGTCCGATGTACGCGGACAGCTGGTTGTAAAGCGCGGTCTGGAAGTAGCCGCAGCCGGTGGACATAACATTTTAATGCTGGGGTCCCCCGGCTCGGGAAAGACCATGCTGGCCCGTCGGTTACCCGGCATATTGCCCGATTTGTCACTCGCTGAAGCACTGGAGATAACCAATCTTTACAGCCTGGCAGGACTTCTGCAGCCCAACCAACCGCTGGTTACGGAACGTCCTTTTCGTTCCCCGCATCATAACACATCTACTTCAGCGCTGGTCGGAGGGGGTAAATACCCCAAGCCGGGTGAAATCAGCCTGGCCCACTTGGGGGTACTCTTTCTTGACGAGACTGCCGAGTTTAAAAGAGATGCCTTGGAAGCGTTACGACAGCCATTGGAAGATGCTGTGGTAACTATTTCCCGTGTACACTCCTCTGTCACCTATCCCGCCAGAATCATGCTTGTGGCTTCAATGAATCCTTGTCCGTGTGGTTTTCTGGGTGATACGGAGCGGGAGTGCTCGTGCACACCATTACAGATAAAGCATTATTTAAACCGTCTCTCCGGGCCACTGCTTGACCGTTTCGAAATTCAGATAGATGTACCCCGTCTTACCTTTAACGATCTGGAAAACAGCCCGCCGGGTGAAGCTTCGGAAACTATTCGCCAAAGGGTGCAGGCAGCCAGGGAAACGCAATTTACCCGGTTCGGCAAAGAAGCATGTAATGCCGAGATGTCTCCGGCGCAAATAAAGAAGCACTGCCGGTTGAATACTGAAGCTGCGGATTTATTGCGCACGGCCTTCAACCGCCTGAAGCTCAGTGCCCGCGCCCATAATAAAATTATTAAAGTGGCGCGCACCTTGGCTGATCTTGCGGGCTCTGAACAAATACAGGTTGAGCATGTAGCGGAAGCCGTCCAATACAGGGGAATGGAAAGAAAGTACTGGGGTGCTTGACATGTAAACTGCGAACAGCTTCTACCAATCTAATAATTCCATTGGGATATGAAGTTATTGATCTTTTTGAGGTCAAGCCTCAAAAAGCAAATAATAAGGCCTGTATTTGCAAAACTTTATTATTTTTCGAATGTGCTATAATATTTTTTATGAGGTGTTGGCAATGAATAACCGTCCGTTGTTACTGGTGCAGGAAAGGCAATCTGAATTAACAAACAATACCGGCGAAACAGAGTTTATAGCTATCGCCGTATACGGGAATAACGTTGAAGTACCTATAACGGTATCAACTCAGCGAATATTCGCCGGGGAAAAGCCGTTTCGGTTCCCTACCGAATTTACTAAAGGAGCCACCAAGAGCAGGATTGTGTATCAGTACTCCCTGGCGCAATGGCACGAATTGCTGGAGACAACCACTAGGCAATCATCACCTGAATCTTTAAAGCAGCTTATGATCCCCATGTTGCTGCACCTGCGGAAAAATTTTCCGGACATTTTCGGGGACATCGAATATGACCGCGATTTTAACGCCGATCAATATGCGGAATTAATCACTATAGCGTGAACCACAACAACACCGGATACCACCGGCTGACATTGCCTTATCAGTGTATGCGACAATACAAGATATAAACCTCCACCATGTGGATCATTATGAAGCGCTACGCGAGCACCCTGCACAGCTCGCCGGAACGCAGGCAAAAGTGTGATAAGTAAGACCTCCTGCATTTAATTTTCTAAATGTTTTTTATAAACTGAACAGGATGGCATTTGTTTGGCAATGGTAATCTAAACGGAGGCTGTAACTATATGTTTGAAAAGAGCTCGCCATATACACCAATTGATTATTTGGAATTACTCCTTGAAGAGGCCGCCCTTAACGGCACAAAACGCAGGGAACGTTACCCCCAAAAACGTTTTTTCGGGTATTTTTGCAGTTACTGGCCGGAGGAGTTAATTCTAGCTGCAGGCCTTGAACCTTTGCGCATCCTCCCCACCACCACCCGGGGCACCCCGTCTGAACTGCCTGCCTATTGCTGCTCACTGGCCAGAATCAGCCTGGCCGGCGCCATATCCGGCAATTACAAGGACCTGGCCGGGACGGGGTTTGCGCATACCTGCGACACCATGCAGTGCCTGGGAGGAATCTGGGGCCGAACCTTAGCTCCCGGGACCGCCCTGTCTATGGTACCGCCGGTCATTCTGAACACCCCGGCGGCTGACCGGTTTTACGAAAGCGAACTGGATGCTCTGCTGCAGAAATTAAGCAGTATAACAGGATGCCGGCCTGATGCGAATAAAATAGGCAAGGCCATAGAGCTTTGCGAACACATCCGCAGCTTGGTGGCTGAACTCGACAATATGCGTGCGGAATTACCTTCGCCGCTGGTTTCAGCTTTGCTGCGGGCCGGCCAGGTAATGCCCCGGACTGAATATGCCGAGGCTCTGAAAGCCGCACTGCCAGCTATCAGGGAAAAGACGGCCAGCAACCCAAGCCATCGTCGGATATTGATAAGCGGGCCTGTTTTGGAAAACGACAGTTTATTTAAAATGGTGGAGGAACTGGGTGGCCGGATAGTGGCCGATGACACCTGCACTGGGAATCATCACTTTTTAACGATGAGCGATATCCAATATGGAACCGACCCGCTTAAAGCGATTGTCCGGCGTTACTCCACCATGCCTCCCTGCCCGTGCCGCCATCGTGGTTTGGAGGAGCGAGTGGATTACCTGGTAAAATTAGCACAAGGCCGGCAAGCTGTTGGCGCCTTATTGGTGGTAAGAAAATACTGTGACCCGCACGCTTGGGATTCTGTACCCCTCGCCCAAAGAATGCGTTCGGCAGGCATAAATACGCTGGTATTAGAATTAGAGAGAGCGGAAGTTGGCGGACAAGAGCGCACCCGGCTGCAAGCTTTTTTAGAAAGTCTATAATCTGATTAAAGCCGTAAATTAAGGAGAGATAAAAAATGGCCGAAAAGCGCCGCTATCTACCATTAGCCAGCACGCAACATTTGGAAAAAATGATGACTAAATACTACGCATTGTCGCGATATCATAGGCTTTGGGGCAAGCCCTTAAAACGGCCGCTGGCCTGGATCACCAGCGGCGCCCCGGTGGAGCTGTTAAGGGCTTTTAATATACATCCCGTTTATCCGGAAAATTACGGAGCTATTTGCGGGACCAGACGGGTATCCGCCAATCTCTGCCAGGTGGCTGAGGCAACGGGATATTCCCAGGATCTTTGCTCTTACGCCCGGTCTCATATCGGCTCTATTATACGTCCCGACCTAGCCCCTATGGGCGGGCTGCCCAAACCCCCGGACATGCTGGTATGCTGCACCAACATCTGCGGCACCGTGCTTAAATGGTACGAAGCACTGGCCCGCATATTTAAGGTGCCGCTGCTGGTGCTGGATACTCCCTTTTTACCCGGTGACTTGACCGTCCACGCCAGAGAATATGTATATGCACAGCTTAAGGAAATGGTTAAAAACCTGGAGCATCTGACCAATCGCCGCTTCAACCGGGAAGAATTGAGCCGGCAGCTCGCCCGGAGCAATGAAACCATCCAACTTTGGAAAGAAATTCGGCAGTTTTGCCGTAATACACCATCACCGCTTAACGCTCCGGATCTGTTCATTCATATGGCTCCCATAGTGACCCTGCGGGGGACCCAACAGGCGGTCGACTATTACCGTAAGCTCAGGGATGAAGTTAAACAAAGGGTACAGCAAAGCCAGGGAGCGGTTGACGGAGAGAAAATTCGCCTGGTTTGGGACAATATAGCCATCTGGTATCAAATATTCGGCTTTTTTAAAATGTTCTCCGAACAAGGAGCCTGCTTTGTCACCGATACATACAGCGGTGGTTGGGTTATGGAGCTTTCGCCGGGCGACCCGCTGGAAAGCATGGCCGCCACTTACACCGAAATATTTTTAAACCGTTCCCCGGAATTTAGGGCTCGTCAAATAATTGAATTAATTCAGGAGTACGAAGCAGACGGTTTTGTTATGCACTCTAATCGATCCTGCAAGCCTTACTCATTGGTGCAGGAGATAATTCGCCGTCAGGTAATGCGGGAAACCGGCGTTCCGGGCTTAATGATAGAAGCGGATATGGCAGATCAAAGAGCATATGCGGAAGAACCTATCCGCAACCGGGTACAGGCTTTTTTGGAAACAGTAGGCGGCATTTAAACACCCGGCTGGCTTTGCCGTGTCGCTCCGCTCCCCGCAATTATCACGCGTCGCACGCACCACGATAAACGAATATATGTCATTGCCGGCTAATGTCATTGCGAGCGCAGCGAAGCAATCCCAGACTCCGCAGCGGGTCCCCCAAAGAAATGCGGGCTGCAAAACGGGTTGCTTTGTTGCTTTGCAGCCCGCAATGACGGACTTTAAGCGTCACAGGTTTTATTCATAGCAATGACAGACTTTAAGCACCGTAGCTTGCAATCATAGCAACGACAAGCCGATCTATTTTCATCTTCCGCTGATGCAGCAACAGAGCGGCATGAATGCCTATTTCCAATATCGCAACCAATCAATACCAAGCTCGTTATCATCTACCAGACTTATTATCATTTACAAAGCCCATTATTATTTATATTGCTAGAATTAGGAGGAATAAAATGAATCGTTACTACTTGGGAGTAGACATAGGTTCACTTACGACAAAGGTGGTGCTGGTTAGCACCGAAGGGAAACCGGTGGCCGGAGCCACAGGGCGCTCGGGCTACAGCGGCCGCAACGTGGCCGAACGGCTGACAACTGAATTACTGCATAAGAATAATCTGGATAAAAGGGATATAGCTGCAACAGTGGCCACCGGCTATGGCCGTATCACCTTCCCCGCCGACCGTGAAGTATCCGAGATCACCTGCCAGGCCCGGGGCATTGCCCACCTGTTCGGTGACGCCAGAACGGTTATTGATATCGGCGGACAGGACAGTAAAGTAATCAAAATGTTACCCGGTGGAAAAGTAGTTGATTTTGCCATGAACGACAAGTGTGCCGCGGGTACGGGGCGTTTTCTGGAGGTCATGGCCGGAGCATTGGAACTGCGGGTTGAGGACTTAGGCAAGTTGGCCGCGGAAGCACAGGAGCAGTGTATTATTTCATCATTTTGCACGGTTTTTGCGGAATCCGAAGTTATCTCCCATGTGTCCGCCGGTGCAAAAAAAGCGGACATAGTAGCCGGAGTTTGTGATTCAGTAGCCGCACGGGTAGCCGCTATGACATCACGCACCGGTTTGGAGCTTAAGATAGTTTTTACCGGCGGTGTAGCCCGCAACTCCGGTGTCACACACGCACTGGCCAAACAGCTGGGCCAACAGCTTTTTGTGCCCGACGAGCCTGAGATTACGGCGGCTTTGGGAGCAGCTCTAATAGCGAAAAGCATGGAAGCCCGTTAGTGAACTCGTTCAGCTAAAGCTGAACGAGTTCACTTTCACTTTAAAGATCAATTTAATTTTGTTATCAAACATCCTTAAATTCGTTTTAACTACATCCAACAGCACTTCATATTTCCTCTAAAACGCGTTTTCTATATGGGTTACAGTTGTTTTTTCCCCGGCACAATATACCGCTACCACATCAAAACGAACATCCAGGTTTTTATAGGACTTTATTGCCATGTAAGCCTGAGCCAACCGCTGCAGTTTTTTAATTTTAGCAGCTGTAATGCTTTCCTCAGGCAATCCGCATGACGCGCTGCTTCTGGCGCGCACCTCCACAAAAACCAGATATTTTCCCTGCCGGGCAATAATGTCGATCTCACCCAAGCGGCACCTGAAATTACGTTCTATAACTTGCAGGCCTTTTTTTTGCAAATAAGCAGCGGCAATGTTTTCGCCGGCAATGCCCAGCCGGCGTCTTAACATAGTCACGGATAATACCTACTTCCCCTGCGGCAGCAAATCCTTGTCCATTAAGTATTCAGTCAGCAATTTGGCGGTGTTGCCGGTAATTTTCAAGCAGTTAACCAGGTGCTCGCGGCTGTCAATTTCATGGGGATTCAGCACCCGACAGCAGGTAGCTCCATACTTTTGTTCGAAACGGTCATGCAATTCCCTGGAAAGCCGGTAGCAGACGTCCCGATCCTGCATGTCCGTACCGGTACGCCCCTTAAGCAAGCTTAGCATGGCCGCCGATGCGGTGAGCGCCCCGCACATACAACCGGCATGTCCCAGACCGCCTCCGTAGACAGTAAACATTTTAACCAAACCTGGATCGACATCCGGGGCCACCAATTCCCGGAAAGCAAGAAAAATAGACTCCGCACAGTTATGCCCATTGCGGAAATTTTCACCGGCCTTGTTTCTCATCTGAATCGCCAACTCTTTATCCATGTTTCAACAACTCCTTATAAGATTTATAAAACCAATCTCTGGTACCTGAATACCGGTATCGCATTAAATATTGGACATGGATAATCCTATTATTTAATTCTATACTGATTTGGCCGCACCTCCATAAGCTTATCTCTTAACCCTAAGCTTTTTAACAGCCGCATTCAAACCGTCCAGAGTCAGCTCAAACATAGGAAAGACTTCCCTAACCAAACCAATGGTCGGGCTTCCCTCCACCATGCCCCAGTAATGCTTGGCTATGGGATTCAGCCACACACTGTGTTCAAAATGGCCGGCCAATCTTTGCAGCCATTTCAGGCCCGGTTCCTCGTTGTCCGCTCCCCATTCCAGCGCACCGTAGGGCATCAATAACTCTCCGGCACCCATGCTGGCGTCACCCACCACGATAAGCCGGTAATCCGAACCGTACCGGCGCAAGAAGTCATATGTGGCTGTGGAATTGCGTCTGAGACAAATAGGATCATTAAAAACAAATTCATAAACACAGTTGTGGAAGTAGTAAAACTTCAGATCACGAAAATGTGTCGACTTGTTGGCCGCGTTAAATAGCCGGCTACAAAGCCTTTGGTAAGCGTTCATGGAACCGCCGGAATCCATAAGAATAATCAGTTTAATTTTGTTCCTGCGTCCCCTGGTCCACACCAATTCCAACCGCCCGGCATTACGCCCGGTGGCATCCACGGTGGCATCCAGGTCAAGCACATCCCGTTCGCCTTCCACCGCCGTGCTCAGCAAGCGTAATTTGCGCAGAGCCAGCTCAAACTGCCTGGTATTAAGTGTTTCATCGGAACGAAAGTCTATATAAGCACGCTCGGCAGCCACCTTAACCGCCGAACGGTTAACCGATTGTCCCCCGATGCGTACACCGGCCGGATGGTATCCGGAATGTCCGAAAGGCGACGTACCTCCCGTGCCTATCCAATAAGAGCCCCCGTGATGCTGCTCCGCTTGTTCCTTCAAGCGTTCGGCCAACTTTCTTTTTAATTCATCCAAACTCCATTGCAGATCAGGTCTTTTGCCGTCCCGGTCCATTTTAAGGGGCGGCAGCGCGTTTTCCAGCCATTTAAGCACTTCCGCGGTTACTTCGGGCGGCGTTTCAATATCCTTAAAACATTGTAAAAATGCCCGGTCAAAAGCATCGTATTGGGTTTCACTTTTTATCAACACCGAACGGGCTAAATAATAAAAATTAATCAAGCTGCTATTGGCTAATCCATGGCGCAGCGCCTCCATCAAGGTTAACCATTCTGTAAGAGTTACGTTCACACCCTCCCGGCGCAAGCCGTAAAACAGGCTGGTAAACATTATATCAACTCCGCCAGTGGCCGGTTACGTTTTTCTTTCCTGTCGCCCGAGCTTCTCCGGCGCCGCCACCGTACTTGCGCTGCCATAAGGCCATATCGTTATCCTTTTTGAGCAAAACCCCCGGCAAGGGTATCTCTTTTTCAATAATACGCGGGTCGACACCACCAACCACCAACGCCTGAACCCAATCCAACAACTCGCTGGTACTGGGTTTTTTCTGCAGTCCGGGCAGGCCGCGGATGCTGTAAAAAGCATTTACGGCGGCACGCACCAACTCTTTATCCAGGTTTGGATAGTGTACATTAACAATCTGTCCCATCATTTCTTCATCTGGAAAGGCAATGTAATGGAATATACACCTGCGCAAAAAAGCATCCGGCAGTTCCTTTTCGGCGTTGCTGGTAATGACTACTATGGGACGATGTTCGGCTGCTACCGTTTCGCCGGTCTCGGGTATATAAAAACTCATTTGATCCAATTCCCATAATAAATCATTTGGAAATTCTATGTCCGCCTTATCAATTTCATCAATCAACAATACAACCCGCTCTTCCGAAATAAACGATTCGCCCAGTTTGCCCAGTTTAATGTACTGTTTAATATTGCGCACATCACCTTCGCCGAATTGGCTGTCATACAAACGCTGCACGGTATCGTAAACATACAAGCCGTCCTGTGCTTTGGTAGTGGATTTGATGTTCCAGATCAGCAGCTGCATTTTTAGATTTTCAGCAACGCTTAAAGCCAGCATTGTTTTACCGGTTCCCGGCTCGCCCTTGATTAAAAGCGGGCGGTTAAGCGCTGCCGCCACATTAACAGCACTGATTAATTCTTGTGAAGCAATATATTTTTCCGAACCATGATATGCCGTATTTTTATTCATCATACCCTCCGAAAATGCAATGGTTGAATATAACATCATTATATCATGAATTATGGGCCCGCTGCACAATTAAAAAAAGCCCCCCACCTATAGGTGAGAGGCCTTTTAAATATCGCTTGGCTTAGTGTAAAAAGAATGTATGGGCGGCGTTGTTAACCACTTCGGAAAGTGGTCCCGGGTAAACACCGATGACCAGCGTGGCAATCATGGTAACAATCAGCGTTACCGCCACGGGACTTGATACCTTAATCGGTGTAGCGTCAATGGGCTCATCACGGTACATGACCAGTGCGACCCGCAGGTAATAATACACCGATACCATGCTCATAATCAAACCAATAAACACCAGCCACAGGTAGCCGTCCACAATGGTTTTAAACAAATAGAATTTGCCCACAAAGCCGGCCAGCGGAGGAATACCCGCCATACTTAACAATGCAATCAGCATCACCGCCGCCAGCAGCGGTGAACGCTGAGACAAACCGGCATAGTCTTTTAATTCATCACTGCCGGTATTGTTGTAAAAATAAGCTACTACGATAAAAGCGCCCATCGTGGCAAACACATACAAGAAGGCGTAGAACATAACACCCTTAATACCGGCTTCCGTGGCGGTAACCAACCCCACCAGTATATAGCCCGCCTGAGCAATGCTGGAATAAGCCAGCATTCTTTTAATATTGGTTTGGGGAATAGCCACCAGATTGCCGACAATAATGGTCACTGCGGCCAAAATAGCCATTACCATGGCCCAGTTCTCCCATACACCCGGCAGCCCGGCAATAAACAACCGCAAAATAATGGCCAGCGACGCGGCTTTGGAGCCCACCGCCAGATACGCTGTTACCGGAGTGGGAGCGCCTTCGTATACGTCAGGCGACCACATATGGAACGGTACGGCGGATATTTTGAATCCCAAACCGGCAATCACCATCACCAGTGCCAGCATCAAAGCAGGTGACAAAGGCTGCATGGCGGTGATTTTGCTGACCTCAAGCATAGTAATGCTGCCGGTCAAGCCATAAAGCAGGCTTAAGCCATATAGCAATACCGCAGAGCTCATGCCGGCCAGTAGTAAGTACTTAATGCCCGCCTCTACAGATTTGGCGTCCAGCTTGCGAAAACAAACCAAAATTATAAATGAGATGGTCATCAATTCCAGACCCAGATACAGTGTAATAAAGTCCCCCGCCGAGGCCATGATCATCATACCCAACGTAGCGAATATGGTGATGCTGTAGTATTCGGCCTGGTCGCCCATTTTATCCACAAAGCGCATGCAGCCCAGTATTACCAGTGCTGCCGCCGTAAGGAAGGTAATCTTCCAGAACAGCGCGTAATTATCCAACAAGTACATACCATTTAACAGTTCCCGGCTTTCGCCCCATAAAGACACGGCTACAGCCATAATGCCCAGTATGCCCAGCAAACTGACCCAACCCAAACCATGCTTGGAGCCTTTGGGCACGATAATACCCAGTATAAGCACTCCCAGCCCCAGTATGGCGGTCAGCATTTCCAGCGTCAATGCAGAAGGGTTAAACGGTAAATTTAAAGCAAACATATCAACTGGCATTTAAAACTTCCCCCCTAACTGGAGCGCGTCGCTTATCGCAGCATGCAGGGGCACGACGCCGCTGTTAATCATGTCCAACAACAGGGAGGGGAGGAAACCTCCGACTACCAGTACGGTACCCAGTACGACCAAAGGCACCATTTCCGGCCCCCTGATATCTTCCAGGTGATCATATTCCGCACGCGGCGGGCCAAAAAGAGTGTTGGCACCGGCACGCAGCACATACAAAGCCGTAATAATAATACCCGCAATACCGATAACCGCCAGACCACCGTAGGTATTGAAGCTGTCAATAAAGATGATAAACTCGGGGACGAAACTAATCAGCCCGGGCAAGCCAAGAGAAGCAAGTGCCGCTAACATAAATCCCACGGCCAGTCGCGGTGTCTGACGAGCCAGGCCACCCATATCCGGAATCCAGCGAGTATGAGTTTTTTCGTAAATAAAGCCGATCATGGAGAAGAACAATGCCGCCATTACCCCGTGGGCAAACATGTTGGCTACCGCGCCGTTTAAACCAATGACATCCAAACAAGCCACGGCTAAAATCACGTAGCCCATATGACTGACGCTGGAATAACCAACGACATATTTCAGGTCCTTTTGGGCCAAAGCACCCATGGCCGCATAAGCAACACCAATTACACCCAGCACAGCCATGTAAGGGGCCCAGAAGGAAGCTCCCATCGGCAGCATATACACGGCTATTTTTACCAGGCCGTAACCGCCGATTTTTTTCAGTACGCCCGCATGAATCATACTCACCGCGGTAGGAGCTCCGGCATAACCGTCCGGCGACCAGGAGTGGAACGGCCACATGGAAATCAGTGAGCCGAAGCCAAACAGCATCAGCGCAAACAGCCAGATTTGGTCAAATCGGGATAGCTGCTGAGCCACGATGGCCATACCTGTAAAGCTCATATCCGGTACCCCGGCCAAAGCCGTGGTTTTAACAAATAGAGCAATCACACCAACCAGCAGGAATCCGCTACCGATAAGCAGGTAGATAGTCAGCTTCATACCGGCATATTCCTTGGTGACCCGCTTGGAGCTGCCCCAAATAACCACCATGATGTAAATGGGGATAACCACCACTTCATAGAACAGCAGGAATATAAACAGATCGTGAGCGATAAACGTGCCCATAACACCGGTAATCAACAACAACAGCAGTATAAAAAACTCTCTGGGCCGGTTATTGATATTCCAGGATGCAAATATCGCTGAGAAACCAATCAAGTTGGTCAGCAACAGCATGGGCAAGCTGATACCGTCCACGGCCAGGTAAAAGGTAACGCCCAAATCTTTAATCCACGGAATGTCGTGCCCGAAAACAAACTGCAGCCCGCCAATATCCTGATTATAAGTAAAGTAAGCATACAAGCTCAGGGCCAGAGATACAAATGTACCCATAGCGGATATACATTTAATCAGCAGGTTTTCTTCCTTTGGAATAAACACCAGGATTAAAGAGGCTGCCAGCGGTGCCAGCAAAGTGGCTAACAGGATCGGAAAATCCATTATTTCACACCTCCCAGTACCAGGCTGGCGGCGGACGGACCGGTAAAGGCCATTAATGCAGCCACAGCCAATACGCCAAGGAAGAAAATTAACGCATAGTTCTGCATCCGACCGGACTGGAATACGCGCAAACCATCTCCGGACAGCTTGCCAAAGGCACCAATGCCGTTAACAATATTGTCCACCACATAAATATCGAACAGGTAAAACAGCCTGGCGGTACCATCCACCAGCGCGTGGTTAAACCAGAGGTACAGCTCGTCAATATAGTATTTATTCCAAAGCATCCGGTAAATAGGACCGAACCATTTAGCCATAGCCTTGGCCCGTTTCTTTTCAACGTCTCTCAAATACAATGTATAGGCCAGATAGATACCGCTGCAAGCCAGTACTATCGATAAAAGCATGGCGCCATAATTAGCCGAGGCATGATGCGGATGTCCAAAGTAAATCCACTCGGCCCACACGTTGTTCCAGGGAGTACCCAGCCAACCGCCGCCTATAGCGCCAATAGCGAGGACTATGAGAGGTACGGTCATATTCCACGGGGACTCTTTGGGATGATTTGCGGGGTTCTCCTTGCCAAAGAAAGCCAGAAAAATCATCCGCCACATATAAAATGCAGTTAAAAACGCGGTAAACGCCGCCATGGCAAACAGCACATAGTGCCCCTCAGCCAATGTAGCGACTAAAATTTCATCCTTACTCCAAAAACCCGAAAAGGGTGGTATTCCGGCGATAGCCAGACCGCCAATTACAAACGTCCAGGCAGTGATGGGCATTTTCTTAACCAGTCCGCCCATATCCCACACATCGGCCTTGTGGTGCAGGGCAACCAGCACACTACCGGCGCCGAGGAACATTAAAGCCTTGAAGAAAGCATGCGTCCACATGTGAAACATACCGGCGGTCAGACTGCCCACCCCCAGAGCCAGCATCATATAGCCCAGCTGGCTGACGGTGGAATACGCGAGTATCTTCTTAATCTCTCGCTGCGTTATAGCAATGGTCGCGGCAAACAGCGCGGTAAAGGCACCGGTGACCGCCACCAACTGCATGGCCGACTCCACCTCATGAAACAGGAACATGGTGCGCCCAACCAAATATACACCGGCCACGACCATGGTGGCAGCGTGGATCAGTGCACTGACCGGAGTGGGGCCTTCCATGGCATCCGGCAGCCACACGTGCAACGGAAACTGACCGGATTTGGCGATCGGTCCCATAAACACCAGCACGGCCATCAGCGTTAGCATACCAAAGGTTGTGTACTCCTCAAAGTGAGCAATTCTGTCGCCCAGTTCAGTCAAGTTCAGCGTGCCAAACACTATTTGCAATGCCAGCAGGCCCAACAACAGACCAAAATCAGCTATCCGGCAGGTGACAAAGGCTTTTTTGGCCGCCTCTCGGGCTGATATCTTATGCGTATACCACCCGATCAACAGATAGGAACAAAGCCCCACCAACTCCCAGGCAATAAACATTTGCAGCAGATTACTGGAAATGACCAATAAAAGCATGGAAGCGCCGAACAGTGACAGGTACGAAAAGAATACTGAGTAACCATCTTCCCCTTTCATATAGCCGGTAGAGTATAAAAATATAAATGTAGATATAAACGAAACCATGACCATCATCATGGCCGATACAGGGTCCAGCTGTACCCCCACGTCTATTTGTAATGCAGGCATATCAGACAGTCCCAGGGAAAACCAGTGCGCAGCGTAAACCAGCGGTTTTTCCGCATACTCATGATTGGTAAAAATCCCGTACGCCGCCAGAATGGCAATGACACAGGCAGAGGCCATTGATCCCACCGCCACGATGGCACTTAGCTTTTGCCATGGCCGGATGAGGAATACTATTGCCACAAAGGCAAGGGCGGGAAGGAGCGGCACCAACCATGCATGCTGCATTGCATATTCAACAAGCATTATTTAAAAGCACCTACCTTCACTATTGAAATCCTACCATTTCAGCCAGTCGAAATCGTCAAGATTTACAGACAGCCTATTGCGGTAGATGGCTATGATAATGGCCAATCCTATCCCCACTTCGGCGGCGGCCACGGTAATGACAAAAATAGAGAATATCTGCCCGACGAAGTCGGCCGGTGTAATATATTTACTGAAGGCCACCAGGTTGATATTTACTGCATTGAGCATCAGTTCAATACAGATCAGAACGGCCACGGCGTTTCTTTTGGTCAGTACTCCGAATAGGCCGATACTAAAGAGAAGAGCTGAAAGCACCACATAATGCGTCAGACTAATCGCCAACATTGGCCTTCACCTCCTCATCCCTGGCAATAACAATGGCACCAATTAAAGCTACCAGCAACAGCAGCGCGGCTACTTCAAAAGGAATCACGTATTTGCTCAGCAGAAGTTCCCCGATTGCCTGAACAGTGTTAGCCGGAACTTCTCCCGCCGCAACCAAATCGGTCCAGGCAGTGCGGCCGGCAAATACAGCACACATGGCCACAACCAAAGCCACCAGACCGGCCCCGGCGAATATTTGTTTATTGAACAAGTTTGTAGCTTTCATGTCAGTTCGCTGAATCAACATGATAGCAAAAACCACCATGATACACACCGCTCCGGCATATACCATTACCTGTACTGCCGCGATAAAGTCGGCATCAAGCAATAAAAACAGTCCGCCCATGGCAATAAAAGTTACAGCCAGGAATAAAACGGAATGCACGATGTTGCGCATGAACACCACCATAGTGGCCGCACCCAGGATGGTAACCGCCAGACCGTAAAATGCTATTACAGAGAAAAAACTGGTCTCCATTTGTTACTGACCCTCCTTAGCGGAAGCTTTAGCGGCAGCAGCCTCGGAATCGGCATTGGCAACGGCTTCAGCTTTCGCCTTGGCTTTTGCTCCGGAAGCCTTACCAACCGCTGCAGGAGTCTCCCCGCTGAGTTCTTCGCTAGATTCCGGAGCCGGACGGTCCACCAGAGTAAGGCGGACCCAGTCACGCCGGTACTGGTTCATATCAATAATATTACTGAACTTAAGGGCGTTTTTGTTGCACGACTCCACGCACATCCCGCAAAAAAGACAGTATTCTATACGCATAACATATTTCGTCAGGTATTGTTTATTATTGACCTTTTCCTTCTCAATTTGGATCACCTTGTTGGGACAGGCGTTGGCACACAGTCCACAGGCTATGCACTTGTCAACATCCAGTTGAAACCGGCCGTGGTAGCGCGGAAACATTTCCAGTTTTTCATCCGGGTATTGCACCGTATATTTCTTGCCCAGCATTCTCCTCCAGGTTATCTGCAGGCCTTTCAACAATCCTTGTCCGAACATTTAATCACCACCCTATCGCCCGGTAGATATACATGCCTGCACCGGTCACAAAAATGTTGGCTAGGGTGAGAGGCACAAGTACCTTCCAGCCGAAGCCTAACAAATGGTCAATCCGGATCCGCGGGTAGGTCCAGCGAACCCACATGAATATAAATATCATCACATACATCTTTAGGAAAAACCACAGCCAGGACGGTATGAAATCCAGCCCAAAGGGGGCCAACCAGCCGCCCAGGAACATCACCGTGCACATTGCCGATATTACCATCAAGCTAACATACTCGGACAGAGAAAATAAATTCCAAGCCAAACCACTATATTCAGTGAACGGGCCAGCTATAATCTCAGACTCACCTTCCACCAGACAGAAGGGCGTCCGGTTGGTCTCGGCTATACCGGCGATAAAGAACACAAGAAAAGCGATGGGCTGTGTGAACATAAACCAAACATTCTTTTGCGCATTGACAATTTCATTCATATTCAGAGTACCTGTAATCATAATCACGCCCAGCAAGGACAGCGCTAATGGCAATTCATAACTAACCATTTGAGCCACAGCGCGCATGCCTCCGATTAGAGAATACTTGTTGTCGGACGACCAGCCCGCGCCCCACAAAATGATTGTGGTCAGAGAGGCCACGGCCAACAGGTAAAAAACGCCGATATTCATATTGATGGCCACCATATCCCTGCCGAAGGGAAGCACCGCGTAAATCAAAAATGGCGGAACAAATATAAGCATCGGCATCAGCAGGTACACCACACGATCAATATCCTTGGGTAAAAAAATTTCTTTGCTCAAAGCCTTTAGCATGTCCGCAAAAGGCTGTAAAAGTCCCTGGGGGCCTACGCGGTTCGGTCCGAGACGGGACTGTATTATCCCGGCTACCCGGCGCTCCATGTAAACCAGCCACAAACTGTTTAACAAAATAAACAACAGAATGGCTACAAGTTTTACTATCATTAAGGTGATATCATTCAATAACAAGGGTGCCCCGGCAGCGTCAAGGACCGATCGCAACCAGCCGGCTATATTTGTAAAAATATTTTCACCCATACCTCTTCTCCCCTACTTTGTTTTCGCTAACAGTCCACTTCACCCACTACGACATCAATACTGGCAAAAATGGCAATCACGTCGGCGAGCAACCACCCCTCACACAGCTTTTCCAGATATCCCAGGTTGATGAAGGACGGGCGGCGGAAATGAACCCGGTAGGGCTTGGGACTACCGTCACTGACCACGTAAGCCCCGTATATACCCTTGGAACTCTCGATTTCGGCATAGGCATCACCCACAGGTGGCTTGATTACCTTGGGAACCTTGGCCCGAATTAGCCCTTCGGGGATTTGTTCCAGCGCCTGTTCGATAATCCTCTTGCTCTGGCGCATTTCTTCAATCCTGATCCAGAAACGGTCGAAACAGTCACCGTCTTTGCCCAGAGGAATATCAAAGTCAAAACGGTCATAAACGCTGTAAGGCCGTACTTTGCGCAGATCGTAATTGACACCGCTACCCCTTAAAGTAGGCCCGCTCAGGCTGTAGTTGATACCTGTCTCGGGAGTGATAATCCCTACATGCTTGGTCCGGGTTTGAAATATCTCGTTTCCCGTAATCAGCCCGTCGTACTCGTCACACATGCCCGGCAATTCGTCCAGGAATTTTTTAGCGGCCGAATAGAATTCCTCCGGAAAATCGGCTGCCACACCGCCAATACGGAAATAGCTGAAGGTCAAACGTGATCCGGATACCATTTCCAATAAATCCAAAATATATTCTCTGTCCCGGAAGGTATACGTGAATGCCGTTAACGCTCCAATGTCGGCGCCCATGGCACCGACGGCAATCATATGGCTGGCAATCCTGGAGAGTTCTCCCACAATGACCCTGATATACTCAGCTCTTTCCGGAACCTCTATGCCCATCAACTTTTCAACCGCCTGCACATAGCCCCAGTTCATCAGCATGCTGGCCACATAGTCCATCCTGTCTGTATAAGGAATGACCTGCGTATAAGTCCTGGCTTCGGCCAGCTTCTCAACGCCCCGATGCAGATAGCCTGGCACGGCGGTAGCCTTGACCACTGTCTCCCCATCCAGCTCTAAAATGATGCGAAACACGCCGTGAGTACTGGGGTGCTGGGGGCCGAGGTTCAGGGTATAAGTTTGAGTTTTCATTTACCACAACACCTCTAATCCCATAAGTCGCAATTTTACGTTTCCCTGCCGCCTTCCCACTGAAAATCCTTACGCAGCGGGTGCCCTTCAAAATATTCATCCAGCAAAATGCGGGTGGGGTGACCGGGATAGCCTGTAAAGACAATACCCATCAGGTCGTAAACCTCGCGTTCCTGCCAGTTGGCCCCCATCCAAAGAGGACAAAGGGATGACACCTCCGGTTTTTTCTTATCCTCAATTATAACTTTAACCATCAGGGTATACCCTTGAGTTAGGGAAGCCAAATTATAGACCATCTCATAACGATCCTGGTAATCCACACCAGTCAGGTTGGTCAGAAAGTCCATAGCATAGTCGGGATTTTCTTTAATTTCTGTCATGAACGGGGTCAAATCAGCCAAAGGAACGATGACATCCTGGCTTTCCAGGACCTCCAAGCCGGGAAACTTGCTTTTTAATGCCTTCAACTGTTCGGCGGGTAGTTTATAATCAGCCACGGACCTGGCTCACCACCTTCGGAGTCAGGATTTTCTGTTTAATCATTAACCAGGCTTCAAGCACAGCCTCGGGTCTGGGCGGGCAACCGGGAACATATACGTCCACCGGGATCAGCTTATCCACGCCGGGTACCACATGGTATGAATCCACAAAGGGCCCTCCGGAAATAGCACAACTGCCCACAGCCATAACCCACTTAGGCTCCGCCATCTGCTCGTAAAGCCTGATCACGAATGGCGCGGCCTTGCGGGTTACGGTACCGCACACCACCATAACATCTGCATGGCGCGCGCTTCCCCATATGGCTTCGTAACCAAAACGGGACTGGTCAAAACGGGGCATGTTGGCCCCCATCAGGCTCTCAAAGGCACAGCAGGCCAAGCCGAAACCCAAAGGCCAGAGGGAATGGGCGCGGCCAATATTCAGAAGTTTTTCCAGCGGAGCAATATAAACAAGACGCTTGACCTGATCAATAACCACCGGATTGTTGGTCATTTCCTCCACCGGGTGGGTATCTTTTGTTACTTCCATTCTAATGCTCCTTCCTTCCAGGCATACCACAAGCCCACAATTAATATAAAGATAAAGATACACATTTCAAGGAACGTAAAAAATTGCATTTTATTGAAGCTTACGGCCCAAGGAAAAAGGTAAATTGTTTCAACGTCAAATATTACAAATAACAAGGCATACAAGAAATAACTGGTTTTAAATTGGATCCAGGTTGGGCCAATGGTGTCCATACCGCACTCATACGGCATACACTTCTGGACGGAACTACGGCGCGGGTGAATCAAAAAACTGGTAATAATACCCCCTACTCCAAATGCTACGCCAACAACCAAAAAGATAAATACAGCACCCCAGTCAGACATTTTTCTCCCCCCTTTCTTGATAAATTTCAACCCCAAAAAAAGGTTGGCTATAGAACTGGTGCGCAAACGAAAAAATAACTACAAATTTCATAACTATCTGCGCATTAATAAAAAAGTTAATCAGGCAAGAAATTAATCAGAAGATTTCTGATATTTTTTCATAATATGTCGTACATCTGACGGAAATGTTGCGATGTATTGGTTAATATTTTTTAAAGGTCATATTCATTGTTAAATTTTTAACTATCTTTAATTAATTGTTTAACGAGAACAAAATCACGCTTGCGCACCGGGGCATGGACCGACCCTTGTGCAGATCAAAGCCATATTCGGGGTATAATAAATGGCAAATATAAATGGCAAATATGCATCAATTTATCCTTGGTTATCTTGGTTATTTTAGCCACCATTGATGCTGCAGCAATCAAGGGGTAAAGTCTGTTCCCACCTACTATCTTATTTTAATCCCGGTTGGTATCAGGCAGAGTAAAACACCAGTCCACCAGAACAAGATCAGGTTGTATGTTTAAACCTTTTACAGCTCGCAACATAATACAAGATGGTAGAATGATGTATATTGTATAACTCTATTTCGCTCACAGCAACCGTACCTGCCACCCAAGCAAGTGCAGTTCTAATGCCGGCATCAAACATGGAAACATGGCACACTTGGCAGGGGATTAACTTATTAGACGAATGCATCTAAATTCCCCAAAGCAAATAACTCGGACAGTACTGCAGTATATTTTCATTTTTGCCGAACGCTTACATAATGCCTGTACAGCGTTTGCACAGCGAAACGCTTATCCACTTATCCAGTGCCACAACCTGCAGCAATTCACCGGCAAAACCACAGTTTCGGGCAGCCGATTCTTTAATTTAGGGCACGGTTAAAGAAATCATATTCATGCTACCACTCCGACAGAAAAGCTAAGCTTATATTTTTTTTCGAGATTGAGCTTAAAATCCCTGCCTTAATAAAATATTTTTATTATTTTTATGGTTTTTCAATTAGCGCACAGGTAATTCAAGGCTATACTTCCCTAATTTACCTTCACGAAACTCCTTAATAATAAATACAGCTGTTTTATACCCGTCTATTCTACCGCCAGATAGGTAAAATCCCCTGTAGACACCGATTCTTTCAATAACCTCCCAGACATTCTCCGACAAATCGTTTAATTTATAACGTTTGGCCAGGGCACCGGGCGCGTTGCTCAGCAACCATTGCACCAATTTAATGCAAATTTCCTCAGGATTGTATATCTGTTCTTTAATGGCCCCGGTAACCGCCAATTTGTAGGCCGTTTCGGAGTCCTCAAATTTCGGCCAAAGAATGCCGGGCGTATCCAGGAGTTCCAACTTTCCTCCCAGCTTAATCCACTGTTCACCCCTTGTCACACCGGGGCGATTGCCTGTACGGGCCGCTTTCTTACCGGCCAGCCTATTAATCAGCATGGACTTACCTACATTGGGCACGCCCACAACCATGCAGCGGGCTAACCGGGCAAGCCGTCCCCTGGACATATATTTTTTCACGGCCGGGCGGGCCAGTTGTTCGGTTAAAGCAACCATTTTTTTAATACCCGCACCGTGATGAGCATCCACAGCCACCGCTAAGGATCCATCATTAGTGAAATAATCCAGCCAAGCTGCCGTGGCATCCAAATCAGCAAGATCTGACTTATTCAATACCATCAGCCTGGGCTTATTTTTTAAAATGTCATTTATATCGGGATTTCTGCTGCTGGCCGGTATGCGGGCATCCAGCAATTCAATGACCACATCCACCATTTGCAGGTTCTGCTGAACCTGTCTGCGAGCCTTGGCCATATGACCGGGGTACCACTGAATATCCATTTCTTCACTAATCCTTTTATTACCTAGCTTATTCCTTCCAGCCACACTTATGCACGGTTGCAAGGTCACGGGTGCAGCGAGGCGACAGAGTCTCCGGTAAAAGATTAAGTTATTAATCTAAAGAGCTGCTAATTGCGATTTGCCGGATATAAACGCATGATGAAAATGGAACTGTTTGTCATAAAAGCCTGATGCGGTCCAGGGGCCAGTAAATTAATACCGCTTTGCCAATAATGTTCTCTTCCGGCAATGCACCCCAAACCCTGCTATCGTCGCTGTTATTGCGATTATCCCCCATCATAAAATAGCTGCCGTCCGGCACCTCCTCCGGTCCGAAATCAGGAAACAAAAGCCCTTCCGGCAAATAGTCCTCCCGCACCTGCCGACCATTGATATATAAATGACTATCGCGCATGGCCAAGCTTTCACCACCGACGCCGATAGTGCGCTTCACAAAATCCCTGTTCGGGTCGAGGGGAAACTTAAATACCATAATATCGCCCCGTTTTGGTTCACCAAAATGATAGTTGAATTTGCTGACAATAATTCTATCCCCCACTTGCAGGCTGGGAACCATAGATTCGGATGGAATGTAAAAAGGCTGAAACACAAACATCCTGATAATAACAGCCAACAATACCGCTATAGCCACTGATTCAAAGATTTCCACTATTGCCGACTTACTCTTTATTTTTTTTTTGACCGGTTGATCCTGACCCGAATTATCCATCTTTATCCCCTCAATTTAATCATCAGTTAATTTTCATTTAAAAAGGGACTGTCTTATCAGCAGTCCCTGTGGCCTTAGCGGCGAATTTCCTTAATACGAGCAGCTTTGCCGCGCAACTTGCGCAGGTAGTAAAGTCTGGCTCTGCGGACACGTCCTCGCTTGGTGATTTCTATTTTATCAATACGCGGTGAATGTATGGGAAAAGTTCTTTCCACGCCGACTCCGTAAGACACACGGCGCACTGTGAACGTTTCTCCGAGTCCACCACCGCGACGTCTAATTACTACACCCTCAAAAACCTGAATCCGTTCCCGGCTGCCTTCTACCACCTTAACGTGTACCTTAACTGTATCGCCAGGGTGAAAATCAGGAATATTTTCTTTAAACTGTCCCTGCTCAATGGCCTTGATTAAATCCATGCTGTAACCTCCTTCCCCTCAGATGTTCATACCCCGTTATCTTTCCAGGATAGCGGACCACCGTAATAAACCAGAAAAATTATACCACAATCCGTCTTATGGTGCAACAACCCATAAAATGCCGCACCTTTAACTTTTTATTTATGCCTGTTTAATATACTCGCCTTATCTAATAGGTATTCTTTAATTTTACTTGTCGGGTTATTTATGAATACGAATATTAAACCGATTACAATAACCACTGCGCCAATAAAAAGAGCGGTCTTCCAACCCTGTCGGCCTGTTTTTGATAATTCAGTTTGGGTTGGCTGGGGCGGCGGCGTTAAGCCAAGCATTTCCGGAACTGCACTGGCCAATAGAGCAACACCGTTTTCCGCCTCCGGCTTTTGATTAGTGTACGTACCGGCTTCAATCAGCAGGGCTGTGGCCATTAAGTCCTGGTTGTAGTTACCCCGGGCCAAATATATCTCCTTAACCAATTCGGGATTTTTTTTGTTCACATAAGCCATTAAGCGTTTGGCAAAGTCTAAATTAGCGGACATTTTTGGATTCTGCCTGCCCACCACAAAGCGAACTTGGGTGACATCCTGGTTTGACACAGTATGACGATAGAAATCGGGGTCATCTATACCATCCCGATGCACATCAAAAATAGCCACCGGATTTTGTTTCAACAACTTAAGGGCTGTTCGCCGGGACCGGTAATAGGCATTGGCGTCATGGGGGTCGTGGGGTGTTTTATTATAATCTACTTTTATTTTTTGTTCTTGAAGTGCATTATCAAAAATAGCCCCTACTTGAAAAATACCTCCCTTAAAAGGTATAGAGGCCGCCCCGTCGGTAGGCAAATAGGATTCATCGGAATGCGTATGATAGATCCCGACGGGACGATTACGCCACTCTTGCTCCGACACCACAGGCACATCTTTAATTTGGTCATAATAATCCATATATGAGAGCAATATTTTTTCCTTACCTATAAAACTAACCCGGGCGGTATTGCCATGCACACTGACTACTTTATAGTGATCACCTTTGCTGTTAATTATTTCATCACCCCTGGCGGGCTCTCGTGATGTAAGAGTCACCACATTGCCATGCCGGTCGATATGTTTATAACACACCCCCGGCACATGGTCGGCTTGGTCCCCGGCCAAAGAGGGCAGGGGGCACAATGTAAAACTTAAACAAATACCGACTATCACAAAAACTGCACGCAATTCTATCATAGCCGCGACCCTCCATTATAAAACATAGTAGTCTTATAATGGCCTTATCTAATTAAAACTAGACATGGCAAACATTTAATTTATTAACAGTAAGTACTTTTTCCAAAATCCGATCATAAACTATATAAGGGTTAGGCAGCTAATTTTGATTGGAGAGAGTCATCCATGTCAATTTTAATATACCGCCGGGCACAAAAGACAGCTATAGCTCCGACCGGACGGTTGCGGTAAGCCATGTCCGAGTCAATTAATCAAGTTCCTTGTTTATCCGGCAGATTTTGGATAGTCAAGCCGGGGGACACTCTTTATTTGATAGCGTCATTTGTTGGCGCCGCAATTACCGAATTAGAGCGGCTCAACCCCGGCATTGACCCCGCTGAGCTGCAGATCGGCCAACAGATTTGCCTGCCCCCGGAGAGATTCTGTCCCTCGGGCGTATTTTGGCAGGTAGCCCCGGGTGATACCCTGTACACCATCGCCCGGTCAACCGGAACGACACTGGAAAAGCTATTGGAGTTAAATCCCTACACCGACCCGTTTAAACTATTGCCCGGACAAACTATCTGCCTGCCGGGGTAAATATATCGGTCACGGTTTTCCGCTATCTACGCTTTACCTTTTATAACTCCCTGAATATTATCCACTATTTCACGTAAGATATCCCGATCCTCATTGCTCAGCACGTCTTCCCGGAGCAGGTCGGGGCGACGCTCCAACGTTTTGAGCAAAGCCTGGCGTCGACGCCAGCACCTGATTTTTTCGTGATGTCCGCTCATCAAAATCTCCGGCACGGACAATTCTCCGTAAGCACGGGGGCGAGTATACTGCGGATATTCCAGCAACCCCTGGTAAAAGGAATCATCTTCAGCGGAGGCCTTTTCACCCAGTACACCGGGGATCATCCGGGAAACAGCGTCCACAACCACCATGGCCGGCAGCTCGCCACCGGTGAGCACATAATCACCTATGGATAATTCGTCCGTTACGGCCAGTTCCCGCACCCTTTCATCAATACCTTCGTAATGACCGCAAATTATTACCAGGTGTTCCTCGCAAGCCAAATCCCGAGCCCAGTATTGATCAAAGGTTAAGCCGGTGGGGCACATCAATATTACCCTGGCCGGCAGCATATCGCCTCTTTGCTCACGCACATGTTCCAGAGCACGCATTATAGGCGGCGCCTGCATTACCATACCGGCGCCGCCGCCGTACGGGGTATCGTCCACTGTATTATGCTTATTGGCGGAAAAATTCCGAATATCGGTAAAGCATATTTCCAATAAGCCTTTATCCCTGGCCCGCTTAATAATGCTGCTGTCAAAGGGACCGGTAAACATTTCGGGGAATAATGTAAGTATGTCTATCTTCATGACAACTCTTCCAACCCTTCCGGCAAACAAACAGTCATTTTTTTCCCCACCATATCGACATTACGAACCACTTTCTTCAACGCCGGTATTAGTAACGGACGTTTCTTTACCCCTTCCACGATAAAAACATCATTAGCACCGGTTTGCAAAACATCTTTAACTTGCCCCAGCAAACGCCCGTCACTATCAAATACCTGCATGCCAATTATATCAAAGATATAAAACGTGTCTTTAGGCAGCGGCATCAATTCTTCCCTGGGAATCAAAAGGGAGGCGCCTTTTAAGGTCTCTGCGGCATTCATATCATCAATACCGGCAAACTTTATGATAATGAACTTTTTATGTTGATAGGTTCTTTCAATATTAATCAGGTTAGTTTGTCCTCTTAACCCGACATAAGCTGTATTCATAGCCTCAAACCGTTCGGGGAAATCGGTTAAGGGCAGAGCCCTGACTTCACCCCGGCGCCCCTGAGTGTTAACTATTTTGCCGATAGTTATATATTGCTCGTTTACATCCGACAGAAATCATCACCTCAAACATAAATCAGCTATCACCATTATGTCATATATGGTTATAAAGCAACCATATCCTTAATGCGAACCGGTTATGTATTAATTAAATTTAGCGCTAACCTGTTTCCACAGCAAAATCGACCCTTAAACATGATACATAACACGAAAGAGGGCGGTATGCCCCCTTTGGTTATTATCTTATAAAATTAAATAATCTCTACGGTGACCTTTTTGCGCTCTTTAGTGGCTGCCGCTTTAACAACGGCCCGAATGGCCCTGGCAATTCGACCCTGTTTACCGATAACCTTGCCCATGTCATCCTGGGCAACCCGTAATTCAATCACACAAGATTTATCCTTTTCAATCATATTCACGGTCACCATATCAGGATGGTCGACGAGGGCCTTGGCCAATGTTTCCACCAGTTCCTTCATCGGATAAACCTCCTCACTGGCCTTCGCCGCCGGCAACGTTTTTGTTTATACCAACCTTATTAAACAGCGCCTTAGTAGTATCCGTAAGCTGAGCTCCCTTACGCAACCACTCCGCCGCTTTGGTTTCGTTGATATTAATCACGGCCGGGTTTTTCAGCGGGTCGTAATAGCCGATTTCTTCTATAAAACGACCGTCCCGGGGAGAGCGGGAATCAGCCACCACTATCCGGTAAAACGGCTTTTTCTTGGCTCCCATTCTTTTTAGCCTGATCTTCACTGACATTTTTGTTCACCTCCTTTAGCTGGTGTAAATCCATTACTCCTTTAAAATGGTGTTCGGTTTTTACCAAAACCAAGCAATCCTTTTTTCCCTTTTTTCACACCCTTCTCCATTTCCATTAACTGGCGCATCATCTTTCTGGTCTGCTCAAACTGTTTAAGCAAGCGATTGACTTCTTGCACGCTGGTGCCACTGCCCTGAGCTATGCGCCTGCGCCGGCTCCCGTTGATCTCCTGGGGATGCTGCCTTTCCCAGGGAGTCATGGATTTAATGATTGCCTCCACAAAAACCAAATCCTTTTCATCCACTTCCAAATCCTTAAGCTTTTTCATACCCCCCAGCCCGGGAAGCATGCCTAAAATTTGGTCAATGGGGCCCATTTTTTTAACCTGGCTTAATTGTTGAACAAAATCATCCAGAGTAAACTCCATGCTCCGAATGCGTTTATTAAGCTTTTCCACCTGCTCCTGATCAAAGTTGGCCTGAGCTTTTTCTATCAAAGTAAGCATATCACCCATGCCTAAAATACGGTCGGCCATCCGGTCGGGATGAAAATCTTCCAAAGCGTCCAGTTTTTCACCCATACCGACAAACTTAATGGGACATCCGGTAACCGCTTTAACAGAAAGAGCAGCTCCACCACGTGTATCCCCGTCCAGTTTAGTAAGGACCACCCCGGTTAAAGATAAACGCTCGTTAAAGGTTTTAGCCACATTAACGGCATCCTGCCCGGTCATAGCGTCAACTACCAACAGTATCTCATTAGGTCCGACTGTCTTCGTTACATTCTGCAGCTCGGTCATTAGTTCTTCATCAATGTGCAGGCGTCCGGCAGTATCAATAATGACCAGGTCATTACCCTCCCGGCGAGCCTTTTCCACAGCTGCCCGGGCAATATCCGGCGGAGCCACGCCGTCGCCCATATTAAATACAGGCATATCCAATTGTCCGCCCAATACTTGCAGCTGTTTGATAGCAGCCGGGCGGTATATATCACAGGCCACCAACAGAGGCCGACGGCCCTGGCGACGCATGTGGTTGGCCAGCTTGGCGGTGGTTGTGGTTTTACCTGCCCCATGCAGTCCCACCATCATTACCACCGTGGGCGGTGCAGGAGCCAGCTCTATTTTGCTCCGGGTGCCCCCCATCAAGGAGGCTAACTCATCGTGCACAATTTTAATTACCTGTTGAGCGGGTGTGAGGCTTTGTAAAACATCTATACCCACGGCTCTTTCCCTGACCCGGGCGATAAAATCCTTAACCACTAAAAAGTTGACATCGGCGCCAATAAGCGCCCGGCGAACTTCCTTAAGGGCCTGGTCAACGTCTTCCTCGGTGAGCCGGCCCTTACTCCGCAATTTTTTAAAGGTCTCCTGGAGTTTTTCAGCTAAACCGGAAAAAACCATATCCTTTACCCCCTGTCCATCTCCAGTAGTTCCTGCAATACCTCTCTGGCCCGGGCTAATTGTTGGAACGAAGGCTCTTGCGACTCTTCCAACAACCGGGCAACTTCAGCCAGTTTATTGCGCTGCATTAAAAACTTATCAATTAATTTCAGTTTAGTTTCGTAATTAGCCAGCACACTTTCCGCCCTTTTAAGGGTATCGTGCACTGCCTGCCTGCTGACGCCGTAGTTCTCGGCAATTTCCCCCAGGGAATAATCGTTTCCATAATATAATTCGATAAACTTCTGCTGTCTTTCCGTCAACAGCGGACCGTAAAAATCGTACAGCAAAGTCATCCTAATAACCTTATCCATAGGCATAATTAACCTTTCTGTATAAAGTAAAAATACTTTACAGCTAAATTTTACTTAATTTATGCACCGGTGTCAAGCAATCCTTCTTAAAACCCACCTTTTATTTACAACCCCGGCACTATAGCAATAACGCATTTCTATGTCAAACTAGGCTAAACCCGGTAAAATATTTTTTTTACCAGGTAAGCTAAAAACCGCAGGAATCACTATTTCCAAAGCCACTATAAATTGACATGCCTTAATTGGCATGGTACATTAATGTTGTGCACAAAATTTTGCACAAACCAGGGAGGTGTTATCTTGGGGATCAATGAACATGTATCCATAGTGTCACCCGAATTGATTATTTCTGTAGCTAGAGCCCAATCTCTGCAAAGGGACGAGGTCAGAACATTACATAAGCATTACGGCAACGCCAGTTTAGTTAATTTGATGGGTATGCTGAACTTTGACCGGCAGTTCGTCCGGGCTCAGGGAACTCAGCTATGGGACAGCGACGGCAATGATTACCTTGATTTTCTGGGCGGTTATGGTTCGCTTAATCTGGGGCACAATCACCCGCGGATTATCGCGGCTTTGGAGCAGGTCAAAGAAATGCCTAATTTACTGCAAGCCAGTGTACCTACTATAGCGGCGGCGCTGTTGCACAACCTGGCCGTAGTCACCCCGGGCAAATTAAAAAAATCATTTTTGGGCAACAGCGGCGCAGAGGCGGTAGAAGGAGCGTTAAAGCTGGCTCGGGCCGCCACAGGGAAAAAAGCGTTTATTTATTGCCAAAACTCTTTTCACGGCAAATCCTTCGGCGCCCTCTCCGTGACGGGACGGGATAAATACCGCAAACCTTTCGAGCCGCTATTGAGTGAATGCGTTGAAGTACCGTTCGGTGACATTAACGCGCTTCGCCGTGCATTAAAGGAACATCAGGCCGCAGCCTTCATAGTAGAGCCCATCCAGGGCGAAGGCGGCGTAATCACACCGCCCCCGGGTTACCTGCCCGAAGCCGCACAGGCTTGCCGGGAAGCCGGGACTTTATTCATCGCCGATGAAATTCAGACCGGTTTTGGCCGAACCGGGAATATGTTTGCCTGCCAGCACGAAAACGTAGAGCCGGATATTATGTGCCTGGCTAAATCCCTGGGCGGAGGGATTATGCCGATAGGAGCGTTCATTACTACTGAAGACATCTGGCATAAGGCCTACGGCAGCGTGGAAAAAGCCACTCTGCATACCTCAACCTTCGGAGGTAATACCTGGGCGGCCATCGCAGGTGTAGCGGCTATAGAGATACTGGTCCAAGAAAACCTTGCGGAAGCAGCCGGGGAAAAGGGACGCTATTTCATTACAGGACTGGAAAATTTACAAAAAAAATACCCCCTACTGCAGAAGGTGCGGGGACGAGGACTTTTGATCGGTATTGAGCTGGCTCAACCGGGCAATCTGGCCAACAAGGCTACAATGGGAGTAGCCTCAAAACTTTCCAACGAATACCTGGGCAGCATGGTGGCCGGCGAGCTGCTTAATAAACACCGTATCGTCACTGCGTACACATTAAATAATCCTAACGTAATCAGGCTGGAACCACCCCTAATTGTCAGCAAAAAAGAAATTGACTATGTGCTAAACGCCCTGGAAGATGTGCTTAAACGAAACAAAGGCTTTTTCAGTTTCGCGGCCACCAGCGCTAAAACGGTACTGAGAACCATAAGGAAAAAATAGTAGGCCTCATTAATAAAATCTAAAAGGATTATATTCATTTGCAGCGAATAAATAGTGCTTGGATTAAGAATATATTTTATCAGGAAAGGGGAAAAGGTATGCCGATATACGAATATAAATGCGGTTGCGGCAAAGTGTTTGAAGTATTGCAAATACCCGGCAAAGATAACGGCCAAATCAAATGTCCCGAATGTGGAAGCGAAATACTATCCAAGGTAATATCCAGACCTTTTCTGCCTAATGCTGTGGGCGCACCTGCGGATTTAAGCGCAAAGGCCGCCACCTGCTGCGGCAAAAAACCGGAGAACACCGGCTGTATGCCGGGAGAATGCTGCGGGGGCGGAACCAAAGAGTAAAAATAAATATAAAATAAACCCTTAAATATACAGCCCAACTTTTGCTTAATTTGTGTGTCCGCGATAAAGGCGTTGGTCGTTTTGCCGATCAAAGCCTTTTTTTGTGTCCAATGGCTTATGTTGCAAAGTATGCATAAGATAACCTCTAATTTAGAAGAATAAATTAAAACTTTGCAAATGGAGGTATTTTATGCCGAGGGAAGCAGCACACCGGGTGGACGGACGCATCAGCGTCCACGACTCGGTGCAGGAAATGTATGAGCGCATACACAATGACGGCCTCAGCAATGTATTTGACCGCTATGATCCCCAGAGCAAAATTCGCTGTGGGTTTTGCGTAGAAGGGGTAAGCTGTCAGCTTTGCACCGGCGGGCCATGCCGCATCTCCGATAAGGCAGGGGCTACCCACGGAACCTGTGGCATCGACCGCAACGCCATGGCCATGCGAGACATGTTGCTCCGTAATATGATGGGCACTTCCACCTATACGCATCACGCCTACAACGCCTTTCGCACTTTAAAATCCACGGCGGAGGGTAAAACGCCCTACCAAATTACCGACACCAACAAGCTTTACTGGATGTGTGACCAACTGGGCATTGATAAAAGCGGCGGATTGGAGCAAACCGCCATTCGCCTGGCGGACTTTTTAATGTACCAGCTCAGCAGTGGTTACGATGAACCGCCGAAAATGGTAGAGGTTTTTGCTCCCGAACCAAGGAAAAAACTGTGGCGGGAACTGGCTATTTACCCGGCCGGGGTAATGCATGAGATTAAGGATTCCGCGGCCAGCTGTCTGACCAACGTGGACGGTGACTTTGTATCCATGGCCAAAAAGGCGCTGAGGTTGGGGATTGCCACTATTTATGGTTCACAAATCGGGCTGGAAATGGTGCAGGATATTTTATTCGGTACACCATCCCCCCATGAGGTGCAGGTGGATTTGGGGATTATGGAACCGGATTATGTCAATATAGTTTTTAACGGGCATGAACCCTGGATTGGTGTCGCCTGTATTTTGGCCGCCAGGGACCCGGCCAACCAGGAAAAGGCCCGGCAGGCCGGTGCAAAGGGGATCAAGGTAACGGGGTCTATTGAATGCGGTCAGGAAGTACTGCAGCGCTTTGCCATGGACGACGTTTTTAACGGACTAACCGGTAACTGGATGGCTATTGAGCCTTTGCTGGCCACCGGAACGGTGGACGTATTTGCCATGGATGAAAATTGTTCTCCCCCATATATTACGCCTTACGCTGAAAAGTACCAAATTACCCTGGTATCGGTAAACGACCTGGTGCGCATACCGGGAGTGGAAAAGAATTTTGACTACAAACCGCCCGAAGCCGCCAACACGGCCCGGCAGCTTATTGACTGGGGCATTGAAAATTTTAAAAAACGTAAGGAACGCAATATTACAGCCAAGGTACCTAAAAAAGTGCAAAAGGCTATAGCCGGTTTTTCCACCGAAGCAGTACTAAACGCCCTAGGCGGCAAAATAGACCCTCTGCTGGACGTGATTAAAAGCGGTAAAATCAAAGGTGTGACAGCACTGGTGAACTGCACCACCCCGGCCACCGGCATTCATGATTACATGACCGTGAACGTAGCCAAAGAACTGATCAAACGGGATATACTGGTGATCAGCGGCGGCTGCGGCAACCATGCCCTGGAAGTGGCCGGCTTGTGCAACAGCGACGCGGTAGCCATAGCCGGCAACGGTCTGCAGGAAATATGCCGGGCACTGGGCATCCCCCCCGTGCTGAGCTTCGGCACCTGCACGGATACCGGGCGCATGTCCATGCTGGTCACGGAAATCGCCAATGCCCTAGGGGTAGATACCTCTGATCTGCCGGTTGCGGTTACCGCACCCCAGTACCTGGAACAAAAGGCCACCATTGACGCCATTTTTGCCCTGGCCTTCGGACTATACACTCACCTGGCCCCCACCCCACCCATAACAGGCGGCCCGGAATTGGTGAAACTGTTAACCGAAGACTTGGAAAGCCTGACCGGCGGCAAGGTAGCCCTGGCGGATACGCCGGAAGGAGCCGCCGACGGCATTGAGGCACATATTATGAAAAAGAGGGCCGGACTGGGCATTTAATCCCCACCCCCTCACAGGACAGAAGCAGTATCTTTATAAAAAGCTGTTGCACTACGAACTATTTGGCTCGTTGTGCAACAGCCCTTTTATTAGGTGTATAACTTGGCATGAGCGTCGTAACATGACAAAACATAGCAAAATACTCCCTTTTACTCAAAATGGCTCTTTTCTATTGTTTTGTCAAATATTTTACTATATAAATATTTTACTATATACTGGCAGAATAATTCAAAATCACTCAATTTTGTCTGCAATATATCATAAAGCTCCGGTACAGTAACCTTGTTATACTCATGTATCAAACGGTTTCGGTAACCAGCCATTCCTGTAATCTTATGACAAAAATCCGCCGGTAATATATCCTTTTCACTTAACATAGCAACAACAGACCGGTAATCATGGGGTATACCCGCTCCGGATTTAACCGCTATATGACGACCTAAATCAAATAAAGCCTCCAGTGCTTTACGCAACCTATTTTCAGCAATATCCTGGGCATCCTCATTACCCTGGAAATCTTCCAGAGACATGCCTGTCAATGTCTTTAATCGTAAAACCGAAGAACGTATTAATTCCAGTCTTTCAGCTATAAGCTGCTGATTAAACAAACAAATTCCCCTCCATTATCTCTTCATAATATTCCTGGCGGGCAATTTCCAAATGATATTTAAAATCAAGATACTCCCTGGTAATTCCATCCTCAAAATCGGTGCGCCGGTCAACATCCGCACAGTAAATTACTTTTCCCGTACTAATGATTTCAAAACACAAGGGCAACCTCACCGAATGCATAAACAAAAGATCCACTTCCAAAGGAGCAAAGACTTTTAATAATGCCGGGTAAAGAGCAACATATAAATCTACATTACTTTTAGGCGGACTGTTAAATAGCAATGCCAAATCAACATCCCCCGGTTTGGGAATCTTTTCGTCCAAAGATGAACCAAAAAGATAGACAGCGACTATTTGCTTATACTGTCCTATAATATCAGCTAGTTCTTGCATGTCAAATTTTAAGCTCATGTTATCCACCTGTACTTATTAAACATTTGGTAATAATTATACCTTATATTACACTTTGCATATACTATTTATTGTAAACCTCATAACCTAATATGACACCATTGAAGATAAGTACTTATTTGTTAACTTTTATGATAACATACATTTTGAAACGTCTATCATTAAATTTGCGTCGCTATGTTTGTGGATATACGCACTAAAGCCGCCCTCCAAGAGGGCGGCTTTAGTGCGTACGTCGGCTATTTCCGTTTAAAACGGTCCATGATTTGCTTGGGCGTGACGGTGCCGCGTTCAAAACAAGTAAAATCAGTGTCTATGCCGGCCAGATATTTGGCCACCCCTTTAAGCTTCTTCAGCGGATACCTCTGCATTAAAGCGATGGTTTCCATCTGCGGAGAACCACCGCCGTGGATGCCGGCCACCTGCATGACCCCGGACAAATCACCCACGGTCAGGTGTTCCACCAGGCGATAGCAGCGAATGATATCTTCCACCGGCACACCGGCGGCCCGCTGCATATACTTGCGCAGAAGCTCACCGTTCTCGCTGTCGAAATCATCTTCAAAGGGCATTGTGGCGCATAGGCCGCCGGCCAGGTCGGCCAGGATTTCATATTCATGATAGATATTATGACCGGCATGCCTTCTGCCCACATTGGTATAAATTTCATCAGGCACCTGGGTACCCGAGGCGAATTTTTCTGAGGCCTCGGCGCTGGCTATACCGGTGGCGTAGACCAGTTCCGCCGTGCCAATGATATGGGAAATCTTTTCCCGTACATAATGGGCCTTTTCCAGACCACTATATTCAGCCACCAGAGCGGCGGCGCTGGCCAGCACGTCCGACACGGCCGGCTTGCAGCCTGTATAGGAATGACGGTGAAAGTGAGCGAACATCAGGGCCAGGAAACCGGCAAACATAAACTCACCCTTCATAAACACTCTTTCCTTGGGCACAAACACATCGTCAAAAATGGTAAAGGACTCGACGTCGCCGTATTGGAAAATAGGAGACGGCGTGGCCTCCCGGGTGCGAGGCAGTGCCGGCCTGACTACCATTTTGACACCGGGATGGTCGCCGGGCACAGCGAACGCCACAGCATAAGGAGCATCCTTATCTGTCATAAACCGGGTGGGAATAACAATAATTTCATCGGCATAGGGAGCGGCGGTGTTGTGTGCCTTGGCACCGCGCACCACAATACCGTCCTCCCGCTCCTCCACGATCCTCAAGTATAAATCGGGATCCGGCTGCTCGTTTGGCCGCTTGCTCCGGTCCCCTTTAACATCCGTCTGGGCACAGCAGCCCACCAGATCGTTCTCCTGGAAATATTTCAGGAAGTTAAGGAATCTCTGATGGTACTCCATACCCATGACATCGTCCATTTCCTTGGTGACCACGGAAAGGGCGTTCATAGAGTCCGTACCCATACAACGCTGGATGCAGCCCCCGACCCGCTGGCCCAGCATGCGGGTCATC
The DNA here is from genome assembly GCF_039851975.1 of Desulfoscipio sp. XC116. Classification (GTDB taxonomy): domain Bacteria; phylum Bacillota; class Desulfotomaculia; order Desulfotomaculales; family Desulfallaceae; genus Sporotomaculum. The sequence goes on from NZ_CP156660.1 coordinate 2,384,136, forward strand.
TTTTGTTTTTTCAATAAGTCCTCTTTATTCTGATGAATATGACAGAAGCGGTTAACGGTCTCTCCGGTAAGATGTGAAGTAGCTGTACATAGCTCCTGCCATTCAGGCTGCGCCGCCAATTTGAAAGTTTCTTTAATAATATTGATACCGGGCTGCAAGCGGGGGTCCAGCCTGTCTAACTCTTGGCCATTGATGTAGATATTTTTACGCATCTTGAACAAGCGTTCCATATATTGTTCAGCGGTTTTTAGAGCCATATTATTTACTCCTTTCTGCTAACCAATTATTTTACCAACCAAGGCAGGCTCATGCCCGGGGATGACTAAATCACGCCGGGAAGCTACGGCTGCCGTACGCCACATACTGTCATACCACTGGCTTAAATCTATATGAATCCCGGGGGGCGCAAAGGGCAGGTCAGGCCTAGGCGTCATGATAATTCTATTCCCGGCCAGGTCCGTTAATTCAGCTAAACTTGGGTTTAAATTATAATAACAGTAGGCAAGGTCACCGGCCAGCACTGCAGTACCCCGAGCGGTGTTGACGGCCAAACCCTGCATACCCTGGGTATGACCGGGCAGCAATAAAGTGGTCACATCATCAGCAATTTCCCGGTCTCCGTCCACCAGCACCAGGTCCATTTGCTCCAGCGCCCGGAAAAGGGACTGTTCATAAACCAAACGGGCGGTGGGCACCGGGTTAAAGGCTGTCTCCCACTCCCTTTTCTGCACAATAATGCGGGCATTTTTAAACAGATGGGCTGTGGCGCAGTGATCAAAATGCAGGTGGGTCAGCACTAGAATATCTATTTCTTCAGGCATCGTACCCACGGTTTTTAACGCTTCACGTATGCCCGCTTCGCCTCCGCTGCCAATAGGGAAACCGTGCACCAACCCGTCACTACCCGGCCCCGGCACACCGGCGTCCACTAAAATTTTCTTATTACCGCCCTCCAGATAGAAAACAAAAATAGGGGCCACCACGTAACTTTGCATATCACCCAGCATAGCCAGCACCCCCAGCGGAGCGGTGATTTGGGCTACCTTAAGTGGATGAATCCTATATTGGGTCATGATTATTTCCCTCCTTTAAACTCTGCCCGGGCTTCCTCTTGAACCTGACGCCAAAGAATTTTGCCGGTAGCGCTTTTAGGCAGAGCATCTACAAATAATACCTGGCGAGGATATTTGTAGGCCGCCATTTCTCCCTTGGACCAGGTTATAATATCGTTGTCGGTCACCTTATCCCGGTAAGCCTCCTTAAGGACAATATACGCTCGCACCTCTTCCACCCGCACCGGGTCAGGTACGCCAACCACACAGGTTTCCTGCACGGCCGGATGATTATACAAATTATTTTCCACTTCCGCCGGCCATACCTTAAAACCAGCGGCGTTAATCATACGTTTGGTACGGTCTACAATGAAAAAATATCCCTCATCGTCCATATAGCAAACATCCCCGGTACGGAAAAAACGTTTGCCGTCAAGTTCCAGGAAAGCATTGGCGGTTTCCTCGGGGCGTTTCCAGTACCCCTGAAATACCTCCGGGCCGTTAATGACCAGTTCACCCGCGGTATTGGACGGTAGTTCCTCCAAAGTTTCCACGTTAATTACCCGGGCATCCACACCAAAATCGGGTATACCAATACACTGCATTTTTGGCCGGTCGGGAGGATTGAAGTGGGTTTGGGAAATAGTTTCGGTGAGTCCGTAACCCTCCACATACTCCAACCCGGTAAGTTCCAACAGTTTGCGGCCGATAGCGCCGGGCAGCGGTGCACCGCCCCCGCCTAAAATAACCAGGGTGCTCAGGTTACGCCGAGTTATGTCCGGCGCGCTGAGCAGGTCTACCACCATGGTGGAAATATTCACCCAATGCGAAACGCGATATTTTTCTATAGCATCCAGGGCGGCTCTGCGGTCCCAGCGGGTCAGCAGCACAAGGGTCGCCCCGGCATAAAGGGGGGCAAGCATGCTATGCACCAGCCCGGTGACGTGGAAAAACGGCAATACCGACAAATGCACGCTGGATGCGGTGTTGGCCAGCCAATAATAAGCGCTGACTACATTTGATATTACGGTCCGGTTGGTATGCATACAACCCTTGGGCACCCCCGTGGAGCCCGAAGTATAAGGCAGCAGGCACATGTCGTCCGAACCAACCTGTACAACAGGGGGAGGAGCCTGTTCATCCAAAACTGTTTGCCAGTTCAGGCAGCTGTCCGTACAAGCGGGTGCCCGCAGCATAAACTCCGGCACTGCCAGGGTGGGCTCGTCCGGCAGGTAATCCTGGTACCTTCCCGCCACCAGGCATTTCAATTCCACCCTTTCCCGCACTTTTTCCGCTCTGGGCAGCAAGTCGGTGGTGGTTATCGCGGCCACGGCCTCGCTGTCCTCCAGGATAAAAGCCAATTCTTTTTCATTATTCATGGGGTTAACCGGCACCACCACCGCATTGGCCCGCATTACCGCAAAAAAAGCGATGATATACAGGGGTGAGTTCTGCATATAAACGGCTACCCGGTCCCCCTTTTGAACTCCCCGCTTGGCCAGAGCCCCGGCCAGGCTTTTAATATCCCGGTCCAAGCGGCGGTAGCTGATTTCCTGGCCATAGTAAATTAAGGCTGCTTTTTCCGGGTAATACTCGGCAGCCACCTCCACCAGGCGAAAAAGCGGCACCGCCGGGTAATCCAGGGTTCTAGGCAATCTTTTGGGCCAAAAAGCTTCGTGAAGATTATGCAAAATATACTACCTCCCAGCACTAATCATAATTTTAATACTCGCAACAGTTATTAGAATATTACAAAAACCGTGCCATGGGATTAAGCGTGTAATACAGGCACTTTGGAATAAATGAAAGCAGCCGCGGAAGGAACCAACGCAACACTGTCAAAACACTTACCGCTAAATGCTTTTTTTACAGGCTTGGACGCCGTTGCCTTTGCGCAACGGGTAAAACAAAAGGACAAACATTACTTAAATAATGTCTGCCCCTTTAATTATCTCAAGTTAAATCCCGTATTTTCTTTTTTTACGCAAGATCGTAGAGGGAGCTACCCCCAGTGCCCGGGCCGCAGCCCGGATGCCCCCGTGCTCTTCCAGTGCCTTTTCCAGGACTTCCCGATCCATTTGCGCCTGAACTTCCTTATATGTCATGCCCGGAGGAGGGCCCTGGGTATCTGCCCAGTTCAGTATATCTTCCGCTGTAATAATTTGCTGTTTAACCATAACATTTAATCTCTCCACGGTGTTTTGCAATTCCCGGACGTTCCCCGGCCAGGGGTACGATTCCAACACTTTGACGGCATCATTGTTCAACTCCTTGGCTAATCCGGCACAAAGTGCCGAATGGTTTAAAAAGTGTCTGGCCAAAGGCACAATATCAGTTTTTCTCGTGCGCAGTGGAGGAATAGTCAATTTAATACCCGCAATCCGGTAATAAAGGTCTTCCCGGAAAAGACTATCTGCAACCGCCCCGGTCAGGTCCCGGTTGGTAGCACAAATAACCCTTACATCCACCCGCTGCAGATTGGTGCCCCCCACCCGGTAATATTCCATGTTTTGCAAAAAACGCAGCAGCTTGGCCTGTGCGGAACCGGGCATCTCCGAAATTTCATCCAGAAATAAGGTTCCCCCGTGGGCTATTTCTACCAATCCTTTTTTACCATGCCGGTTCGCCCCTGTAAAGGCGCCCCCCTGGTAACCAAACAGTTCCGCCTCAAATAAAGGCTCGTTTATAGCGGCGCAGTTCACCGGCACAAAGGGTCCGTCGCTCCTGTCGCTGTGCTCATGGATAAACCTGGCTACCAAATCCTTGCCGGTGCCGGATTCACCCAGCAACAGCACAGTAAGCTTAGACGGCCCGATCCGCTGCGCCAATTCCAACACATGCAACATTTCCGAACTGGCCGCCACCACCCGGGGTGCCCGATTGCGGATATCGCGCCAAAAATCATGATGGACATTCGGGTTAATACCATGCTTAAATAAATCCGGGTCACGCACGTTAGTGACCACAGCCTTAATTCGCCCCAACTCATCAAACAATGGATTGCCGGTAACCAGTACTCTTTTGCCGGTCTTAATACGCTGCACAAGGGTTATTGTTTTTCTCTGTTTGAGCACTTCCACGGTGACGGATGGATTGACAAGACCCTCTTGCACCAAATCTTCCATGGGCCGACCCATGGCACCTTTAACATCCTGGGCGGTAACTTCGGTAATCCGGCAATAACTTTGGTTTAGCTGCATTAAAACACCGTTTTCATCACATAGCACAATACCATCGTATGAACCCGCCAAAGTCATTGAGGTTGCGTAATGAGTATTTTGGGGAGGCAGTTTTTGCCGGTTGTCCTCCTTGGCCACACTACAAACCCCCAATCCCCAAGTTAATAGATATCCACCAGCTAATTAAGACAAGTTAGCTTCCTTTCGACAAACAGGTTAAAGCAGCAAACCATTGCGGCATCTAAATATATGAAACCGCCGGCAATGTGTGCGAGTACCTTATAAGCTCCTTGTAAATTAATTGACTATTGTAATAATAATAAATTATAACGCATTTTAAAACCCAATCTGATCTTGCTGCCACCCTCATTCTTCTATCTTCCATATTCTCACCAATCCCCATAATCCCACCGTTGCACAATTTTCTTAATCGTGGTAAAAAGTATAATGTAATATTTTCCGGAAAGAAGGTTATAAAAAATTAATTTCCAAATGAATAGATAACTTATAATGACTTATAATGACTTATAAGGGAGGGTTGGTTTTTGCAGTTTATTTTGCCGTGGCTGTTTATCGGATTGCGGGATCTTGCTTTGACAGCCTGCTTTGTGGGCGCCATGATTCTCCGACAGCTCCGGTAAGCTTACATTTAGTGAATCACAAAAATACAACGACCCCGGTGTCAAACCAAATGGTCCACACATCCACCGGCTTCGCCCTTTTCTTCTGTATGTTCACTGTTATCTTAGCCATGGGAAACATACTGGATGAAAAGCGGGAAGGAACGGTGCCGGGTGTAGAAAGTTGAAAATCCAAGATTTTCAACTTTCTACACCCGGCACCGTTCAAGACGGCGAAAGCTTTGTTTGAAAAACAATTTGCGCCGCAGTACTGACAACGTCTGTCAGAAAATCTCACAGCACCTGATAAACCGGGGCTTTACATGCATCCGCCCCGGTTTTATTATGCGAACTTACATTTAGACCACCATGTCACTTGCGGCACCAACGGAATATGAAAATTTTATTTTCAGGATAATTACTGATTATCCCGGGCGGCGCTTCTCTGTACCAGCGCCTCGGCGCAGCGCTGGGCTTCCGACATAATCACATCTTCATCCAGCGTTAGTATGCGGCGATCCTCCATAACCACCCGGCCATCAATTATTACCGTGTGTACATCCGACGCCGCCGCGGCATAAGCAATTTGGGCATAAATATCAAACAGCGGGTACAGGTGCGGCTTATGCATATCCATTAAAATTATGTCGGCTTTGAGGCCGCTCACCAGCCGCCCGATTTGATCCTGCATACCCAGCGCCCGGGCCCCTCCGGCAGTGGCCATATGCAAAGCCTGATAAGCCGGCAATGCGCTGGCATCACCGTTATGCAGCTTTTGCAGCAAAGCCGCGGCCCGTACTTCTTCCAGCATATCCAAGTTATTGTTGCTGGACGCGCCGTCCGTACCCAAGCCGACCACCGCGCCAGCCTCCAGCAAACGAGTCACCGGAGCCACGCCGCTGGCCAGCTTCATATTGCTCTGGGGGTTATGCGCTATACCCACCCGGCGCCGCACTAAAATATCTATATCCTGATCGTTTAAATGCACACAGTGGGCGGCCAGCACAGGCAATTCAAAAAGGCCGACCTCTTCCATCAAAGCAACAGGCGTTTTGCCGTACTTTTCGTTAATTTCTTTTATCTCATCATTAGTCTCAGCCAAATGGATATGGATGCCCACACCCAGTTCCTTCGCCGCGGCAATCACTTTTTTCAGATATTCCGGCGGGCATGTATATGGGGCATGGGGACCAAACATGGCGGTGACCCGTCCGCCGGCACCGCCGTGCCACTGTTTGATAAATTCTATGCTTTCGGTAAGCGCCGTTTCTCCCCTGGACCCAAAACCAATCATGCCCCGGCTGAGCGCAGCCCGCATGCCCGACTCATCCACGGCCCGGGCCACCCGGCCCATGGCATCATACATATCGGCAAAGGCGGTAGTACCGCCGCGAATCATTTCAGCACAGCAAAGCAGTGTACCCCGGTGGATATCATCGGGAGTCAGGTACGCCTCAAGGGGCCAAATCTTTTCATTCAGCCACTGCATTAAGGGCATATCATCGGCATAACCTCGAAACAGCGTCATGGCAGCATGGGTGTGGCAGTTAACAAAACCGGGCATAGCCACCATATGGGGGTATTCCAGCACCCGCTCAGGTGAAAAATCAGCGGGCGTTGAACCGCTGGGACCCACATGATAAATAACGTCATTCCGTACCGCGATTTCGCCGTCGTGCACTACATCACCCTCGCCGTTCATAGTTAAAACGGCCATACATTTGATCAACAAATCCACCAACAAAAACCTCCTTTGGGGTCAGGCTTAAACTTTCATAAACTATCTTAGACCTACTTTAACCCTGACGGCCCGCCGATTTGCCCGGCTGCCCGTAACTGGTCAGGAAGGCTTCTCTTAATATGGCAATTTCGCCGGGCGGTATTACCGCAGCCTGTCCGATTAATTCAGCTAAAATATAAACCTGCGCAGCCTTTTCCACCACCTGGCAAACTGTGAACGCCTCCTCCACCGTGCGGCCCAGCCCCACCAGACCATGATTGGCCAGCAGTACGGCATTGCTTTGCCCCAGGGCATCCACGGCGGCAACCGCCAGGTCGGCGGTACCTGCCCGGGCATACCGGGTTACCGGCACCGCGCCACCGACAAGCTGCACCTGGTCTTCTAAAATAGGCGGCAACGCTTTACCGGCTACGGCCATGGCACTGGCATAAATACTATGGGTGTGCACAATGGCGCCCGCATGTGCACGTGCGCCGTATATGGCCAGATGCAGTTTTAATTCACTGGAAGGCTTGCGCTCGCCCTCAACCGCGCGCCCCTCTCCATCCACCACCACTAAATCAATCTTACCCATCATATCGTAAGGTATACCGCTGGGGGTTATTACAAACAAGTTTTCGCCGGGCACCCGGGCCGAAATATTGCCCCAGGCGCCCATTACCAAACCGGCACAGGCCATGCGAGAGCCTGTTTTCAGAACCTGTTCCCGCACCTTTTCCGCTGCCACAGACATAACTCAACCACCTCGACTATCAAAATGATAATCAGCAAATATAACACACTAACTACAGCGAACCGAACCATTAAACCACTATCAAAGCGCGGCAAGAAATTCCCCGAAATTATTCGGTGCCGTTTAGCCGGTGCCGGGCGCTGAAAAACTTTTTGATTTTCAACTTTCAACACCCGCGCCATATGGCGACGAAAGTTTTAATTACTCGCATCGCCATTCGTTAACGTAACTGAATTGTTCACTGGTAAGGCGGTCTATCTGTATACCCAGCGATTTTAACTTCAACTCGGCCACCCGGTTGTCTAATGCGGGCAAAACATCGTACACTTTTTTATCCAGTTCGCGCCCATGCTGCAGGAGATACAGCGCTGAAAGAGCCTGCAGAGCAAAAGACATATCCATAATTTCCGCCGGGTGACCGTCCCCGGCCGCCAGGTTCACCAACCTGCCCTCGGCCAGCAGGTACAGGCGACGCCCGTCCGGCAGCTTAAATTCTTCAATGTTTTTGCGCACTGTGCGGCGGGAAACCGTTGCCCGCTCCAGTTCCGGAATATTGATTTCCACATCGAAATGACCGGCGTTGGCCATGATGGCGCCGTCCTTCATGCGCCTAAAATGCCTGGTGCGCAGCAAATCCCGGCAGCCCGTAACAGTGATAAAAATATCCCCCTCAAAAGCCGCCTGCTCGCTGTGCATCACCCGATACCCATCCATATATGCTTCAATGGCTTTGACCGGATCGGTTTCGCAAATAATTACATTGGCGCCCAAACCCTTGGCCCGCATGGCCACACCCTTGCCGCACCAGCCATAGCCCATCACCACCACGGTTTTGCCCGCCGTCACCAGGTTGGTGGTACGCAGTATGCCGGTCCAAGCCGACTCGCCGGTACCGTAGCGATTGTCAAACAAATGCTTGCACCGGGCGTCATTAACCGAGATCATGGGAAACAACAATTGGCCGGCCCGCTCCAGCGCCCGCAGGCGCAACACACCGGTGGTGGTTTCCTCCGCACCGCCCAGCACCTCCCCGGCCTGGTCCCGCAGGTCGGTATGCAACAGATGCACCAGATCTCCCCCATCATCTATCACCACTTGGGGATGGTTGCCCAGCACCATACGCAGGTGCCTGTCATATTCATCCGGCGTGGAGTTATACCAGGCGTAAACTCTGATCCCGGCTTTAGCCAGCGCAGCAGCCACATCATCCTGGGTGGACAGGGGATTGGAACCAGTTATGGACACTTCGGCCCCCCCGGCGCTGAGCACTTCAGCCAGATAAGCTGTTTTAGCCTCCAGGTGAATGCTCATAGCCAGCCGGGCCCCCTGGAAGGGCCGGGTTTTTACAAATTCCTCCCGGATAACATTAAGCACGGGCATATGCGCCCGCACCCAATCTATCTTCAGGCGACCTTGTTCATGTAAATTAATATCTCTGATTACGTAATCCGACAAAAGATCAGCTCCTTAGGTATATATAGCAAAGCCTTGGTTAACCAAGCCGGCATAGAGCCGGCCTGGTGTAAACATTGTATGAAATCCGTTTACATATGCACACTGTTGGAACGTACGTATAATTTTGTAAAATATGAAATTCAGAGTATCGATTGATTAACCATAGACTACTTACCGGCCAGCGCCGCCAGCGTATCCGTATAAGGCGGCCGGGCCACGCCCCGGTCGGTGATAATGGCGGTCACCAAGCGGGCCGGTGTAACGTCAAATGCCGGATTCCAAACCTTTATTCCCGCCGGGGCCACCTGCTGCCCGGCAAAATGGGTCACTTCCCGCTCATCCCGGTTCTCAATAGGTATCTCCCGCCCGCCGGCTATATTAAAATCAACGGTGGACATGGGCGCGGCCACGTAAAAGGGTAAGCCATGCTCTTTGGCCAGCACCGCCACGCCATAAGTGCCGATTTTGTTGGCCACATCACCATTGGCGGCAATACGGTCCGCCCCCACAATAACCAGGTTCACCTTGCCGCCGGCCATCAGATAACCCGCCATATTATCCGTCAGAAGGGTCACCGGTATTTTTTCCTGTACCATTTCCCAAGTGGTTAAACGGGCTCCCTGGAGCAGAGGTCTGGTTTCGTCCGCGTATACACTTATATTTTTACCGGCCTGATGAGCCGCCCGGATTACCCCCAGAGCGGTGCCGATACCCGCAGTGGCCAGAGCACCGGCATTGCAATGCGTTAAAATTCCGGCGTGGGGGGGGATCAGCTTTTCACCGAACTCACCCATGCGGCGGTTGCTTGCCAGGTCTTCCGCATAAATAGCGTGGGCCTCCGCCAGCAATGCTTCCTTTAAACCCTCAATACTATTGGAGCCGTTACTTTGCAAAACCCCCAGCATCCGGTCCAAAGCCCATTGCAAATTAACCGCCGTAGGCCTGGTGGCGGATAAATCCCGGGCAATTTGCCCCACCGCTGCAATAAATTCATCCCTGCCCGCAAGTTTCAGAGCCGCAGCGCCCAGAGCCAGCCCGTAAGCGGCGGCGGCTCCGATAGCCGGCGCGCCACGCACACTTAGCCGGCGAATAGCATCGCAGACAGTGGCATAGTGCTCGCATTTGATATACTCGGCTTTACCCGGCAGCAAAGTCTGGTCCAAAATCTCCAGGAAGCCGTCAACCCAGCGCATTGTCTCCATTTTCCCAACACCAATCCTTTCCGGCTGTGCAGCGCGTTACATAAAAAACTACTTCACTGAGGATGGATCCTGCGGCAGATGCTGACATAAACAGTCAGCCTGCTCATCGACTCCGGCTATGGCTTCCATGACAAGACCTCTTAAATTGTTTACGTTTTCATTCATAACATCCACTACTTCCTGGTGAGAAAGGCAATCCGGGGATATACCCGCGGCAAAGTTCGTAACCATAACAATGGTGGCGTAGCATATTTCCGCTTCCCGGGCCAGCACCACTTCAGGTACGCTGGTCATGCCCACCACGTCGCCGCCCAGCTGTTTGAGCATACGAATCTCCGCCGGAGTTTCAAACCGCGGTCCCTCCATGCAAACATATGTGCCTTTTTTGTGGTAGGGCAAACCTTGTTTTTGGGCGGCATTGCACAGCACTTGACGCAAACGCGGGCAATAGGGATCGGTCATATCCAGGTGTATAACCCCCTGCTCCGCAAAGGTTTGGGGCCTGGATTTGGTAAAGTCCAAGAACTGATCGATAAAGACAAACTCCTTGGGCTTCATATCGGGATTTAAAGAACCCACCGCCGCGGTGGCAAAAATATTTTTCACACCCAGCATACGCAGCCCGGCTATATTGGCCCGGTAATTGATACGATGCGGCGCCACGGAATGGTCTTCACCGTGCCGGGCCATAAATGCCACCCTCTTGCCTTGGTAACTGCCCACTTTCACTTTGATGCCGCCAAAGGGCGTATCCACCTTTTCCTCGGTAATATCCTTCAGTATATTGGGGTCGTATACCCCGGTGCCTCCGATAATGGCAATACGTACGCTCATGTATGAACCTCCATTTACTTATTAATCTTCCGTTTATTAGCATTACTTATAACATAACCTAGTATTCGCGCTTTTTCCATGTATTCCTTTTTCACAATAAATTATGCACTGTTTACCATCAAACATTTTCAGAGACAGCACAACACACCATGCTATGCTGAAAAAAATATTTTGTTATAAGTTGCATCAAATAGGTCTATATTAAGACCAAAGTTTAATTATCCAAGGAGTTTGGGTTATATGAAACAAAGTGACGGATTATCCGCGGGGCAATTAACTATGCTGGCCCTTGGAACTGTTGTTGGCGGTTCCTTTTTCTTGGGTTCTTCGATAGCAATTAGAGCTGCCGGTCCGGCGATTCTGCTTTCCTTTATTTTGGGAGGTATTTTAGTTTACTTAATTCTGGCGGCTCTCTCTGAAATGACCGTGGCCGATCCTAAAGCCGGTTCTTTTAGAACTTATTCGGAAAGATTATTTGGACCATGGCTTGGATTTATGGTTGGTTGGGTCTATTGGACAGGCCTGATTCTAGCCATGTCAAGTGAAGCAACCGCAGCTTCAATTTTCTTGCGAGCATGGATACCACAAGTTCCATTACAGATTTTAGCAATCTTAATTGTAATTGCAGTCACCCTTTTAAATTTACTGGGTGCAAAGCTTTTAAGCAATCTTGAAGGCGGCCTGGCATCAATAAAAATAGGCGCTTTAATTGGTTTTATCGGCCTGGCTATTGCTCTGATATTGGGATTAGTTCCTCAAGAAGCTCCTGTCGGACTGGGAGCCCTGGTCCAGGAACCGTTCTCCCCGGGTGGCATTTCAGGGATTGCCGGAAGCATGTTAATTGTTCTCTTCAGTTATGCCGGATTTGAAATAATAGGATTAGCCGCTTCAGAAGCACGGGCACCACATAAAACCATACCCAGGGCAATAACATACACGGTTATTGCCCTGGTAGGATTATACTGTGTCGTAATTGCCGTATTACTTCCACTGATTCCCACCGGAACCCTTAGCGAAGAACAAAGCCCATTTGTTGCGGCTCTTAACGTCAATGGTTTGAACTGGGCCGCCGACTCTATCAATGTTGTTTTAGTGAGTGCCATCCTTTCAACAATGCTGGCATCTACTTTTGGTTTGGGAAGAATGATTCGGTCACTGGCAGATGCGGGGCACGCGCCCTCTGTTTTAAAAGACCGTGGTGATATACCCTTGCGCGGTATACTTTTTTCCGGTGCCGCCATGCTTCTTTCCGTAAGTTTGGGATACATTTTACCGGAACGGATTTATATTTTTTTAGTCAGCGCCGGTGGGTTTTCTTTGCTATTTGCTTACGTAATAATTTTGATCACACATTATCGCCATAGAAAGATTAATGGCTGCCCCCCTCAAGGTAATTGCCAATTGGCCGGTTTCCCCTTTAGCTCGTTATTAGCCATTACAGGCTTGATAATCGCTATCCTTTCCATGCCTTTTATCCCCGGTCAGGGATCAGGTCTATATGTGGGATTAATGCTTGCGGCCTTTTACTTAATCCTTTATTATCTTTTTAAAATACTGCCCGGTAAAAAGCTTTTAAGAATAACAGCATACGCAAAACCATTACCCGATAAATTTCGAAGGAATAAACCATCGAAAAAATAGACTTCCGGCATTGTCCGACAGGTTCATCCATTGCCCGAAATTTTTAACAAACTCACCCTCCGGCCGTTATTCGCCAGAGGGTGAGTTTATGTTGGATGCATTAGTTAAACTTATGCATTTTTAGTATTGACCTGGCTTTGATTTATTGATAAAAATAATAATAATAAAATTAATAGACCAATGAGGTATTTACTATGTCCGGTAAAAAGAAAGACCGGGAAACCCTGATGAAGCTTATTTTGGGGTTATACATACTAAAGCTGCTTCAGCAGGGGCCTAATCACGGCAATAAGCTTGTGATGGAAATAAAACAGCGCACACAAGACGCATATATACCTAATACGAACGCCTTGTATCCCCTGCTGCGAAAGATGGAAGAACGGGGATATGTAGTCGGAGAATGGGAAAGCCCGACGACACGCGGTAAACGGGTATACACTATAACTGATGCCGGCGTCGCTCGGATACCGGCATTGGAATTAATGCTGGAAGAGCGGCTGAAACAAATTGAACGGAATATTGAAATTCTGCGCTTGGACTTGCTTGACCATTAGGATTTTTGACACTTGAAGGGACGTGCGATTTTGGAGCAGCAAGAAACAGCAAAAAAGGATTCTTTTTGGCTGCCGCTATTTGTGGTGGTTATCGCCGCCTTTGCGGCAATATTAAACAACAGCTCAATAAACGTGGCACTGCCTAAAATGATGGCCATTTTCGGAGTATCGGCGGAAGATGCCCAATGGATTTTAACCGCATACATGCTGACTTCCGGTATAGTTATCCCGGTCACAGGCTATCTCGGCGACCGTCTGGGCACCAAGCGGGTTTATCTTATATGTACAGCCATTTTCACACTCGGCTCGGTATTATGCAGTCTGGCCTGGAATAACAGTTCCATGGTGGCGGCAAGAGTGGTGCAAGGTATTGGCGGGGGCGCCATGATGCCGATAAGCATGGCCATAGTATACAGGATCGTTCCCAGGGAGAAAATCGGTCTGGCCCTTGGATTCTGGGGTATGGCGGCGGTGTGCGGACCGGCTATCGGGCCGACGCTGGGCGGTTATATTGTAGACAATTTAAACTGGCGGTTTCTTTTTACTATGAACATACCTGTAGGGGTTACCGGATTATTTTTAACCCATCTTTTGATCCCGGAAGGTCCTTTGCGCAAGAACCTTAAATTTGATTATTGGGGATTTATCTTTTCCACCGTGGGCTGCTTTGCACTGCTCCTGGCACTGAGTGAAGGGACCAATAAAGGCTGGAGTTCTTATTACATCGTGTCTTTATTTACTTTTTCTTTCTTTACTCTGCTGCTATTTATTATCGTTGAGCTTAACCAGGAACAGCCAATGCTTGACCTTAGACTGTTTAAAAGCCGTGTTTTCTCTATCAGCGTCTTTGCCGGCAGCTTGATTACGGTCGGCCTGTACGGAGGTGTCTTTTTAATACCCCTCTTTACTCAGAACCTGCTGTCCATGACACCTTATGAAACCGGGCTATTGCTTATGCCTGCCGCCATTGTGACAGCTTTGATGATGCCCATCAGCGGCTTTCTCTTCGACAAGTTCGGCGCAAAACTTCTGGCAGCCACGGGCTTGATTCTGTTAGCCTGGGGAACTTTTGAATTCCATAATTTGAGTTTAGATACAAGCAACCAGAGCATCATATTATTTGCAATAATAAGATCTTTAGGCATGGGGCTGGCAATGATGCCCATAACCACCGCCGGAATGAATACTATCCCGCTTAATCTGGTAGGCAGAGCCTCCTCCCTGAATAACGTCACCCGCCAGATTGCCGGTTCTTTTGGTATAGCTGTTCTTACGGCAGTAATGCAAAACAGGCAGGCTTTCCATGCCGCTCGTTTGTCGGAAGCCGTTTCCGCGACCTCTCCTGCCGCCACCTCCCTGTTGGCACAACTGCAGGGGCTATTAGCGCATACCGGAGCGGGAATAGCGTCTAAAGGCGCCGCGCTGGGAATACTAAGCGGACTTATAGCCCAGAGCTCCATGGTCTGGGCCATAGATGACACCTTTGTTGTAGCTGCGCTGTTTATATTTATAGCAATTCCCCTGTCTTTTTTCCTAAACAAGCCCGCTAAAGAGGTCGATTTACCCGGTACATCAACAAATGCTTAAACCGGGAGAAAGCTAATATAATCTCTCCTTCATTTTTTCGCAGCTTTTGCAGGGCAATAATATATAACAAATAATATATAAAAGGAAGGTTAAAACGATGCAAAATGTAATTAATACGGTTAAGGAAAAACTAAATGGTGTTATGTTGCAAGAATTAACAGATAAACAAAAGATTCAATTCAAGAACAATTATAACTGCAAACTATACAACTTTGAGTATGGGCTAAATACAGATGGAGATTTAGTAATTTACACAAATAAAAATAATTACACTAATATGGTTTATTTCATGGGATTTGATCATGCTAAAAATGATTACATCAAATTAAAAATAGAGATGGAAGATGTCGTAACTGCTGTTTATGATATTGATAACGAAAGAGTTGCAAATTTAGCACAGAAATTAGGCTTAAAACCCAAAGGAGACCGCAGATAATTTTATAATACGGGCAAAGGCAATTAAACCCGTTGCCTATTTGGGCATCGGGTTAATTCTCCATTGCATGTCAAGATCACTTACTGTTACACAAAAACTTTTTTCATCCACTCAACCAAACTAATATTGTGTTCTTCCCGTATATTATCTATTTCTTCGATCTTTAATACATTACCATCGCGTATAGCTACAACCATATCTAAAAGTGGTTCTATCTCCGATACTTCATGGGTGGTCATTATAACAGTCTGTTGTTCCAAGTCTATAAAAGAAGCCAAACCCTCAATTATCGATTCCCGGACTATGGGATCCAGCCCTGATAAAGGTTCATCCATTAAAATAAGCTTGGCACGCCGGGATAAAGTCAAAACAATCTTAAGACGGCCCCGGTTGCCTTTGGAAAGATCCTTAACTTGTGCATCCGGTTTTAATTGCATAAACTTTAACATTGACTCTGCTTTATCCAAGTCAAAATCTCTATACTGTTCATGGTAAAAGTTAATGGTTTCTTTAACGGTATAAAAAGAATAAAAAGCATCTAGTTCGGAAAGGAAGGCAACATCTTCACTGATTCTCCGGCAGGCCGGTTTACCGCACACGGTTACTTTTCCTCTATTGGCCCTTATCAGTCCTGCCATAAGCTTTAGTGCTGTTGATTTACCGCTTCCGTTGGGACCGATTAAACCAACTATTTTCCCGCCGGGGAGTTCGAAACTTACGTTATCCAGAGCTGCTTCTCTATAATATTTCTTGGCTACATTTTCAAATTTAACCATGACCTATTGGTCCCCCTTAATCGCTTTAATTGGCCAGATGTCCATCTAACCCGGCTTTAATTTCCATTGAGTTAAAACCCATTTCTTTCATGTCTTGAATAAAGGTAACAATTTTTTCGTGCTTTAATTGTTCGCGCAATTGGTCTAAACGTGTTTCGTCCTCTGTTATGAAGGTACCAAGCCCCCGTCTGGTTTCCACAACAGTTAAACGTTCAAGCTCGGCATATGCCCGCTGTACCGTGTTGGGATTTACTTTGAACTGCGTACCCAATTCTCTGACCGAAGACAGCTTCTCTCCCACCTTTAAATCACCCCGTACAATTTGTATGATAACCTTCTGAACAAGCTGGAGATATATTGGTTGAGTTGCATTAAATCCGTCAGTCATAATTACACCTCTACTTTATTGTCTAGAAGCCAACCGCAAAGATAGAATACAGCTGCCATGACCAGAGCATCAAATAAAATTTCTCCGGCATAAAACATTTGTTGAGTATAAACCTGCTCCAAGCCATTAAAAAGTGTTAGCGGCACATTAATATTACCCCATTTAACAAGCAGGTCATAAGCGGCGGTATTTTGGAATACACCCATACCCCAGGTAGGGATCAGAAAAACCCCAACCCCAATGAAAAAACGGCCTCTTTTTATAAAGTTTCTGGTAGATGCCATGGCTACAGAAATCATCATGGCCCACAAACCACTGTAAATGGCGCCCGCAATTAACAGTACGGCCCCTACCCAGCCGTAATTAAGGATTGTTGACCAGATTAATTTTGTTTTTTGCGGGTCATAAAGATGCGCAAAGTTATTAATTTCCACAGCCGCCACCCATAAGGTAAAGATACAAGTTATGCCAAACGATACCAGCATTGCAATTAGTCCACTTGCCAGTTTGGCAGAAATTAATGACCACCCCGACCGGGGTAAATGAAGCCATAAGTGCGCATTTTTCCATTCGTTAGACAAACTTTTCAAAATATAAATTGCCAAGTAAAAAATATGCAAAGCAACTGTAATAAAAGCCAACACTGTGGCCAGCCCCGGCCTGCTGTTCTGGTAGGCCAGGTATAGCTCCAGCAAACCGGCCGCAATAACGATAACCAGCCCCCATAATACGCTCGACCTTGTCATCTTGAATTCCTTTTTCAATAAACTTACCCATTCACCCAATGCCATGTCCTCCCTTGTATTGTTGTCTTATTGTATTGGTGTACTAATAATATAATACACGTTGGATAGAATATGTCAAGTGGTATGTTTCTTAGGAAGATAGGTTTATTGTACCTTGATTTAAAAAGCCGTTCAGTATAAGGCTACCGTATATCCTAAAACAATCAAGCGCTAGTTTAAAATACAAACCCATCGATGATAGAGTTTGGTCTATAGGTTCTCGTTCGCTTTAATTTGCCTTGGTAGTAAAATTGACAGTTCCCAGCTCTGCATCCCATTTCACTTGGACTCCTAAAGTTTCCGCAATGAAACGGGCGGGGACAAACACGTGGTTTTGATACAAACTGGGCGGAGTTTCCGGATTGGCTTTACTGCCGTTAATCCACAGTTCAATTGAGACTGAGGAAAACCGCTCCGAAAGTTCGGTTGCTTTGGTATTAACTAAAACGGTATTGGACTGGGCATCCCACTCTATGGCAACGCCCAAAGCAGAGCTCAGAACCCGCAATGGAACAAGGAGACGGCCTTGCTCAATACGCGGGGGCATGTCTGAGGGAACAAACCGTCCGTTAACCGTTAATAATGGATTAGGATTTGGTGCAACAGTGAGTGCGTTCGAACTTTCCTGGTTAGAGGCTACGGTATAAAGCTCCCATTGACCAGGGGCAATGGGTACCATTCCCCCGTTTAATGCTTCCCCAAAGGGAGGTATGACTACTGAGGTATCGTATCTGCCGAATTTGACCGGGATGGATGCAATGTATAGATCATCTTTATTGGGAAAGAATCGCCCGTTTACCCCTTCATAGTTATTTCCTCCAGAGACGCCGCGCAACGGTCCGATAAAAATATTGATCTCTCTGCTCTCTGTAGTTTTTCCCTGCACAGGGTACATTTTCCCCAGCATCATCGTGTCCGGCCAGGGAATATTATAAGTCGGTATAATAAAAAGTCCGATTAGATTTGAATATTCGGCGGCAATTACCGGGTCTACTCCAAAGGGCTCTTGCCCGGGCAAGGATAAATTGACTATATCTTGAGATGCGTACGTAAGCACAATAAAAGTACCATCTTTTAGCTGCAGCACGAATTCCGTATCAAAAAAAGCTTCCCAAGGATCCTGTTTATGTAATTGCGCGGGGTGTTTACTCATAACATTTACCGCATCAACTATAATCTTCAGAGCGGGGCGGTCTTCCTCACGTTCATAAAATAAGGGCACATAGCTTAAATCAGCTTGTCCGGCTGTCACATAGTCAATTTCTTCCATGCGAAGCTTCATGGCTGTTTCAACATTGGCACTCGCCGGCATTTCGGCGATGAGAACGAACATACCGGACACTACAAGAACAGTTAACAATTTATATAGATTACGAACAATATATGCTTTTAAAGTTCGATTCACTTAAATACATCTCCATTCATTTATCTGCCCATACCCCGTTAATTCATCATCTGCCCTGTCTTTCCCTTCATACACCGGCCATTTAGCAGGAAAAAATGATAAGTTGAGCAAATAATATAGCTGATTGTCATATTTTTATTAAAAAGAGAAATAACCTGCCGCTTTGAACAGGTGCACCGTTTCGGATTCTCTTTCTTACGCTTAACCAAACGTGCATAATCTGAGGATTTGGATTCCATGGCTCTATTGTAGCCCGAGAGTACGCCAGCCGGTGGCATCATAAATCAGCGTCCGCAGTGCTCACGGACAAGCCAAGTACAACTGCGCAGCCTCCTTCGGGAAGATTGCGGAACTCTGTGGTTCCCCCGTGCGCCTTGATAATCTGCCGGACTATGGTAAGGCCCAGACCGTGGTTTTCCAGTCGGGCAGAGCCTTTCGGATAATTCAGGTTGTTAAGCGCCTCCTGCGTGAAACCAATGCCGTTGTCGGAAACGGAAAGAGAACAATTGCCCCAGCCTTTTTCCAGAGTGACCTTAATATCACATCCATTGGGGTTGTGCCGAATACTGTTGGCCATCAAATTGTAGAGCGCCCGCTTCAAAAGCTCTTCATCGCCGCCGACCACCGTGTTTTGAGCATTTTCGCCGATCATAACGGCGACGGAATAGCTGCCGGAAAGCCCGCTGTTTAAAAAATCAGCTGCGACAACGCGCAGGAGCGGCGCCAGTGCAACGGAACCCCGCCGAAGCGGCTGCATGTCGTATTCGAGTTTGGAAGCCAGGTTTAAATCGCTTACCAACGTTTTGATCCGTTCGCTCTGCCTGCGGATGATGCCCGCTTGTTCCCGTTTGGATTGCGGCAGCTCGGGATCGTCTTCAAGCTGACTTGAATAGCCCATCACGATGGACAGCGGCGTACGGATATCATGGGACACACCGGCAATCCATGTCGTGCGGGCGTTGTCCCGCTTATTTAGAGCGGCCTCCTGTTTTGTCAGCCGGGCCGAGGTTTTATTGATTCCGGCGGCAAGGTCGCCAAGAAGGCCGCGGGTGGAGAGCTCTACAAGGCGTTTTTCGGCCATGTTCTCAATGCCCTCGGCCAGCGGTTTCAGAGAACGGAACAGCTGCAAGCCGAAAAGCAGCGCAAGCAGAACGGCAGCCGCGCCGTTTAGGATCAGAACGGCCGGAAACCAGGCAAGGGCATTATCCATTACCTTATGCGGCATTTCGATGCCGTGCTTCCAGACACTGTCCCTGGCACCGCCCAATACGAAAAGACCGTCCGGATGCCGCCAGACATGGACCGGATAGTCATTCAAGTACCAACGGGTAAAACCGGCCACATCCGAAACAGAGTATTTCAGCGGTACGTCGCCCGGCAGATTCTCGCTCCAGATCACATGGCCGTCATCGCTCAACAGCATCGCCCATTGATATTGTCTTGCAATCTCATTTTTTGCAAATCCGGAAAGCGAGTAAATGCCGTCGGACTCGGTCAGGCCATTAGCCAGCTGTGAGACGCTGTAGTCCTTTGGGGCTATTTTGCTCGTCTGAACGATCCATGCTATCAGCAAAGCGAAATTGATGATCAGTAGAATAATTGCAATTACGGCGGCAGAGAGTACATAGCGTGATAGAATTTTCATCATGCTTTTCATTTATCTTCTACCCCTGTCAGCTTATAGCCAAGGCCGCGCACGGTGACCAGATAACGCGGAGCCGAGGGCTCCGGTTCGATCTTCTCGCGCAGTCGGCGGATGTGCACCATCAATGTATTCTCATAACCATAGAGATTGTCCCCCCAGGCCGCGCGGCATAAGCCGTCACCGGTTACGATTTTTCCCCGGTTCTCATATAGTTTTTCAAGCAAAATAAACTCCTTGGCGGTAAGTGTAAACAGGCCGGCTTTTGCCGATACCGTTCCGCTGTTTAAGTCTATTTCCGTCTCGCCCAGACGGAAGGCCGGCTTTTCCGTTCGTCTGAGAACAACCGGAAAATAGGCGCGGCTCAGTACGGCACAGAGTCTCAGAGTCAGTTCGCGCGGCAAAAATGGCTTGGTAATATAATCGTCCGCGCCAAGTCCCAGGCCAAGCAGACGGTCTTCATCCTCATCGCGCGCGGAAAGAAATAATACCGGAGCGGCCGATATGGCGCGAAATTCGCGCATCAGTGAAAAGCCGTCCCCGTCCGGCAGGGAAACATCCAAAATCACGCCGTCCGGTTTCTCCAACGCAAATAACTGACGCGCTTCTTTGCAGCCGGCGGCGGAAATGACCTTCATAAAACCTTCCCGCCGCAGTATTTCACTTACCATCCTGCGCAGCTCCGGCTCGTCGTCTACGATCAGCAGCCTACAATCAAAAATATCGTTCATAGTAATCACCACGATCATTATAACGTACATACAGGATAAATTGAGTGCTCCTTCTCAAGTTTAAGGTAAATGTAAGCTTAAGCACAGGCCCCTGTAAGGGGGCTCGATTATGATGTTCCCAGTCTAACGTAAAGGGGGACATCAAAATGTCTGATATTATCACAACAACCGGCCTTTGCAAACAGTACGGAAAGGTTCCGCGGGTTAAGGACCTGGATCTCTCGGTGCCGGAAGGTATCATCTACGGTTTTCTCGGACCGAACGGCGCGGGCAAGTCTACCACCATGAAAATGATACTGGGACTTGCAAAGCCGACAGCCGGAACCATCGCCGTGTTCGGCAGGCAGGTAAACAGTAGGAATAGACTTGCTATACTGAGGAATGTCGGGTCTCTGATTGAATCGCCCAGCTATTACGGGCACCTGACCGGTGAGGAAAATCTGCAGATTTTCTGTACGCTCAAAAATGTGCCGGAAAAAGATATTGACAGGGTGCTGCAAATCGTCCGGCTGGAAAATCAGAAGGAGAAAAAAGCAGGCCAGTATTCGATGGGCATGAAGCAGCGCCTTGGGCTGGCCTGCGCTTTGCTGGGAAATCCAAAGCTTTTGATTCTCGACGAGCCGACAAACGGCCTTGATCCGGCGGGCATTCAGGAAATGCGCGATCTGATTTGCTCATTGCCGAAACAATTCGGCATGACGGTGATGGTATCAAGCCATCTGTTAAGCGAGATTGACCAGATAGCCGACAATGTCGGAATCATCAGCAAAGGCGAGCTTGTTTTTCAGGACAGCCTGTCCACACTTCATGAAAGGAGCAAGCACAGCATCGCCGTACGCACTCTAAATAACGAGGCGGCGGCTAAAATACTCGGCGGACAAGACGTTTCCTGCCGGATACAGGAGGATTACCTTTTGCTGCCTAAGCTTTCCGACAACGAGCTCGCCGGCCATATTCACCGGCTTTTTGCAAGAAACATAGGTGTGGTGCGCATAGAGGAACGGCGCAAAACTCTTGAGGATATATTCCTCGAACTGACCGGAACGGCGGTGAGTTTATAATGAAAGCGCTTG
This sequence comes from Desulfoscipio sp. XC116, assembly GCF_039851975.1. Taxonomy (GTDB): domain Bacteria; phylum Bacillota; class Desulfotomaculia; order Desulfotomaculales; family Desulfallaceae; genus Sporotomaculum. The sequence continues at coordinate 2,405,970 of NZ_CP156660.1, forward strand.
CCATGGAATTTCAGAAAATCCGCCGCAGAAGAGTATGGCTGATCGTTGCCGCTCTGATTTTCGTGCAGATACTATGGTCTTTATGGGATATTCAAGGAATGGACGCGCACGACCTTTCCCAGGGGTGGATGTATTTTTTATACCAGTTTCCACTGCTTAATTCCATCATGATGCCGGTCGTCGCGGCAGTGGTGGCATCGCGGCTCTGCGATATTGAGCATAAGGGGCAAACGTTTAAGCTTCTGAATACCGTGATGCCCGCCCAGCGTTTGTTTGCCGCCAAATTCTTATGCGGAGCTCTGTATATGCTCACCGCAGTTGTTTTACAGCTTGTTTTCATGGTTGCTGTAGGCTATGCAACAGGATTTGACGGGAACCCGCCGTCCGATAAATTATTATATTACCTGCTCTTTACAACAGCCGTAAATCTGACTATCCTTTTACTGCAGCAGATGCTGTCCCTTCTTTTTGCCAACCAGATGGCGCCTCTTAGCGTGGGACTGATCGGTGGGTTTGCCGGTCTTTTTATCTTGTTCTTTCCCCAAAGCCTGGAAAGGTTTCTTCTCTGGGGATATTACGGGGTGCTGATGTCCGTCCGAATGGACTGGGACAAGACCACGCGCATCGTCGATTTTTACTATGTTTCGATTGATTGGCCCGGCTTTATAACTTTAGCCGTTGCGTTCTGCGCAATCTATATGATTGGTCGCACGCTGTTTATGAGAAAGGAGATGTGAGCCATGTTTTTCCAAACACTTCGCGCCGAGAGGATGAAACTGCGGCACAGCCCGGTCTGGCTCGTTTTTCTCATCCTTCCGGTTCTGCCCGCCGTTATGGGCACCTTTAACTACCTTCAGAACATCGGCATTCTGCAGGATCAGTGGTACAGCCTGTGGACACAGCATACCCTCTTCACCTGTTATTTTTTTCTCCCTGCTATTATAGGTGTTTATTGTTCCTATCTGTGCCGTTTGGAGCATACGAACCACAACTGGAATGCCGTCATGACGGCGCCCGTGCCGGTTTCACACATCTATCTTGCAAAGCTTCTCGCAGCCTCCGTCATGGTGATTTCTACGCAGGTCTGGATCGGCGCGCTGTTTGTGATTTCCGGCAAGCTTTCGGGCCTGGCCGCTCCGATGCCGCCCGAGCTTCCGGAATGGCTTTTATACGGCGTTGTCGGCGGGATCGTCATCTGCGCTCTGCAGCTTTGTATCTCGCTTGTGATCCGCAGCTTTGCCGTGCCGGTGGCTATGGCGCTGATCGGCGGCGTCACGGGAATAGCGGCGCTCGCCAAGGGCTATGGAGCGCTGTATCCGTATTCTCTTCTGTGTCTGGGCATGCGGGCCAACAGCCCCGGAGGACCAATGCAGTGCAGTATTGAACAATTTGCCCTCAGTTGTTTTTTCTACCTCGCTGTCTGCGCCGCGTTTGCCGCTGTATGGCTGAAAAAACGGGATGTGGTTGTAGGGTAATTTATAAATGCCTATTTACAAAGGCTTATCAAATAATCGATGCTCGGTTAGTTTTTGGTCCTGGCATACGACAGGGCCAAAAACTTTATTTAGATGACCCATTTCAACGGCTCCCTTGATATTGAATGGCCTCGTCAAAATAGGTAATCTGCTCCAGGCCGCTCTCGGTTACCACAAAAGTGTCTTCAATGCCCACAGCGCCCTCGTCGGGGAAAATAAACTTGGGCTCAAGGGCAAAAACCATCCCCGGCTGCAGGATTATATTAAAGTTTTTTGCGATTACGGGCAATTCATCAAGCTCAATTCCTACCCCATGCCCGATAAAGCTGACGCGGTCCTCGAAGCCCATAAAATACTGCCGGTAGCCCGACTCGGCGGCTATGTTGCCGGCAATCTCATACAGATCCTTTCCGTTTGCACCCGGCAGGGCATTTTTAACAATTTGAGCCTTTATTTTCAATGCGGCCTCATATGCCCCGACCAATTTTCCGGACAGTTCGCCGATGCAAAAAATCCTCGCCTGATCCACCATGTATCCGTTATACACCCCTACATAGTCGACCATAATCGGTTCGTTGACGCCTATCTTCTTAAAGCCGGCGCTTTGTGGGTAAGACGGATTGAGGCCGGTTCCTCCGGTAGGACCGTCAAAAAAGCTGGGATAGGATAAATTCCACCCGGACATAAGGTGCCCGTAAAAAATTTCCTGATTAAATCCTCTCATGCGGATGGCACCCTGATGCCCCTTCTCCCGGTACAATGACTCCAACTTGCCCGCCAGTTCAACCTCAGTCATTCCCTCCCCTAGAATATCAGACACACCGGAGAACATCTCAAAATTCAGTTTAGCCGAATCTTTGAGCCTGTCAATTTCGTAGGGAGATTTTATCATTCTGGTTTCGCGGATGAATTTTGATACATCCACTACCTCTAGCGGGAATAGGTGTTTTTTATATTTTAAAAATAGATTGGCCGGCAATACATCCATTTCCAGGCCGACCTTCCCGCGCCCATTGAGCCGGGCGGCAATGGTTTTGAACAATTCATCCAGACCCCGCAGATCGTTAATATTATCCAGGGCGCTTTCTTCCCTCGCCCTTTTCAAGCTCTTTCTGACCATCAAGACAGACTCTCCCTGGGCCGGTATAAAAAGGTGGGCGTTTTGACAGGTTCCGCTAAAATAAAACAGATCTGCCTTTTGAATGATCAATGCTCCGTCAACATCATTGTTTAATAATAACTCCTGAAATCTCTTAATTCTGTGATAAAGCTCTTCGCGAGGGGTATATTGCATATTCATTTCTGCCTCCTTTTAATCATTAAAGAACCACCGTGGAATTTCTCTGTTGTAATGTTTGCGCAAAAGAAACCCAAAACTTATACTTTAACCACGTGCGTAATCACAGTGCTTAATTGTAAAACCAACGTAAAAATTATAAAATTACAGGCTGACCCTTCTTGGTACTATGATTTTACAATATTAGCAACAAAGCTATCAATACTATTTTGAATATTCTAAAATTTAAAGCATGTTGCTATGAAACACATGGATTTACCAGATTCACGGGTAACACCCATTCAACCATGAATATCTACTTCCATCTTTCTGTATCTTTTCAAAAATTTCAAGGGTTATTTTATTTACCAGCAAGGCCGCTTAATTATTGGGATACAGGTCGTTTTGCAAGTGGGAAAGTTGAGTCTTTGAATTAATGCCATGAGTTTCTATTATAGCTTCACTGGTAAGAACTATATCCTAATTAATTTCAGAAGTCATATATTTAATTTCTCCTCTTTCATTATTGTTTAGTTTGTCATCTGGCTCACTCCATTTTTCCAAATAATATTGCCCAGTGTTTAATTTGAGCTTTTCTCCAGATTCTAATTCAACTTTGATTTTATTAAAACTGGGTATATATTCATTGAGTTCGATATTAATATTATGTTTTTATTACTAAATTACAACCCCAAAACCCCCTTTTTTATTAAGATAAAGAAAGGGGGCTTTCGGTTTCAAGATTATTTATTTTTATTACGACACATGTTTTAAATTATTGACAAGCACAACTTACAGGAAGTAAAGAAAAATTATAGAATATTAACAAAAACAAATATAGCAAAGGTATAGCTATGTTTAAAAATCCTTCTGAAAATAAAGCAAAAAAGTTAGACAAAGAATGCAGTAGATTAATCTTCACTTTATATTATGAAACGGCCTATAAAGCGGCCTATTTTTACTGTGGAGATAAATATATAGCTGAGGAAGCGGCTCAAGAGGCCATTTATAAAGCGATTCAGAATATTCATCAACTAAATGACCCAGGCAAAATTGAAGACTGGATCAAAAAAATTGCTATAAACAATGTTAATGCAATTTTTAAGGAGCATGAAAAAGAAGTTAACCTTGAAAAATCGTTACCGATCTCGGATTTGCCGGAAAATTTACCGGAATATGTAGTTGTATCCCAAGAAACTGTGGATACTGTTGATAGGGCTATTGAATCACTTGACCCTGTAATGAAACAGGTAATCCGCCTCCGATTCTATGAGGAAATGAAGGTTAAAGATATTTCCTTATTGCTTAACAAGCCGGAGGGTACCATTAAGATTTGGCTGTACAGGGGTAAAGCCCTAATCAAGAAACAATTGCTTAGGGAAGGCTATATAAAAATAAATGATGATTTAATAGGAGCAAAGATTATTAAGGGAGGTATCAATAAATGAGTGAGCGCAATCCTCATGGCTATGCCTCTATTGATGAATTAATAAAAGAAGCCCTTCAACAACGGGCAGGAAAAGATACCGACATTAATTTGGAAGAAGCATGGGAGAAATTTAATCAAAAATACCATACAAAGAAACAAAAACCGGTTTTAAAACTAGCATTAGCTGCCTGTTTGATCTGCTTAATACTGGGAGCGCCGTTATTTCTTTTTCCCGTAGAGGGGGGAGCTTTCGGCAGTAAGCTATTTAAGAGTATTAAAACGTTTCTAAACGGAAAAGTCCAATCTGTGGAAATATCTTTTAATAGTTCCCCGTGGAAAGAGAAAGAAAGCACGGAGAATTACCTGAATCCGAAAATTATCCGTGCTCTACAGGATGTCCCTTATAAGATATTGCTACCTGTTGATATGTTGGGTATGTATGAAATAAAACAAATAGAAACTGATCAGTTAGGAAACTCAACGGAAGTTAACATTACCATGGTCGGAGAAAAATCGGAGCAAATCATTATTACTGAAATAAATATAATTAAAGGTTTTGAACAGGGTATCTCCTACGATACTGAAGATGCACAAATGAAAAATGTAAAAGTTAAAGGACAAGATGCAATATTAATTAATTATAAAAATAATTTAGTAGACTTATCCTGGATGGACATGGATATATTCATTTCTATAAGCGGAGAAGCTTCTGAAGATGATATTTTATTGCTGGCCAATGCAATGAGAAGAATTGATTACTCAACCAAATAGGCTTTTGTGTTTGAGGTATTTGTTTCTATAGATTTACCTTTCTCTGCCCGGTGGTGACAATAAGCCCGGTATTTATAACCTTTAGCTACGGTAATTGTACCTTTGACATTACAAGAAGATTTGTTATTTGTGCTGTTGGTCCAGCTTTTTACGTTTACCCATCCCTTGGAAGTATTTTTTTGCAAGTAAACAGTTGTTGTAATACTATCAACGCTTTCGTACGTTTTTGTCTTTCCGGTAACACTGAGCACGCCATTACCGCTATCTGTTAAAAAGCACTTTGTGGTTACTAAATAATTGTATGTCTGTGGAGTAATCTCGGCTTTCGGATTATTCTCCCGGGCTAAAACAGGTTGTTCTAAAGTAAAAATCATTAACCCTATCAGCATCATTGCTATTAACTTGGAACGCTTTACCATCTTATATCCCCCTTATTTTATTATTTAATTACTAGATAAAAAAATCTGCCATTTAGTTTCAAAAATAATAGTAATAAACTAAAAAAATTTATAGATGTTCTCAAGTGTCAACGGCCATTTGAGAATCCACATTTCTGGCCATTAAAAACTAGCATAATTGGACGGCATTTAACTTTCCGCTAAGCTAGTGACCGTTTATCGGAGCGAAGCAGAGACCATTTACATAGAGAATCCCGTGTTAGCCTTTTGGCAAGGGGCCACAAGCGAAAAGCTAGATGCCTCGGCCCCTTTTAAAATACGGGCGCGAGGCTCCATGTCAAGGGCGGTCCTCATCCGGTAGCTATCCCCCGTAAAAGTATGGTCAGAGGCTGTTTCGTCCATTGATAGGTAACTTAATTCGTCTAATATAATCATGTCATTTTTAAGTATGTTATTAATTTTCCTTGTTTACATTGTTATCAGCTAGGGCAGCATAAAGATCCATAACCAAATCATTGAAGGTGTAAAACCGCACTTGGTAACCTTCATTAACGGTGTATATACCTAGCGCTATACTAATGTGACTTTTGCCGTTATCGCAGCTATTCCGAATTCGGAATAGCTGCGATAACGGCAAAACCTACCTAGCTTGTGCTTCCGGGATGATCGCCTCAATCTCAGCCGTAACCGTGGCTCAATTTGCTCCGTAAACATGGCTCATTAACTGCCAGAACAGTGACTTTAGCGAACCGAAATATGCACTAGACACCATTTTATTACCAGAGTAATGCTACTTACTAGCACTTAATTTTTACGATATTCAGATAAAACGTATCTTTCAATTCTTCTCAGTTCTTTACATGCTTTTTCTTGGGATATATTTAACACCAAAGCAATCTCAGTTAAAGTATGCACTTTACTATCAATTAAACCGTTTCTTAACCTAAACATATAAGAATCTTTATTATCTAGCTTATCAATAATTTTCAGCAATCTTTCTTTATCAAAAGCCACATTCATAATCCTTTCTTGTCTAAAATGATATTATCAATAATCCAATGGTTATTTTTTTTAGATAAAAAAATAACCATTGCTGTCTTATAATCAGTCGTGCCTTCAATGTCTGTAATTATTTGTCTGGACATCATAGATATTTGAGCTTTGTTGTCCCATCCAAATAGTCCAGTGTACTTTAAATTTTTTAATCATTTTTACCACCTTCTCGTTTTGATTTAAATCATTTCCTTTCTAATTCACTAACATTTTTTCGACTTTGGGCTACATGTCTAGCCAAATCTATTTCTTTTAAGTCCATATTCGCTTTCTGTACCGCCTCTTCCACCATTTTTTAATTCATAGACTACCATGCTGCCAACACGGCACCATCAGAGGATGAAATTAATACATGGGTCAGTCACCAAAGCTTGGATATTCGTCCAATGATCTTGCAATGGGAAGGTAAAACCAACTCTCAAGTAGCTTAGCTCTTTCAGTTGCCCAATCTATAAAATCTGGCTAACCTAGTTATTAGCATTTAACTGGGTTCTTTTGCATACCCAAAACCCGAAATTCTAAGTAAGCTTTATCACTCCCATCAGGATTAATAAACATTTGTTCGCAACTTTATTCTAATTTCCGAGAGTCTACTTTGATTTAAAATTAAATCTTAGCAGTTGAAAACAGACTAAAAACGCATTTTAATTAGAGTAGCAATAGTGGTTATGGGTGGCAATATTATGGGCACATGCCTGCAAGGTCTGTACCCGGCTTGTCCCCAGATCACTATTACTTTTTGGGGGAGGATCTCGATGTTGCCTAGTTAACATATTAACTCACCTCCTTGTTAAGTAGTATTTAATTTTTAGATATAGCCCGGCAGTTCCGAAAAACTAAATAATTATTACTAAATTATAATCAAAAAAGCCCCTTTTTTACTAAGATAAAGAAAGGGGGCTTTCGGTTTCAAAATTATTATTTTTATTCCGACACATTCTTTAAATTATCGACAAGCACAGCTCGCAGAAGTTAAAGAAAAATTGTTTTCACTCAAACAGTCTTGTCCGAAAATTTTTGAAATTTTACAGATATTAATAATCGTAAAAGGTCAATCAGTCCGTCCATTAGTTTTTATCATTGCCCGGGTGTCATCCATAATCAATATGTGGCAGATTTATGTGACATAAATATCTCCATTACGAGAGATTGTTATTATTGTCTCCGCTCTTGCTACTTTATTTTCCAATCGCCAGGTCTAGAACCTTCGCCTTTAGGCGAAGAGCTTTAGCATAGATTTTCCCCCCTACGCCATAATATGGTTGGGGGGATGCTATGGCAGAATATCGAAAAGGGAGCCATACGGTCTACAACATTGAATACCACATGGTTTGGGTTACGAAGTACAGGTATCAAGTGTTACGTGGTGAAGTTGCTTTGCGTACGCGAGAGCTTATACGGCAAAGTTGTTTAAGCCGTGATATCACAATAATTAGAGGTAGTGTAGGCAAGGATCATGTGCATCTATTGATCTCCTGCCCACCTAGTTTGTCACCTTCAAAAATCATTCAATATCTTAAAGGACGGTCATCGCGGTTACTGCAACAAGAATTCGAACATTTACGAAAGAAATATTGGGGCCAACACCTCTGGGCAAGAGGATATTTTTGTGCAACAGTAGGTGCCATCACGGAGGATATCGTTAAAGAATACGTTGAAAATCAGCAAACAGATGGACCAGAGGAAGCATTTAAAGTTGATGACTGAGTTTCAGTCATCAACTTTAAGGTTGCTTAAGCCACGGGTTGCTTTTAGCCGGCTTTAGCCGGTGGTCAGTTTAATTTTAGCCGGCTATTCATTAAAGCTGGCCAAACGGGAAACAAGGTTAGAAACAGAATTGCTTCAGAGAAGTGCATAACTTGAATCCCAAAATGCAAGTTATGCGCCAACGGCTTTTATAATCACCTTACACAAGTATACGGATATCCGAATGCAAAGCGGTATAACCAAGCTGAAGAATACACCTAAAAACTATGCCGAATTTTCCGAAGAAAGCCCAGTGATATAGGGTTCTGAACAATACACTGTAGGCCGCCTTGTTTATTATCCGATTATCTTTACGAACCTTTTATTTCACGTAATTTGGCTTGAGCAATTTTCTCTATTTGACGTAGTTCTTTATACATTTCATCTGTAGATATATTATAGATTTTAGCTAACTCTTCAATAGACTTAGGGTTGGATTCTATAAAACCAAACCTTAGCTTTAATAGATATGCATCGTTTGAAGCTAAACTCTCAATCACTGCTAAAAGTTGTTCTGGTTTAAGGGGAGAATTCCTCATGTTCCAGTTTCATCCTTTTTAAATATTATGTTATAAATAACCCATTTTTCTTGATTTTTACGCATTATCAGAACCATATCAGTTGAATAAGATCTTTTCATATTCAAGTCGGATTTAATATAACGTGCTGTTAAATATACTTGCGCGTTTATTTTATCAATTATTTTGACACCTTTAAATTGCTCAACATAACACCTAGACGTTATTTTTTGGCACTTAACATACTGCATGTTTTCCTTTAAATCCTTTAGAAACAGTCCTTTTTGTAGTTCTGGTGAATAATAAGATATCCCTTCTTTACCTGTATAGGTTTCCCAATTGTAAGTATTACTAATTCTTAAAGCGTCAGATGCATATCGTTCAAGATACCTCTCTACTATAATGTCAGGGACAAGCTGGAACATGAGAAGAATTAAATTAATAGCGCATATAGTAATAATTAGTTTTGTATTGCTAACTAAAAATTTACCAATCAACATTTATAATCTTACTATAATCAGTTGATGCTTGCGAAGACGGAACAAACCTTGTATCACAATAAGAACCAACTGCCTTGCATCGCCACTGCCCCCAAGAGACACCATAGATTCCGGTAGCGGTTTCTACATTGCTGGTATTCTCTTTTTCAACAACTCGCACACTCTGTTCTCTAATCCATTTACCACCAGCAGGACTAGCATACTGTAACTCTGCACGGATAGATAACTTTTGGGCAACCGGTTTACTTGATATTTTCCCATAATATTTAAAATTTTGTTTTTTCTTATCCAAAGAAAGCTTTGCCCAAACTGCACAAATGATACCAGGAGAAGAGCCTTCTGCAGAAGAATTAATCGTACTTGGTTCATCAAGCGAATTTTCATCATTTGTAACTTGGAGTAAATCTATTTTGTTTGAATCTTTTAAAACGGGAGCCGCAAAGCCTTGATCATCTACCAACTCAGAATATGCAAAAACGGTTGAGTTGGCCACAAAAAGACAAATAATAAATACAACAAGAGCATAGTACACTCTTTTTTTATGCATTATATATTTTCCTCCCTTTTAGTTATTAAAAGTATCTTCCCACACACTACAACAATTGTCCTGAATCTGCACTTTGGAATAACTTACAAGACAAGCAAGATAGATGTAACACCTCCCATCCTCTTAAGCTTCCTTTAAAAAGCTAGATGTTTTAGCGTACGTCCGCTTTAAATTCCCCAAAAAAGCTAAGTCAAGATAACATGTGTTAATGCTTTGTGCGGTCTAACTATGATGTATTTATTCGGACTTCTCTGGTATACCACGAACCACTTATTTAACAAGAATCATTGGAAATGTTATTAACCGCGATATGACTAAACTGGCTAATCCACTTGCGTTAGTGCGCGACATTGGGCCTGTGTTCTCTGCCGGTATATTTCTCCTGTGACATACCCCCATTGTTTTCTAAATATTCCTTTAGAATTCTTTCCTTCACCCCCTTTTAAACTAAGATAAAAAAAGGGGGCTTTCGGTTTCAAAATTATTTATTTTTATTCCGACACATGTTTTAAATTATCAACAAATACAGCTTCGGCAAAGCGAATATCCTCAATTTCATCGCAACACAGATAATTAATAGAGAGGAATAAACCGCCATTCTTTTTTCAGAACATCAAAAAGCCCTTACCCCTTTTTATAGGTACCGGTAAGAGCCAACTTCACTTTTAATTTTAGTTTTCCAATTCTTTCTTTAGTTCAAATACAGTCTCCATGGATAGTCCAGTTATTTCTGCCACGTCATTCACAGAGAGACCCTTTTTCAAAGCAATTTTGGCTACCTCAACTTTGCCTTCAATTTTACCTTCGATTTTGCCCTTTGTTTGACCTTCTTTAATTCCTTTTTCCATTCCCCTTGCTTTAGCTGCCCTTTGCATCTCGTCCAGCGTCCGCTCAATGTTGGTGATCATTTCTTCCACCTCCCGGGGTTCGCTTTTATCCAGTACATGTTCAATTTCCTTTTGCAATGCTCCTGGCAATTTGCGCTTTATCACGTTCCTCAGCCACACTATTATCTGCCTGAGTTATCTCCCCTTTAACTCAATGCTTCCGCATTCTGTCCGGAGGGTGAAGGTCGGGTTGGGTGTACCGATGGTTTGCTTAATCTGTTGACGGAGACCGTCTTGGGGTGCAACTGCAGGCTCCTCCGTTGGCGCACGATCGGACGCCGGGCCATGCGGGTCACTATGGAGAGCTCCTGTAATGCTCAATTCCGTATCGAAACCTCCGGTATTGATTTCCCCGTTTTCGGTGGTTACATCAAATGTTCCCTCCTGAGCGAACGGCAAATACACCTGAATACCGCCCGTTTTGTTGAAGAGGCTTACATTGTGCGCCACTGTTTTGGTATTGCTGTAAACGATTTCACCGTTTTCACTTTCAATTTTGACTATACCGGCGACATCATCGACCCTGGTCTGGCCAAAGCTGTTCTTAATCTGCAAATTACCGCCCAATCCGTCTACTTTAACCTCGCCGGACTCCCCGTAAATCTTCACCTCGCCTGCCAGACCCGCGAGAGTGGTACTTCCGTATTCATTACGGATATCGTATTTCAACGTTTTGGGAACTTTGACCACGTAATCAAGACTGCCTTGATAATTGGAGCCGCCATTTAAAACAGAGTCATTCGTGCTGATTGTCAGCGTTTTATGCGCATTGATTTCGATCAGTTTCTCCGCCAGCTTTCGGGCGGCTTCTTCGTCGTTGTTGCGGATGTGAATCGAAGACTTGATCCGTATTTTATTTCCTGTGTAAGGTTCTATCCGAACCTTTCCGTAGCTGTTCTGCAGCTGCAATTTGTCGACGCCTTCGGCATCATACTCATAATCCCGGGTAATCAGCGTTTCGTACTTATAGAGGCCCATCCCGCCCAAAAAGTGTCCGGAAAAATCGCTTTTGAGGAAAACGCCGGCACCATAAGCAGCTGAACTAATCAGAATAATCATGATGACTATAAAAATGCTCAAGCCGTCGAACTTAATTTTCGGTTGTTCTTCCCGGGAAACGAAGACATAGACCAGAATCTCCGCCCCGAGGATAATCAGAATTGCCGGCCACCAGCGCAGGATGAGCCCCGCTCCATTGTACCCCTGAATCTCGCCGGCCAGGAGGATAAGGCCTGTGGCAATCAGGAGCACCCCCATGGAAATGGTTCCTACTCTCCACTTTCTCATTCCTGTCCCTCTCCCTTTATCGTCTCTTTTTCCTTGCTGCCCATCATTAGTTTAATGCCGCCCAGGATAAACAAAATCGCGATAAATCCCGTTCTTAAATATTCGATGTATCTGCAATCCAGGTAAACGCTGATGTACGGCAGAACAATCTGATTCAGAATCATAATCACGCCGATGGCAATTAGACCGATGCCTGCGAATTTGCCGGTTTTCTTCGTCAGCTGCCCTTCCTTAATCAAATCTCCGATAAACGTAGGCTCCTCTTTCCTTTCTGTGTCGGCAACCCTGTGCATGATATCAAAGATGCTGTAAAACCAAAGTACCGGAGCAAACATCATAAGCAAGGACAGCCTGAGAAAATCACTTAAATAGAGAGTCAGGAAGAAAGTAATCATCAGCACAATTCCTTTTTCCATCAGACCAATATACATATGGCCTGCGCCGGGAATAAAAGAAAATGCCATGGCCAGAATCTTATTGTTTTGGCCTTTTAAATCTTCCTCCAGCCTATGCCAGGCCTGGCCGGCATCTACACCCGCCGCCTGCGAATCAAATAGCTGCCGGTTTATCCTGTCGGCCTGAACCAGGCCATCGACCCAAGCCGCCAGCCAAATAAAGGGCAGGACAAGAAACGGAATCGGCTCGTAGAAAATCCCCAGCAGCATAAACATTACCCCGCCACAGACCACGAACGCTGTGGCGACGATAAAGACAATCCCCCTGGACGCCAATCCCAGGTAGATATGGCCAAGGCCCGGTATAATCGATAAAAGAAACGTCAAGAATTTACTCTTACTTTTCATAAATCTGCTCCTTTTCTTCGAAGAATTTTTGCAGGAAAAACGATTGTTGATTATCCAATATTTTAAACGTCCATCCTGTCTGGATAATGCCCGGTAATGGCTCTATTCTTGTTTCCACCAGCTGCGTGGATTTGGCCATGCCTTTTTCCAGGCCGGCGGAGACTTTATCGAAATAGCCGCCCACCCAGAAAAACATGGCGATACCGGCTGCAAGAGTATAAGAAACGAGAAGCTTCGTTCTGGAGATTGGGAGCGTCGAATACTGCGGTTTCTTGTACCCGTCAGCAACACGGCTCATTATTTCAGTGGTAAAATTAGGACCGGGACCGGAAACGTCTTCGTTTTGCAGTTCTTCCTCCAAAATCTGCAGATAGATCTCCAGGCAGCTTTCACAAGTGAGAATATGTTCTTCCATCGCCAGTCGTTCCATATCGCTAAGTCTGTCCGCCTGATAAGCTTTCCAGGCGCTGGAGTCATGGCATTGTGGATTATTCAGATGTTCATCCATTCTTGCTCAACTCCTCAAACTGTTCTCGCAGGATTTTTTTCCCGCGGTAAAGCCTGGTTTCCACTGTACGAATACTGATGTTTTCTTCTTCCGCGATCTGCCTGGGGCTTCTGTTCGCCAGATAATTCTTCCTTAGTACTGCCGCATAGTGTTCCGGAATTCGGCTCAAGGCTTCCGCCAGCAACAATCTTTCCTCTTCCCGGATGATGATGTCCTGAACCGGCGTACTTTCGTCGGCTACCAGTTCGATATCGGCAAGGGAAATAGTTTCACGGTTTTTCTTGGCCAAAAGTTTTCGTTTATAATCAATTGATTTATTTAGCGCAATCCTGCTGATCCACGTCTTAAGACCTCGGAATTCGTATTTCGGGAGGGATTTGTAGACCTGGAGAAACGTTTCCTGCGCGAGGTTTTCCGCTTCGAACGGATCGTGCACCGCATTGAAGCAGATGGCGTAGACAAGATTTTTATATTCGTTTATCAGAAGGCGAAAAGCGTCTTGGTCGCCATCTAAAATCCTGCGGACGGTTGTCTCGTGCTTTATTTTGCTCTCCTCCCTTCCGTCATACTATTAGACGAGATTACTTTAAAGAGTACTTCAACTTTTATTAGGGATACCGCCAACATTTTAACGAAAATATACGTTAAGCCCTGAATTGCGTCCTACTTGGCGTTTCTCCCTACCCGAAGCTCAAACGACACGATCACCCGACAAACTGAATTGGTCCCCTAGCTTGTTTTCGCCCAGTCCGCTGATTTTCCTCATATCTACCTTTCACAACAAAAGCAATTGTTTTTCCGTTATATCCATCAGAAAACGACAATGAAAGGCGTAGGCCGCAGGAAGAACCTTGCAGCCTACGCCCCGATTTGACAAGAATACGGAGGATAAACCTCTTATGTCTTGAACCTGTATATTTAGTTATCTTACATAAGCTCTAATTGTCGTAGACCTGCAAGGACACGAAATTTACCTCCATTGCTTCGCGGCTTTAATTCAAAATCGTCGGTTAGTTTTACTATCGTTTTTGGGCTTAATCGCTTATAACAATACCTTCGTCCGTAATTTGCTGCACTACAAGAGGAATAAACCGCCATTCTTTTTCGAGAACATCAAAAAGCCCTTACCCCTTTTTATAGGTACGGGTAAGAGCCAACTTCACTTTTAATTTTAGTTTTCCAATTCTTTCTTTAGTTCAAATACAGTCTCCATGGATAGCCCGGTTATTTCCGCCACGTCATTCACAGAGAGACCCTTTTTCAAAGCAATTTTGGCTACCTCAACTTTGCCTTCAATTTTGCCTTCAATTTTGCCTTCGATTTTGCCTTCAATTTTGCCCTTTGTTTGACCTTCTTTAATTCCTTTTTCCATTCCCCTTGCTTCAGCTGCCCTTTGCATCTCGTCCAGCGTCCGCTCAATGTTGGTGATCATTTCTTCCACCTCCCGGGGTTCGCTTTTATCTAGTACATGTTCAATTTCCTTTTGCAATGCTCCTGGCAATTTGCGCTTTATCACGTTCCGCAGCCACACTATTATCTGCCGGAATTGCTCCTGGTCCATTTCTTTCAATACGTCGGCTAAATTCTTAAGACGAGACACTAAATTGATTTGTGCACGGGTATCAGCTGCCAGCCATTAGGTTGATTACTTTTTGAAACCTGCTTTCCAAAGCGTTATTTCGGGTATAATATAGCAATTCTGTTCCTTTTCAATGCTAACGATGCGCTTATTGGATATAGCCACCCGGTGAGTATAACGACCCAGCTATTCAACAACACAAGCATCATTTCTAAATGGTGGTTTGCAGTAAACAATCCACTCTTTGCCATAGAGAGAGGAGAACAGCGTTTCAAATTCATTATTGTCGGAAAGATAGGTTTGACTGCCGTGGAATTCAAGCTTATTTTGGTCGTGGAGTTGTTTATGGTGATACGGAAACTTACCTCTGAACTTGCGGGATAATACCTTAACAGGGATGAAAAACTTCTTTCTGCTATTTACCCATTTTCCGATGAAAGATAATCCGCCGCCGGGTACAATGTAGTGAATATGCGGGTGGTGCATGAGGTTTTGTCCCCATGTATGCAGAACAGCCGAAAAGCCAATCTTTACACCTAGATATTTTTTGTCAGCAGCTAATTCGGTAAGAGTTTCAGCAACGGCCTTAAACAAAAGGGTATAGATCCCTATGCGGCAAACTGATCCGGGTATTCTACGCCATTTTGAACAAGGGCATCGACTACAACCCGGAGAAGATGTCTACTTCCGTTTTCCTGCAAACGCCAGCACTTTTGCCGGATATTTTGATACATAGCATTGTAGATTTTTCCTGTCAGGTTCTTCGTATTCATAGAGTATTTACCGATCCAAAAACGGCGTATTCTTTTGCCGCATCAGTCCCAAAAGCTGCCGCACACGGAGCTGTGTATGCTTTTCAATGGCCTCCAGCCGTTCCTCCGGCCAGTTGATAGAGGGATGCCGGGTAAATTTGAACCCGATCAGGCGGCGAAGCCGCTGCGCCTGCGCTTTGCCCATGACCTCGGAACAGATACGCTCAAAGGAAATATCCCCATATGCGGGAAAACGCGTTTTCGCGTATTCGTCCAGATGGACGATGTCGTCCCGCATGGCGTAGTTGAACAGCGAAAGCCCGTTGTCGAATATGGGAGCCGGAGCGATGATCGCGCCTGCATGGTTATCCCGCAGTACGCCAAAGTTGCCAAAGTGCCGATCCTCGTTGTAGATTACGGCGTCAAACACCAACATGCTGTGCACGGTTTCCAGAAAATCCTCGCCCAATTCGGCGCAATAGTCAAGGCAAGCCTGCAGGCTACTGGAGCGCACTAACCGCCCGATAGGAATAAAGGCGGTATCAATATCGGTAAATAGCCTGCACTTGGAGGACAAAATACCTTTCCAACGTTCCAAATCATACATGACGGCGTTCAGGCCCATGGCTTGGGCGATCTGGCAGGCGTAAAACTCGCTGTACGGCTCATTGCCGGTGTTAGCCGCGCCGCTGGTGCCACCCTTATACAAATAGATCTCGCCGTTCTCCAGCCGGTGCCACGCCTTGGGCAGCATACCGCCCGTGGTCAGCTCTGGAGAAGTGGTAAAGGCCCGGTTGATCCGCCCAATGCCCGTGTAGGCAACCAGCGAAAGAATTTCCGAGAACTCGTTTTCATAGAGGTTGTATTCCGCAAACGTCCCGGCAGAGCCCTTGGGAACCACCCAAAAGCTATCATTGAGGGATAGCCCCTTGCATACGTCGATGATACCTTTAGTGTTTCCCACCGAAAGCCCCAGCGTCTTTAATATTTCCTCCACAAAGGCGCGGTTTTTCGGGATTACCCGATGCCGCAGCCAGCTTAATACGCCCTCGTCGGTCAGCTGTAAATCCAGCGGCAGCAGATGCTTTTGCTCATCCGGCACGTTCGTAATTTCTGCCGTCAGACTAACACCCCGTTCCTCCAGCTTGAATTCCAGCAAAGGCGTATCATATAATCGAAGCTCATAGAGGTTTTCCATAGCAGCCGTGTCCTCCTTTTCCTTTGGAACCAAATCCAATTCCATACACAGCGCGTCAGCGACATTCAAAAGAAAATCCAGGGAGGGATTGTGCGCGCCGCTCTCCAGCCGGGAGATGTTGGAACGCTGTGTTCCAACCTTTTTTGCAAGCTGCGCCTGCGTCAGCCCCTGGTCTGTCCGTGCCTGTATAATCCGCTCAATCAGGCTTTGCCGCCACTGCTTTGTTATCTCATCATAATCAGGCATTGCTATGCTTCCTTCCCGCAAAGTCATCCTTATGGTATCATATTTGTATCCATAATTCAAAGAGAATAAACGAGGCCCGTTTCACAGATGTTGCAATAGGGCGGGCATTTGTTCTTTTATACGGGTGCGCTCACACAGCAAAAGACGGCACGCTATCCATACCGCCTTTTGCTTCTTTTTATAGAACTGCGTCCATTGCGTTAGAATCAGTACTGTTTACCACACGCATCCCGGCGTCCTTAAATCTTTGCAATGACTGCCGGGCAATAGCCGGGAAGTCCACAACACCCGGGATGCCGGGTACGGGGCTCATGCAGTCCTGTAGAATATAAACCTTATGCACCAGGTTTGGATTAGCCTCATGAATATCCAGCAGATCTTCGATAGTAGCTTTAACACAGTGGCTGGAGGCCTCACCGGCAATATACACCCGATCGTTGCGCATCAATGCGTTAAAAAACTTGGTGTTAAACGAGCCAACATTCAGTGTATCGGAACCGTCGGTTAACTCTTTAACTTCCGGTGATAGTACGCTATAGTTTTCTGTCAGCGGATGCTCTCCTTTAATTTCGAAATTGGTCCGCACCTTGCGTGCTATCGCGTGAAACAATGCGGCTTCGAAAAGTATCGGCATCAACGCATGGTCTATGCTGCCAAGCATAGTATGAAAGGGCCAGATACACAGGTTATATTTGCCGGCCGCTTCAAGACGTTTGATATAATCAGCTGCCAAAGCCGGTTGAAACTGCGGCATCCATTTGCCCGACTGAATATCGTTATAAGTTATAATCGTATACGGGGCAGGGTGGAAGCCATTCTTATCAGCCCACCACGACGGATGAAAAATCTGATACGCCCGGTGCGTATCCAGAGAAAGATGGATTTCGCTCAACTTTTCCAGGTTACCATAGATAAAATCACATAAACGGACCACATCATCAACAGCACCCGGTACTGACAGGCTGCCATCAGGGTGACAAAAACCAATTTGCATATCAATGACAAATAAGGCTATTTTAATTTGATCGCTGCCAGCCGGCGCTATCTTCCGTTCGTTACGTATTCCGGTGGCTTCTTGAACCACCTTGTCATAACGGGGCAGATACAATTCGCTTGCTTTGTTCTTGTTATAATAGCTGGGGAATACCATCATTATTACCTCACCTGCTTCACTGCTTTGTTATCCTTTGCAAAGAGCGCATCGGCAAATTATCGGGCGTTGAAAGAACGCAAGGCGTCTATCCCTTTGCCGGCGCCAAGCATTTTAATGGGTATGTCCAGGCCCTGTTTAATAGCAATTACCACGCCGCCTTTGGATGGATGCCGTCCAATTTGGTCAAGGTTACCCAGGCTACCCATCCGGTTAAAACACCATACCCTTTGCATGCATATACACTTGCTGTATGCCAAACCATTCCATCACTATTATCCATTACTTTGCGCATACTTGTCCAGTACTATCCCGGCCGCTTGCTGTTCCGCTTTTTTATCCGGCCCCGCCCCATGAACAAATATTTGATGTCCCCCAGGGGAAAAATGGTTTTTGGGGTTGTTCCGGCATTGTTATGATATGGCAGTGCCTCGGGATAAAGGGGTCCAATCCTCCTGCAGCCAAATTATTCCCTTGGTTGTATAAAAACGAAGGAATGAAACAAATTATAGACAGACAAAGGAGGTATGCCTTTATGCAGGATGTATTAATACGGTCCCTTGCGGCAGGGCTCGTAGGAGCTCTCATCGTAGACGGTCTGACATTTGCCGCACTGTTATTAGGTATTCCAACCAGCACGCCATGGGAGATAGCAGCAGATGTGTTTTTAGTTTCTTCAATAATTAACAGCCCATTAGGATTGACATTGGGGTTAATCGGAACATTTTTTTTGAGCACTGTTTCCGCGGCTCTAATTTTACTTCTGATGAGAATAACGGGAGGTGACCATCCTGCCTTAAAGGGAATCGCTGCAACCTACTCAATAGGGTTCGTAACCCTGGGCTTTTTTATGCCCCTTTTGGGAATTGCCCCCTGGGTTCAACGGGAACCTGTTACTTATCTGGTAGCGCTTTTCGTGTTTGCAGTCTTAGGAGCCGTACAAGGACTGCTGTTAGCAAAATCGGCACTGATATCCTCCCACGGGGTAATTGATTAGCAATGCGGATACAATCCACCTACGCAAACTTGGGATTTAAATAATAGAGCATATCCTTATAATACTGGGGTGCAGCAATTAGTGTAGACAGCTCTAAGTATTAATGCTAAATTAGGTTTAGGCTTCATTGGGCCTAAACTCAGTTCCAGAAGAATGGAGTGAAGAGATACGAGATGAACAGGTTTATCCTTTTTGCTGTTGCTGTGATCGTTTTTACACTGGCTAACATTGTTCCTGCTATGGCTGTCGAGCCAATCAGAGTCATTGTGGATGGTAAAGATTTAAGTTTTGATGTTTCGCCCAAGTTGGAAAATGGTCGCCTAATGGTACCAATGCGGGCCATCTTTGAAGCTTTAGACGTACAGGTTGAGTGGGATAATGTTACCAATACGATTATAGGAGAAAATTTAATAACAAAGGGTAGTAATATTAAACTCGTTGTTGGCCGGAAAACTGCTTATATAAATGATAAAGCCGTGGAACTAGATATGCCAGCCAAAGTTATTGAAGGCAGAGTATTAGTACCGCTGAGGTTTGTTGCCGAAGCTTTAGGAGGAAATGTTGAATGGACTGCAGGAAGTAGCGTTGTAAATATTGATAGCGGGTTTTTGCGAACTTCATTAGGCGAATATCGCTTTTGGCTAAACAAATCTAATGACGAACTTAACGAACTGTTTGTTGCTGTTGGCAAATCTGTTCCCAAGAAGCTCACTGACTTGAATCTAATCATAAAATACAGACCAGGCGACGATCCTAGACCAACTTTAACTGCTGAAAAAACGTCGAAAGGTAATGTTTTGTTAACTGCAATAAACAATTATGGCGAACCGCATGTTTTTAATAATGTTCACTCAATATATGTAAATTTAGCCAACAATACTCTACAAAAAGCTAGTTTGCATTATGCTTTTCGGTTTGAAGATAACATTAAGTTCTATAAGGAACAGATCATCCTTACTGACGGTAAAAAAATTATTTTTATAGATGATAACACAGGAACAATAAGCAAAACGATCAATTATAAGGAACTACCGGGAGAAGGACATCAGGAACAAGATGGAGAAGAAGAAAGTTACTTTATAGAAGGAATGGGTGAAAATTACCTTATCATTAGACCCAACAATAGCGGCATATTAACATTGATTGATCTAAAAAACAATCAAAACATTCAATTGTACAAAAAGCTACTGGGAAAAGAAGAACAGGAATTTGCTGAAACCAACGATGTGCCTTACAAGGGAGATTGGCTTAAGTTTATAGGTCAAAAGGGAAATTTGCTGCAATTTAAGAACGAAAATACAATCATTGGACCTGATACATCAATTTACACCTATCCAGTACCAGGTAATTAATTTGCATTAAAGCTTACCTGCATACATAGTAAGTTGAACACAGGGAGGGCAAATTTGCAAATGGGTTTTAATTGGGTTGGTTTTATTTTTTGGTTCTTAATTGGAACCTCTGTAATTTTATTTATATGGGGATTATGGGGAAAGTCTTGGAAAATATTATTAAGCAGTGGAGTCGCCTTAACCCTACCATCACTATATTTCCTGGGTGCGGAAAATTGGTTTAAAATACTTGCCTTGTTGCCTGTAATAGTTTTTATACTTGCCGCCTATTATTACGCCATGCCCAAAAGAAATTAAAGGATTAAGAGAACAAGATTGTTATATATAGATCCTTTAAATATTATTATCTTTAATAAGTTTCAATCCGGAAATCGCGGGAGGCGCCAGATTCCGGTTAAAGCCATAGCAATTGACGGTTATAATTCCTTAATTATGATAATAGAATTATAACCCTACTTCCACTTAGAGAAGAGAGGGATATTGGTGGGGAGTGTCAAAAAATCCGAACTTGATGAACTGAGAGATGCAATAATTGAACTACAAAACAAAGTCGCTGTGTTAGAAGAGAATCAGTTAAGGTTAAGGGCAACCAAACTGTCCGACTCAAGTTATCCTTATTGGAATTACTTGCTGGGATTTGGCATCCGAGATGAAGTAAGAAGGAATATTGAATACGCTTTATTTATTTTGTCTGAAAGATTGTCTGGTAATAACATAATAATGGCTGCGAGCGATGAGTTATCTGATAAGATGCTAGATAGCGATGATATCTATGTCACGAAAAATAAAGCGAATCTGTATCCTAAAGAATTATTTGATGCGGGAATCCCAACCTATAAAGACACAGTAAATATTATTATGAAAATTATGGAGATTGATGACGAAGTAGTTGTATTTGATTTGCTTTTATCAATATATTGGCAGAGTATGTTTAAAGAATTAATGAAACACTTGCTAATTCCCAACCTGAAATAAAGGTTTCAATATAAAGAATTAAGAAAAAATGAAAGGATTCATTATGAGTAAGATTTTTACTGCTATTTTATTATTATTGGGACTTGTGCAATTATTTGGATGCAGCATTTTTAATGGAAAAAGTCCAAATGATTCCAATAACAGCACAATAAAAATAAATGATACAAATCATGTAATTGATTCATCCAACTATGAAAAAGATATTATAGAATTGATTAAGAACAATATAAAAAATGACTTTGAAAATACTGATCTTACTATAAAAGAAATAAATCCTGTTGAAAATTACTCTTTTGTTATATTTCTCATAAAACAAAATAATATATTACATGAGGGATTAGCTTGTATAGAAAAGGAACATAAATTTTACAAACTAAATGAGATGGACATAGCTAAGGTTGATTTAAAGGCCCCATTCACAAAACATACTATCATCTCATCGCTAAATGATGGTAGAGATTACATATTAATAGGTGGATATATTAATGATGAGAATATAAATGAAGTACATATTGAATATAAGAATAGCGCTGTTAATGTGATAGAAATCGGCCAAAATCAAAACACATACATGAATTACATGATAGGTGATATAAAATATATTAAGGAAATAGTTGGATTTAACGAAACAAACAAGATATATTCATACGAATTTTAGGAAGTATGAATAATTCCGTGTAAAGGAGCGGCGGCGACAAGGATGGCGGGTATTTCAGTACATGCATTAGGACGCAGATTAGGAATGTATGTGGCAAATAAGACAGTCAACCCAAACCAAGCGGAATTGCTGGGATACGGAGCCGAAATTATATTGGGGAGTATTCTTAAACTGGTTGTTCTTTTTTCAATAGCTGCTTTGTTAAAAGTAGTTTATGAAGTATCAATACAAGCTTATTTATGATGTATGATCCTGAACTACCTAAAAGTAACCAGACTGCATGACAAGTTAACCCGGAAGACCTTGGTCGGTCTTCCGGGTTAGCCCAATGAAGTAACCCCCTCGGCGCATTGCTGCTTCCCGTCCACTCATTTCGCAAAAATCATCCTGCCTGCTCCGCCGCTTGGTTATCCTTTACAAACAGCGCATCGGCAAATTCCCGGGCGTCGAAAGGACGCAAGTCGTCTATCCCTTCGCCGACACCGATCATTTTAATGGGTATGTCCAGACCTTGTTTAATAGCAATTACCACGCCGCCTTTGGCGGTGCCGTCCAGTTTGGTCAGGGCCACCCCGGTCACCCCCACCGCCTCTTTGAAAAGGCGGGCCTGGCTGATGGCATTTTGCCCGGTGGTGGCGTCCAGCACCAGCAGCACCTCATGAGGGGCGCCCGGCATTTCCCGTCCCAGCACCCGGTGTACCTTTTTCAATTCCTCCATCAAGTTGCTCTTAGTGTGCAGCCGGCCCGCGGTGTCCACGATAAGCACATCAATTTTCCTGGCCCGGGCGGCCTGCAGCGAATCAAAAGCCACAGCGGCGGGATCTGAGCCCTCGGAGTGCTTGATCACGGCCCCCCCCACCCGGTTGCCCCATATTTCCAGCTGGTCAATGGCCGCCGCCCGAAATGTATCCGCGGCGCTTAGCAGCACACTTTTGCCGCTTTCCTTAAAATAGTGGGCCAGTTTACCAATGGTCGTAGTTTTGCCCACGCCGTTAACTCCCACCACCATGATTACCGCCGGCTGCTCGCCGTCTATATTGATTGAGCCGGTTTCTTCGCCCAGAATTCCTTGAATAAGCTCCTTCAGCACGGCCCGTAATTCTTCGGGATCGCCAATCCGGCGTTTTTTCACTTCACTGCGCAGGTTTTCAACCAGCTCCAACGAGGCGTCAATGCCCACGTCGGCTTGGATCAACGCTTCTTCCAGCTCCTCGTATAGTTCCTCATCGATAACCTTGCGACCGGTGACAATAGCATCAATTTTCTCCACGAAATTTTTTCTGGTTTTACTCAGGCCATCCTTTAATTTACTAAATAAACCCATTATATAACAGACCTCCCGGTTTAATAGCTATGCAAACCGCTGAGCTATCAACGTTTAACGCCACGCATCTACATTGCCAATTGGCCGCTATTTCAGACTTCCGTACTTCACGCATACTTGTCCAGCGCCATCCTGGCCGCTTGCTGTTCCGCTTCTTTTTTGGTCCGGCCCTGCCCCCAGCCAAGTCTTTTACCCCTGTATTCCACCGCCGCTGTAAATATTTTATCATGATCGGGGCCTTCTTCATCAATAATAAAGTAGTGAATGGGGTCAGCGCTTTTACGCTGCAATATTTCCTGTAGATCTGTTTTATAATCGCGCACTGTCTGACCTGATTTTACCTCTTCGATAATATCGGCCAACTGCTGCAAGGCTACCCGGCGGGCTTCTTCCAAACCCGCATCCAGGTAAACAGAACCAAGCAGGGCTTCAAAGGCGTCCGCCAGCAAAGAAGGTCTTTCCCTGCCACCGGAATGCTCTTCACCCCGCCCCATGAACAAATACCGGCCCAATTCCAGGCGTTGGGCCACCGCGGCCAGAGAAGGTTCGCATACCGTCAGGGCGCGCATTTTGGTCAGGTCA
Source organism: Desulfoscipio sp. XC116 (assembly GCF_039851975.1). Lineage (GTDB taxonomy): Bacteria > Bacillota > Desulfotomaculia > Desulfotomaculales > Desulfallaceae > Sporotomaculum. Next base: position 2,429,981 of record NZ_CP156660.1, read on the forward strand.
CCCTCAGTCTTATGGGAGAAAGTGCGATAATAATAATCGCTGATGATTAATTCCAGTACAGCATCTCCTAAGAATTCCAACCGTTCATTGTTCTGCTCTTCCCGGCCCCTGTTTTCATATGTAAAAGAGCTGTGCACGAGCGCCAGGCGCAACAGTTCCGGGTTGCGCCAAACGAAGTGCACTTTTTTTTGCAAATCATCAATGATACTGTTAAACTGGCCCATGTTTAAATATTCCTTTCCGCAGTGAACCTTTCTATAACCAGTGTGGCGTTATGCCCGCCAAAACCAAAGGAATTGGTTAACGTCACCGCTACATCGACCCGGCGAGCGCCGTTGGACACATAGTCCAAATCGCAATCCGGATCAGGCTCGACCAAGTTAATGGTCGGTGGAATTACCCCATCCTTGATAGCCAGCGCACATACCGCCGTCTCCAAACCGCCGGCCGCCCCCAGCATATGCCCCGTCATGGACTTGGTTGAACTTACTGCCAGCCGCCCGGCATGTTCGCCAAAAACTTCTTTTATGGCCAGGGTCTCCAACTTGTCACCCAGTAATGTAGAAGTGCCATGGGCGTTAATATAATCCACCTTTTCCGGGGACATGCCGGCATCCTCCAGGGCCATGCGCATGGACAGCACCGCTCCAGCGCCCTCGGGGTCGGGGGCCGTAATATGATAAGCATCACAGGATGCCCCGTACCCTGTAATTTCAGCCAGTATATCGGCACCCCTGGCCAGGGCATGTTCCATTTCCTCCAATACCAGTATTGCCGCACCTTCAGCGATTACAAAACCGTCACGGCCCGAGTCAAAAGGTCGGCTCGCCCCGGTGGGGTCATCATTACGGGTGGAAAGAGCTTTCATGGAACAAAAGCCGGCCACGGCCAGCGGCGTAATGGGTGCCTCGGTGCCGCCGCTAAGCATTACATCAGCCTGGCCGCGCTGGATCACTTTAGAAGCATCTCCAAGAGCATTGGCACTGGAAGCGCAAGCGCTGGTTGTGGTTACATTACAGGCGCGCAGACCGTAATTAATAGCCACCCGGCCGGAGGCCATATTGGAAATCATCATGGGTATGAAAAGCGGGCTCACCCGGCCCGGGCCACGCTCCACCAGGACCCGGTGCTGATCCTCTAAAGTCTCGATACCCCCCACACCGGAACCCAAAATCACCCCGGCCCGGGCACGGTTTATTTTAGTTATGTCCAGCCCGGCGTTTTCCACGGCCATGGCCGCCGCCGCCACCGCATAGTGAGTGAAGCGGTCCATACGGCGGGCCTCCTTGCGATCAATATAATCCGTGGGGGTGAAGTTTTTCACCTCTGCCGCAATTTTACTGCTATATCCTGTTGTATCAAACCGGGTGATCGGCCCCACACCACTGATGCCACCGGTCAGATTGCCCCAAAAATCATTCAGGGTATTCCCCACCGGAGTAACCAGTCCGATACCGGTAATTACCACTCTTTTAGACAACACACAACCTCCAGGCAAAAAATTAATTTGGTTAAATATATGATTCAAAAAAGCCCACCGGATAACCGGCGGGGCTTTTTACTTTTATTGATGTTCTTTAATATATTGAACAGCTTCTCCCACCTTGCGAATTTTTTCCGCATCCTCATCGGGAATTTGCAATTCGAATGTTTCTTCCAGAGCCATGACCAGTTCCACAATATCCAGGGAGTCCGCCCCCAGATCATCCACAAAGGAAGCCTCGGCCTTTACATCCCCCGGTTCTACACCCAGTTGTTCAACTATTATTTCCTTTACCCTTTCAAATATGTCCGCCACAATTTCACCCCCTCCCACGCACCTAATAAAGGTAAGCAAGCAGAAAAACCTTATTTACATGGCCATGCCGCCGTCCACCACAATAACCTGCCCGGTTATATAACCGGCCCCTTCCCCGGCCAGAAAAGCCGCCGCGGCAGCTATATCTTCCGGAGCGCCCAGCCGGCCCAACGGTACGCTTTTTAACAGCTGAGCCTTATTCTCCTCCGTTAAATTGGTGGTCATATCCGTCGCAATATATCCCGGGGCTATAGCATTAACTGTTATATTGCGGGAGCCAATCTCCCGGGCCAAAGATTTGGTAAAGCCAATCAGGCCCGCCTTGGCCGCAGCGTAATTAGTCTGTCCGGGGTTACCGGTCAGCGCCACCACCGAGCTAATGTTGATGATGCGGCCCCAGCGCGCTTTAAGCATGGGGCGCAGCGCCGCCTTGGCACAGTGATAAGCACCCTTTAAATTTGTATTGATCACTGCATCCCAATCCTGCTCCTGCAAGAGCGCCAGAATATTATCACGGGTAATGCCGGCGTTATTGACCAGTATATCAATGCGCTTAAATTTCTGCAGCACCTGCTGCATCATGGCGCCGACCTGTTCTTGATCGGCTACGTCGGCCCGTATCACCAGTGCTTCGACACCATGCTCGCGCACCAGAGAAGCCGTTTCCTCGGCCGCGCCGGCATTACCGTTGTAATTCACCGCCACATGGGCGCCCCGCCCGGCCAATGCTATGGCCACAGCCCGGCCGATACCCCGGGAAGCCCCGGTGACCAAGGCTACTCTACCGCCAAGATCCATTTTACACCGCCTCCTTCAACCGGGCAATAACCTGTTCCGGTTCCCCCTCACCATTAAAATTAATGAATCGGCTATATTTATCAATCTTCTTAAGCAAACCGGTGAGTACCTGTCCCGGCCCCACTTCCACAAACATATCATAACCATCGGACATCAGCCGGCGTATGCTTTGTTCCCACCTTACCGGGCCGGATACCTGCCGGATCAAAGCATCCCGCACCTCTCCCGCAGTAGCGACATAATCGGCGATAATATTGGCTACCACCGGTATCGCCGGATCTTTGATCTGTACCCGGGCCAGTTCGGCTACCAGCCTTTCGCCGGCAGGCGTCATCATGCTGCTGTGAAAAGGAGCGCTGACCTGTAATAATATGCAGCGGCGGGCGCCCATACTTTTAAATATCTCCTGCGCTTTTTTAAGCGCGCGGATTTCTCCGGCTACCACCACCTGCCCCGGGCAGTTGAAATTAGCGGCCTCCACCGTTCCGGCCTGCGCAGCCCGGCGACAGCCTTCCTCCACTTCGTCGGGTGCAAGTCCCAGCACGGCCATCATGCCGCCCCGGCCCAGCGGAACGGCCTCCTGCATAAACTGCCCGCGCATCCGCACCAGCCTCACAGCATCGTTAAAATCAACAGCCTCTGCCGCCACCAGCGCGGAATACTCGCCCAGACTATGCCCGGCCACCGCCGCCGGTCTGATCCCGGCTCGTTTGATAAGCTCATACATGGCAATACTTGCGGTAAGTATAGCAGGCTGGGCATTAACCGTTTTCTGCAGCTCATCTGCCGGACCCTCAAAAATTAGTTCAGTCAAGGCAAAACCCAATGCCCGGTCGGCTGCATCAAATATTTTCCGTACGAAATCATAACTATCGTACAGTGATTTACCCATACCCACAAATTGCGATCCCTGTCCGGGAAAAATGTAGGCTAGCATGATCAAAGCACCACCTTGCCGCAAATGTGGCGAATAATATTTTCCGCGTCAGTCACCACATTACTGATAATGTCCCGTGCCGGCTCAACCCGCTGTACCATGGCGGATATCTGCCCGGCCATAACCGAACCCATGTCTGTGTCGCCATCAACCATGGCCAGTTTCAGACGCCCCATGCCCAGCTTTTCAAATTCTTCCCCCGGAGCGCAGCACTCTTCAAGCTCTATAAACTTTTTAGTCAGTTTATTCTTCAATACTCTGACAGGGTGGCCGGTGGGTCGCCCGGTCACGATGGTATCCCGGTCCCTGGCCTTGATGACCACTTCCTTGACCCGTTCATGGACAGTGCATTCCCGGGCACATATAAAGCGAGTGCCCATTTGCACACCCTCGGCCCCCAGCATTAAAACCGCAGCCATCCCCCGACCGTCGCCAATACCCCCGGCGGCAATCACGGGTACATCCACGGCATCCACCACCTGGGGCACCAGTGCCATGGTAGTCAGTTCCCCCACATGGCCGCCTGATTCCATACCCTCGGCAATTATCGCATCCACCCCGGAGCGGGATAATCTCTTGGCTAAAGC